>JAPKYR010000037.1 GCA_026394215.1 bacterium
CACAAGTTCGTCCGCGATTAGCGCGAAATCGAGCACTCTCGATCCGATCCCCGCGCCGAGGTCGTAGAAAACGTCGGTATATCCGCCATCCTTGACAAGCTTGTCGAACGCCCTCATAAGCCTGATTTTCTCCTGGTGCCCAAGATTCGCGAGCTTGAATTCGCCCGATTTTCCCGCGACGAAGTGGATGCCGTAATTTGTGGGGACGATGCAGTCGAAAATGTCGGCGCGCCGCTCGAAGAAATCATTGAGGGTCGCGCAAGTCCTCACCCCGAGGCGGAGGTCGGCGTTTGCGGAACCGAGGTCGGTGTCGATGAGGAGGATCCGTCGCCCTTCGCGCGCGAGCTGAAGGGCGAGATTGATCGCGAGGTGGGTCTTGCCCACGCCGCCTTTGTTTGAGATGAACGCATATGTACGAGCCGGTACGCTAACCAACCGCATCCCCTTGTAAGTGGTTAATTAGTATTTATTTAAGTTTATCAGACTTGGATGATTCTCACAAGGTGTATTTTTTAAGTATTTTCGGTATGTAGGGCAGGCTTTCCAGCCTGTTATTGAAACCAAGATGAATAAATGTAGGACAGGCTTTCGAGCCTGTTATTGAAACCATGATGAATAAATGTAGGGCAGGCTTTCCAGCCTGTTATTGAAACCATGATGAATAATGACAGACAGGAATGTCCGTCCTACGATCCTTCACGCATCCTTTGCATTTCCTCAACCCCGCCCTCGGGGGGTTCGTACATGGCGAAATCATTGAAATTATTGCAGGGGAAAGTGAGCCGGTACTCCTCCCAGTTATTATCCATGTCGATCAGTACGATTCCTCTTTGAATGCCGGAAATCCCTTCACTGCAAGCGATCCATCTATCGCCGATTGTAAATTTGTCCATTCCATAGATCGAGTGAAGGGTCTGACCTGTATACCCATCGATGAAGATCGACTCTGAAGGGCCCGGTCGGTCGAATTTCAGCCCTATGATTCGAGCATCCGGTCCTACGGCGAAGAAAGGAATAAATTCTCTTTTTATTATCGCGGTCCATTTACCTTCGGAAATATCGTATCGCCAAAATATACACCTCTCGCCCCAATCACCCTCTCTATAAATTAATGTGGTTAACTCACTGTCTATTTTTATCTCGCCAGAAAAAAGTCGATCTATTCCTGAAAATGAAGGCGGTAGATTTGTAATTTGTGAATATGACGTCTTACCGGTTGCATAATCTTCAATCTGTACTCCATCGGAATTAAATATCACCACATATTGCTCACCCTGAGCTTGCCACAAAGAGGTATTATTTTTATTAAATTCAACATTTACATATTGCGAATCTTGTCGAGTATAGATATCAGGCATTCGTATGTTCCAAAAACTGATTGTTGATTCATGAACATCGAACCAGGATGAGATTCGGATTATGCCATCATCAGAAAATATTACGTTTGAAATTGAAGCTTTAGCATAAAACGGAACGAGTTTCACAGCATTCTCATCAATTGTACTTATATACCAGCCAGTTAATTCTGTTGTACTGATCCCGCGAATCCATACAATCGGCTGATGTTCTCTTCCAGCCTTATTGAGCATTATGCTAAATGCGTTTCTCCTGTTCGATACAATTATATAACTACTGATCCACGAAAACATGAATAGAATGACAGGAATAAAATATTTATATTTGGCCTTCATGAGCGCTTTTGCCAGATTAATAATGTTAGAAGGAAAAGAATGGCTGAAAATACCGGTCCTCCGAGTCCAAGCATGTATGCCTTCATATTATCTGCGATATCATAATATGAATAAGTGAAAGAACGAATCTGATATGTCGCCAAAAATATTATCGCAGGGAATATCAGGTATGCAATAAACGCCAGTATAAAAATTCCACCTCTCCGTTGAAAGACACTTGCCCACAAAAATCCCCATGTTAATGGAAGCAACCCCCAGCCAATTATCTGTGCGATTCCGAGTAAATAGCGTTCAAAAATCCATGGTTTGATGAAGTATTCAGATTTATATAAAATAATTTTCCCGAGGTTTGCGTGCATGTACAGGATACTGGTTATCTTGTCCAACAAGGGGTCTTGGAAAATCAATGAATTGAGACTATTAACATAAAATGCACTGTCGACATTAATCACTGAGATTTCGCTCACAACCACAATCAGCACCAACGGCAGCATGTACCGGACCCAAGTAAGAAACACCGCGAGCATTCGAGGGCCGAGAACCTGAATCGCTTTCAGCGGGACCGATTTCAGCGACTCGTCCGCAGTCCCGACATTCACATGCGTTTTAAATATCGCAATCCCGATAATAAAGGGTGTGAGACCGGGGATAAGCACTTCCGCCGACAGGAACAGCCAGTACTCGACCCTGTACGGAACCAGCTTGAAACACCAGAATCCGAGATAGAGAGCGAAAATGCTCCAGATGAAGATTTCCAGGAACGACGCTGCCGATCCCGCCCAGATACGTCGATACGCGTAATTGAATATCGCCACGGATGGCGATTCACTTGAAAGCAATTTTCCGAATTTCAATCGCAATGGCAGTTCCCGTACATATGTTACCTCACAACTGTACTGCCTCCTTCAATACCCGATCCCGAATTCTTTTCTTTAAACCGCGTTCCGTAACTATATCCACTTTGCGCCCGAGAAGAGCTGCCAGGGCAGCATCGCCGC
>JAPKYR010000192.1 GCA_026394215.1 bacterium
AGATGATGTTGTAACCCGGCGGCACGTTGATCTCGCCTGATGCGATTTTCGCTTCTATGAGCCTCTTTGCTTCGGACACATAGCTTCCGATATCCCGACAGCGAACATCGACATAAACCCATGCGGTACGCCTGGCATTCTCGCTCTTAATTTCCTCCGGACCGTTAGTGAACTCGAAAGTCGCGAGTTCCCCGAGCGGTACCGACCCCCCCACCGGGGTGGGAACAAGGATACGCTGTATCGATTCGAGATTGTCCCTGTAATCGCGTGGATATCGCACATTGATCGGATAGCGCTCCAGCCCTTCTACGGTCGATGTTACGTTCACGCCCCCGACCGCCGAAGAAAGTACCGATTCAACATCATTTATAGTTAAACCAAACCGGGCGATCGCGTCGCGGTTTATTGTTATATCAAGGTAATTGCTGCCAAGCGACTTTTCAGGATACGCTGACAGTGTTCCGCGGACAGTGACGATTTCTCCGGCGATCTGCTCCGCGATATTAGAGAGGGTCTCAAGGTCATCTCCCATGATCTTTATTCCCACGGGCGTCTTGATCCCGGTAGTGAGCATATCGATGCGGGTTCTGATAGGCATGGTCCAGGCGTTTGTAAGTCCCGGAATATTCACAGTCCGGTTAAGCTCGTCGATTATTTTGTCCATGGTCATCCCGCGACGCCACTGATTTTCCGGTTTAAGCTGGATGATTGTTTCTATCATCATCAGGGGCGCAGGATCGGTTGCTGTATCTGCGCGTCCGATTTTGCCGAATACCGTGTCGACCTCCGGCACAGTCTTGATAAGCCTGTCGGTCTGCTGGAGGAGTTCCCTGGCCTTCGTAATAGAAATTCCCGGAGCGGTTGTCGGCATGTAAAGTATGGTGCCCTCATTCAGGTTCGGCATGAATTCGCTACCGAGTTTCATCACAGGCCAGATCGTTAGAAGAACAACGACGACTGATGCGATCACAACTGCCATTTTTCTCTTGAGAACCCATCGCATGATGGGTTTGTATCCACCGATGAAAAATCTTGATACCGGGTTTTCCGCCTCGGATTTGACCTTGCCTTTAACAAAATAGAAAATGAGAACCGGGATCAGCGTGACCGCGATAAATGCGGACGCAGCCATTGCAAAAGTTTTTGTATAGGCAAGGGGTTTGAACAGCCGTCCCGACTGCTCGCCGAGTGTAAATACCGGGAGGAAACTTATCGCTACGATCAGAAAAGCGTAGAAAACTGAAGGCCCCACTTCTTTCGTCGCCGCGAGGACAGTTTCAAAATGCGAACGACCGTCCCCGCCATGTTCGAGATGCTTGTGCGTATTTTCCACAAGCACTATTGCGGCGTCGACCATCTCCCCTATGGCGATCGCGATTCCGCCGAGGCTCATGATATTCGCGTTGATTCCTAGCCACCTCATGATGATAAAACTGACAAGGATGCCCATGGGAATGCTGACGAAACTCACCAGGCTCGACCGGAAGCGCAGGAGAAAGATCATGCAGATCAAGCCGACCACCAGCATTTCCTGAAGAAGCGTGATTTTGAGGCTGTTGATTGCGGCCTTGATGAGGTCGCTTCGGTCATAGGCAACCTTGATGTTCACGCCCGGGGGAAGTCCCTGCTTAAGCTCTTCGAGTTTCACCTTGACCGCATTGATAACCTGCAGGGCGTTTTCGCCATTTCGCATGACGACAATTCCGCCGACAGTTTCGCCTTCGCCATTCCAGTCGGCTATGCCGCGGCGGGATTCCGGTCCTATCGCGACATGCGCAACCTGATTGAGAAGAAGAGGCGTTCCATAGGAGTCTACACCTACGGCGATATTCGATATATCATCCATCCCCTCGATGTATCCGAGGCCGCGAACCATAAATTCGCTTTCGCCCTGCTCGATAAGATTCGCTCCGATATCGCCGTTGGAATTCCTTATCGCGCTGATGACCTGCCCGGTTGTGAGCCCGTAGGTTTGCAGTGCGATCGGGTCCAGCGTGACCTGGTATTGCTTGACAAAACCCCCGACCGATGCGACCTCGCTTACTCCGGGAACGCTGCTTAGCTCAAATTTCAAAAACCAGTCCTGAATCGATCGAAGTTTGGCGAGATCATAGTCATTCTTATGCTGCTCGTCGACGTCAAGTATATATTCAAAAACCCAGCCGACCCCGGTCGCATCGGGACCAAGCTGTGGGCTTACACCCGACGGCAGCCGCTGTGCGACATAGTTCAAATATTCAAGAACTCTCGAACGCGCCCAGTAAAGGTCGGTGCCATCCTCAAATATGATGTACACCATGCTGAATCCGAACATCGAATATCCCCTGACCGTTTTCGCGTAAGGCACACTTAGAAGCGACGTCGTGAGAGGGTAAGTGACCTGATCTTCGACCACCTGCGGCGACTGGCCTGGATACTCGGTGTAAACTATAACCTGGACATCCGAGAGGTCCGGGATTGCGTCGAGCTTGATCGTGGCCATCGACCAGAAGCCAGCCAGTACGATTACGACGGCAAGGATTATCACGATTGCCCGATTCTTAAGGCAGTATTCTATTAGTCGTTCAATCACGGTTTTTACTCCCCTGCTATGTTTGCTTCACCATGCTCTTGAGCCCATGCCGCGGGATCGTGCGGTTCCAGATGCATCCCGCAAATCGGGCAATCTCCCGGCTCAGCGGCATAATAACGATCCTCAGGCATCGGACATCGCCACCTGGCATTCGGATCGTCCGGCGCGAGGTTCGGCCATTCCTCTGTGGGCATGTCCATTCCCGCCATCGTGTCGTCCGTGGTCTGAACGGGCTGCTCCTCCGTTTGAACGGTTGAAACGGCTTCCTCCGGGGATGTCGTACTTGTCTGCCCCGCCAACATTTTGCTGATCGCTTCCTGCATCCTCGATTCCGCGTCGATAAGGAACTGGGCGCTTGTCACGATCTGCTGGCCTTCTACTAATCCCGACAGCACCTGCACTTTTCCGTTTCCATCCGATGGCCCCAATGTCACCTCGACAGGCGCGAATTTATTTCCGGGCAATGAGAGGAAAACTATGCGATGGTCCCCCGAAAAAATCACGGCCTCCTCGGGAATTAACAGCGTGTCGTCGGAAATCAGGCTTTGAATTTTTACTGTGCCATACATTTCGGGAAGCAGTTTGCCGTCAGGATTGGGAAATACTATACGTACGCGAATATCGCGAGTCAGGGTCTCCAGATACGGGTAAATGAAATCGATTGTCCCTTCGAATGTCTGACCGGGGAGATAATCCATCTCCAGAGTCGCGGGCATACCGGTTTGTATATAGGAAAGCTGGTCGCTGTAAATATGGGCGTAAACCCAGACTGTCGATAAATCCGCGATGGTGAATACCGGCGATCCGGCGGAAACAAAGGCGCCCTCCCTCAAAGTCCCCCCGCTTCCCGATGACATACCTGATACAGGACTACTTGATCCGCCACCTGAATCGGAAAAACCGCCGCCCCCTCCGGTACCGCCCATTCCGCCCATTCCACCGCCGCTGGACGACTGGCTGCCTCCGCCCATACCACCGGTACTTAAACCCCCGCCTCCTTGCGGTAATCCTCCTCCGGTGCCGGATCCACCCATGGTTATTACAACCCCGTCCATCGGGGCGGTGATAGTCAGAGCCGAGGAGCTTCCATTCTCGCGGATTCCGTTAATCTGCTCGTCGGAAACTCCCAAAAGCTTGAGACGTTCCCGCGCGGCGCTGGATAAACTCGAATCGCCCGTGCGAAGCGCGATCAGATATTCCTCCTGCGCGGAATAAAGCTGTGGAGCGTAAAAATCAAAAAGCGGATCGCCTTCCTTGACACTCGCGCCGGGCGACGTCACGTACAGTTTATCTATATACCCATCCGTGCGGGTGGAAAGCACGGCAAGATGATCTTCATTGTAATCGACATGCGCCGGAGCGTTTATGGAGAGAGACATTGGTCCTCTTTCGACCGTCGCGTATCTGACTCCGATGCTCTGGATGATTGACGGGTCGACACTTACTATTGCCCCGCTCGCGGCTTGGTCCGCATATACCGGTACAAGGTCCATTCCCATTGTATCTTTGCCGGGTTCCTGGCGGACATAGCCCGGATCCATCGATGAAACCCAGTATAGAATCTGCCTTTCTCCGTTACTGGCCGTCTCCGCCTGGTTCTCCTTCGGAACAAGATTCATGCCGCATATCGGACACTGTCCGGGTCCTTCCTGTATAACCCACGGATGCATCCCGCATGTATATAATTGCTCGCTCGTTTCGGAGTCGGCGGTATTCCCGGAAAAACATCCAGTCGTAAATACCGCGGTCCCTATACCAAGAAGAGCCAGAACCACAATCAATATCCATATTCCCATTCTTTTTTTCATTGTCATTTACCCCGTTTCATGCAGGATATTTATTACTGGACTTCTCCGATTGTTTTTCCGACGATTCTCTCAATTTCCGCGAGCGCGACTCGACGATTCATAATTATCCCCGCGAGTTCGTTTCGAGCATCAAGCAAAGTCAGTTCTGCGCCGATCAAATCGCTGAAGTTATTTTCATTACCCGAGTAACCGATCCGTACAACGTCAAGGGTTGCCTGCGCGTCCGGAATTACTTCATTCGAAAATGTCCTTTCGGACTGAAGCCCCTGGTTGTAGGTACTGATCTGCATCTCAAGCATGCCAAGTGCCATTGCGGTCATGTTTTCGACCATGTTTTTCATCTCATCGCGACGGTTGACCAATTCTGCGGCCCATGCGAAATCAACGCCGTAGTTTGAATTGCGGTAATCGACCATCGGGTTATTCATGAATGAGGGGCTACCCATACTTGCGTTACTTTGATCTGGTGTTTCGTTAATTAACGTTCCAACGTCTCCAAGACCTGAACCCATGCCGCCCATACTCGTATCTGCACCGCTTACGGTTGAAGGAGCCGCGCCCATGCCGGTCATAGATGAATTATTTGAAGCGGATATATCGCCGGAAGCGCTTCCGGATCGAAGGTAGCTCATTCCGAATGTCAGGTCGGGAGCCATTTCTCTGCGGGTCATCAAAATCATGGTTTCCATTTTTTCAAGATCAAGAGACGCCCGAACAATTTCCTGCCTTGATTGCGGAAGCTCGTTTCTAAGCGCGTCCTCATTAAGCGATGGTTTGGAATCGTCCGGCCACTGGATTTCACCGATAGCGGAAGTAGCTGGAAGATTCATCGACGCGGCGAGTTGCCCAAGAAGCCCTGTCTTTTCACTGTTCAATCTTTGAATTCCATCTCTGCGCTTTGCCTGTTCGGTCCGGAGACGAACGAGGTCCGAAAAAGAACGTGTTCCAGCGATATATTGCACATTCGCAACTTGCTCAAGAATATTGAGAAGGGAAAGACTGCTGTTACTGTTTCCGATCAGCGTATCGAGATTACGAATCTGCCCGAGAAGGACTTTTGTATCGGCGATAGATTCCGACGATTCACGAAGTATATCGGAATAGGCTTTATCAACATCTATCTCAACTACTCTGCCCCGCAGAGATAGCATCCCGGGGGCCGGATAGTCCATCTGGATCATCGCGTTCTGGTATTCTTCGCCGATTCCCAGCGTCAGCCCGGATGTGAATGCCTGATATCTTGCGAGAAGGTCCTGAAGGAACATGTTTTGCGGGTAAAGATTCAGAGACGCGCGCCACGCATTTTCAGCCCTGGCGATCGCCGGCGACCTCGCGATAATCAGAGCAAGAATTCTCTGCTCTGGAGGATTGTCCGCGAGAAGTTGCGCAACCTCAGTATCGTCCATCGCCCTGAACTCTTCCATTCGCTCATGGCTGGCGACAGGATAAATAGTGAGGATGTCGGCAATCGGGTCTTTCGCCGATGCATCCTGGTATTCAAGCATTATCCCGCTTAAGTTTATGCTTTCAGTTTCCTGCGATTCAGGCGTTTCGTTTTCTCCATTCTGCGCCGCAGACAGAAATGCGTTGTACACTTCCGAAGACCCATCCGATGCCAGTTCTCTTACTGATGAATAAGTCGTCGCATAGGAAGAATTACCTGTAACTCCGAGAAACAAGCCTGCGAATATCAGCACTGTGAGAAATGTAATTTTAATTTTTATCATTGAGCCGCCTCCGGAATTTCCACAACTGGATTCTGTAAGTTTTCAACGGGGACGCCGGCCAGACGCTGCAATTCAGAAAGCGCGATAAGATAGTCCGCCTGTGCGCGTGCGCCTGCAAGCTCGAAATTTCCAAGCACCAATCGGCTTTCGACAAGATCATTGAATGAACTCTCCCCCGACTCGTACCAGGTCTGGGCGAGGTCGGTCGCGAGAGCAGCCTGCGGGATGAGACTGTCGCGATACAGCACTATTAGCCGGTCCAGATTCTGGATTTGGTAATAAATCCTGTCTGCAGACGCTGTCGCTTCATTGAACTGCCTTGCCTGTTCCGCCTGAGCGGCTTCAAGCTCAGCCTGCGCCTGCGCGACACGTGCGTGGTTCTTATCGCCCCAGATCGGAATTGTAAAACCAAACATGATGGCCAGAGTGTTGTCGCGCGATGAACCTACCGGATTACCCATCTCATCTGTAGCCATCGGCTGGCCAGCCATCGACTCGTACATCAGGCCGAGACTGAAATCGGGACTCGCCATCGCGCGTGAAAGCGAGACATTGTCGTTTGCCGCTTCGACCGAAAGCCCGGCAATAGCCAGTTCCTGACGGTTCAAACTGACCTGGGTCCGTACCTGGTCAAGATCGAGCTGAACCGAATCCGCATCGGGCAGAATTACATCGGCGATATTCGTATCGGCGGAAACCCCGAGAATGCTCCGCATGTTCGCCTGCTCGGTAAATAATTGTTCCTGAAGAAGCAGATACTCATAATCGGACTGAGCCAGCCTGCTCTCGGCGATGGATTTCTCGGACAGCTCGACCGTATTCTGCGCATAGCCAAGATTCGCGACTTCGACAATCTGCGCGAAAAGGTCTTTGTTTTCCTTCGCGATTTGTATAGCGCGACCAAGATATCCCAGTTCGTAGTACGAGCGCATGACATTGACCATCACATCGCGGACGGTCTTCTCGTATGAAAGTCGCCCGATCTCCGCATTCGAGAGGACAATATCCCCCTGAAGGTCGGTCTGGCGCGGGTTGGGAATCATCTGCATTAGCTGAGCTTCATAAGAACCGGTTTCCGTGACCCATTTAAAATCGGCGGTGGGGTCCGGCCAAGAAGTCGCCTGCGGATAAAGATCGACTATCGCCTGCCAGTTTGCGCGTGCGGCGGCGATCATCGGACTATTCTCAAAAGCCGTCGCCATGAAATCGGAAATCCCTGATTGGGAAGCGGGATCGATCGGTTCGACATCCGAGGTCATGGCGGCAGCAAGAATCGGGGCAGGGACCGCTGACAGGAGATTCACTTGCGATGAAGATGAAGAGCCATCATCGGCGAATGATGTCCCTGCCCCGATTAGTACTATCAGTAATGCTGATATGGTTGCCTGTATTATTCGCATTGGATTCCTCATCTTTGATTGATATTCTAAATCACTAATATTAAAACATATTAATGCATTCTGCATCCGCCACAACCACTTGACGAACCCATGTGGGGGCAGTTTGATGCCATCGAGTTGGCATCGTCGTCATCATCACCCTGGCTGACTTCGACAGCCTTCATGTTCATGCCGCAAATTTCGCATTTACCGTCGGGATCTGCTGAAATCTGATCCGGATGCATCGGGCAGACATAAAGCTGTTCAACAGGTACATACGCGTTGCCGGTTTCCGCGCAGACCGCCTCGGGGTCCTGCGAAAATTCTGTCGGATGATCCGGGCAGACATAAAGCTCTTCGACTTCTGCAACATCCATCCCGCAGGTCGGACATGTTGCGTCCGGGTCGGTTGTCAGATACGGGTCATCGGCCATCGGGCATCCATATACTCCCAGATCCGGTTGATCTTCCGATGCCGCCGGGGTATCGCCGGAATTGTCGTCGTCTGTCCCCGCACTCGCGGTAGTCGCATATGCTAATCCGGCGACCAGCAGCAGCGCGAGCAGAATAAATAATGCTTTCTTCATTTGTTTTTTTTCTCCTTATTTTCTTCGTTACGCCTTTTCTCCGCTTCCTCAATCATCTTCTTCAATTCATTGAGTTTGTCGGGATCGTTCGATGCGCTCTCCACCAGGGCCGACATCGCGACATGCGGGGAGACATGCATCAGTTCCTCGATAATCGGCGACGAAACCATTCGCGCGAACTCGTCGCGCGTAACTTTCGCCCTGTACATATTGCCCCGACCGCCCTTTTCCTTGGAAACAAGCCCCTTTTTGATAAGCCTGTCGAGAACGGTCAGAATTGTGTTGTGTTGGACATTAAGCGAGGCGCCGACCCGGTCGAATATATCCTTGCCGGATATTTCGCCGGTATCCCAGAGAGTTTCGAGAACGTTTCGCTCCAGATCTCCCAGGGCAAGCGCATGCCGGGCTTTTCCTCGTCCAAAATTAAAATCAGGATTCAATCAAATCACCTCATTCTACGGATCGTAGAATAAGTATATTCTACCGCTGGTAGAATGTCAAGGGGGAAAACACATTTTTTTCTATTTTATTCGTGGCACGTGACTCCGGCGCGTGGAAATAACTGCTTGATCGTTCATGCGCCGGAGTCGCATGCCACGGTCTAGACATTAGGTCTAATTCGTATGGCAGGTGGGGGTTGATTCCGAAGGCTCGGAATATGCGTCAGCACCGCAATGGGGGCAGACAATGCCCATTCGTGCGAAGAAATCTGATTCGGGATGTCCCTGCTCGCAGGATTTCGCGGTCGTGCTGATATTTTCTATAAGGCCCGATGAATCGTACCGTGCAGCGAGTACCGCGGACGTCGAAAGGAAAATCAAAGTAACGATCAATGAGCTGACAATGATCGCTTTTCTGGGTAATCGGACCAGTTGCTTAAGATTTTCCCCTAGAAGCGATCTGACCCTAAGTTCCAGATTGTCGTTGATCGAGCTCATTGCGGGTTTCGGGGTTTGAATTATCCAGGACGGATTTGCAGCAAGCGATGTCAGCGTCTTCGCGACATCGAGCCTGTCATGTCCGCCCTTTACCGCAAGCATGTCGCAGGCAACTTCGGAGAGAAGTTTGTGGCGCTCGATATATTTCTTAACGAGTGGGATGAACCATAGGATTTCAGATATCGCGGTCAATATCATATGTTTGAGAGGATCGCGACGTCTGCAATGTCCGAGTTCGTGACGGATTACAATATCGAGCGATTCGGGATCGAGGTTTTCGATCAGCCCGGAGGTGAGATAAATTCCGGGCTTGAGCCAACCGAGAGTAAAGGCCGCCTCGTAACGGTTTTCGGGGATTATATTTACTTCAGCGGGAAAATCGGGACTTACGAGAAGTTCGCAAATATCCTGCTTAAATGTGACCCTCGCGAGATAATCGATCAGACGTGATGTGGAGATGAGAGTTCTTGTCAGGAATATCGATGCCCTGACCAGCCCTATGGCTACAAGGGCAAACGCGATCACCTGGATTGCCAATACGGCAGTCTCGGAAATTAAGTAAACGATTCCCAATAGCCGATGAAAGCAGATTGTAATTATTTTTTCCATATCTCCATGCCAGCGGAAATTCCAGCCAAACCGAAAATTGGCGGCATATTATTTAACCTAGGTTTAATATTACCATTTTCGCGTCCGTCCGGCAAGTCCAAATCCGTATAGCGTATATTTATTAGATACAGAAAGAAGATGGAAAAATAGCAGTTACGGTTCAGGTTCTTTTCCGGGATAATGTTCCTGTATCTTTGATGTACTGGTATAATGCCGAAATGTGAATATCGAGGTGACTTTGCAAGATGACCGAACCCGATAACGAGAATTCCATAACCAGAACCTGTGTACCGGAACTGGATAAATTGATTGGCGAAAAAATCCCCGTGCTTGACGATGGCTTTGTGCGATTGATCGATTACTTTGGCGACGATTCCGCGATTGTCCAGGCCGCCAGAGTATCCTACGGAAAAGGGACAAAAAAACGCAGCGAGGATAAAGAGCTGATCCGGTACCTCATGCGGCACTGGCACACGTCGCCATTCGAAATGTGCGAGATAAAACTCCATGTCAGATTGCCTATGGATTGCTGGCGGCAGTGGATACGCCACCGCACCGCGAATGTTAACGAGTACTCGACCAGATATTCAATTGCTATCGACGCGATGGCCTCGACAAAACCCGGCGAATGGCGCATGCAGGATTATGTCAACCGCCAGGGCAGCAGCGGAAATCTTGATCTGGAAACCGGAAAATCGCTGAGCGAAAAGGAGAAAGAAATCCAGAAGGCATGCCGACAGATTTACCAGGATCGCCTTGATATCGGCGTCGCGAGAGAGCAGGCTCGCAAAGACCTCCCGCTTTCTACCTACACCGAAGCGTACTGGAAAATCGACCTTCATAACCTTCTTCATTTTCTCATGCTCAGGATGAAACTGAACGCCCAGCATGAGATTCGCGAATACGCAAATACAATCGGTTATAAGATCGTTGGCAAATGGGTCCCGATCGCGTGGCAGGCGTTTCTGGATTACCAGTTAAATGCGATGAGCCTGTCGGAAATCGAAATCGGATATTTATCTATGCTGGCGTCCGGAAAATCGAGTGAGGCGCTTGAAGGGATGATGAAGAGGGGCTGGGTAAAAATGAAAGGCGAAATTCTTTCTCCAAATCTTGAAGCGATGGAATTCGGAAGCAAGCTCGAACGGCTCGGAATCCCGCTTCCGTGGCATGCGACTCCGGCGCATGATTAAACGTTTCATGTGCTTCCAGCACATGTTCGTGGCAGAAAAAATAAATGGTCGATAAATTATATAGAGAAATATAAAGTTTACTGCTGCCCGTTAGATGTATAAATATCATTGAGTTCAAGCTATCTAATTTAATTTAGAAATTAATATAGATTACTTTGTGTTTGTCCGGACGCTTTTTTCCTGAAGTGAAGTGGATGGTTTTTTATGGAGGGGTAACAGTTGAAAAAATTTCCTCATGTGTTAATTACAGCCCTTGCGCTGGCGATGCTTGCGCTGATTGCAGGCGGCATCTGGTTCTATCGCTCGCAGGAACGGCACATTCGGCAGGGCATCGAGTCGAACCTGAATTCAATCGCGGAGTTGAAGGTGAGCCAGATCGCCACATACCGGGAAGACAGAATCGAGGATGCATCAGTAATAATGAATAATGCAGCCTTTGCCGAAGAAATTGAAAATTGGATGGCTAATGGGCAAACCACGGATTATGAAAATATACTTACTTACTTCCGCTCGTTTCAGACTTATTTCGATTATTTTGATGTACTCCTCGTCGACCCTGACGGAAAGGTTCTAATAAGCATTCTGGACTTCAGCAGCCCGCTTCATAATGTAGCGCAGGGAGCTATTGATACTGCTATCGGCGAACACCGTGCCATTCTTACAGACCTTCACGAAGGACCGAATGGCTTGCCCATTCATATCGATTCAATTGCCCCGATTTTTGTCGGGGATGGCGCATCATCGCATGCTATCGGCGCTGTTGTTCTTCAGAGTGACGCTACTGAATATCTTTACCCCCTGATACAGTCATGGCCGACGCCAAGCGCAACTGCCGAAACACTGCTCGTACGAAAAGACGGCGATTCTGTGCTATATCTGAACGAGCTTCGCCATCAGCAAAACACCGCGCTCGAACTTCGTATTCTTTTGACGCAGACAGATCAGCCTGCTGTTATGGCTGTAAACGGAACCGAGGGTTACTTTGAGGGAAAGGATTACCGTGGAGTGGATGTGCTGTCAGTCCTCAAACCAATCCCCGATTAACCATGGTTTATGGTCGCGAAAATTGACACTGAGGAAGCTTATGCGTTCTGGAACACGCAGGCTGCATTAATCATCGCGCTGATCCTTGGAATATTCGTAGCTCTTGCCGGAATTGGTGGGGCTATGTGGCAGAGTGGCAAGAAAAAACACTATGAGGATTTATTCAAGGCTCAGGCGGAAAAGCTTCAAGCCGAGGAACGTTACTACACCACATTGATGAGCGTAGGCGACGGGGTAATCGTCACCGACATTGGCGGACGAGTCAGCATGCTGAATCCCGTCGCGGAAGCTCTCACCGGCTGGAAGCAGGAGGAAGCTGTCGGCAGGCCGATAGAGGAAGTTTTCAATATCATTAATGAAGAATCGCGTCAGCCGGTTGAAAATCCGGTGAGCAAAGTCGAGCGCGAAGGCATTGTTGTCGGGCTTGCGAATCATTCATTGCTGATTTCAAAAGACGGCACGGAGCGTCCTATCGCCGACAGCGGCGCGCCCATTCACGATAATGTCGCTATGAACGGCGTCGTCCTGGTTTTCCGGGACCAGACCGAAGAACGTCGAATGATTGCGGAATTGGCTGAATCGGAAGAACGGTTCAGGTCTTTCTTTGACAATGCGCCCGTCGGCAAAAGTATGACAGCACCCGATGGCAGGCTTCTCAGGGTTAACTCAGCCTTATGCAATATGCTTGGCTACTCGGCGGAAGAATTACAGAGCATGACTTTTGTTCCAATCACGTATCCTGATGATCTGCCGGAGTCGCGGGAGTGTGTTCGCGCATTAGTAGCGGGAGAACAGGAAAAATGGGAAATGGATAAACGGTACATTGCAAAGGATGGTCGAATAATATGGGCTCGTGTATCCACTTCCCTGCAGCGCGACTCCATGGGCAAGCCTTTATTTCTTCTCACTCACGTTCAGGATGTTAGCAGGCGCAAACAAGCTGAGGCAGCTTTGAACGAAAGCGAAGAAAAATACAGGACATTGTTCGAAGGAAGCCCCCACGGTATTGTTGTCGCCGATATTGAAACCCGGAAACTCACTTTCGCTAATCCATCCATGTGCCTGATGTCCGGTTACACTGAAATTGAGTTTCTCCAGCTTGGAATGACAG
>JAPKYR010000119.1 GCA_026394215.1 bacterium
GAACGCTTCGGGAGCATTGGCGGCAATCGGAAAATCGCCCGGAATCTGGGTGGGCGGATCATTGTATGGCATATCCCATGAGCAATCGACAGCGTAATCGAAATAAAAAACTGGGCCGCCGCTCCATGGAAACTGGACATCGTATTCTCGCCGGTTGGTCACGCCGGACCTGAAAACCGCGCGGGCATCCTCATGCGCAAGAGGAATAGTAGTAAGATAGCTGACATCGGTAAGCGACATCAGCCCGTCGCCGAAAAGTTTGTAGGGATTGATGTTGGAAGTCGGCGGACCATCCGGGTCTTCAATTGCGTACAAACTATTCATATATCCGAAGAAACCGGGATCGGTGAATTCAGACGGGTTCCACCATCGCGTGAAACCATCGGCATTCTGAACCTGTAATTCATTTGATCCTGGGAATACGATCCCATTGGCATTTTCGCTTCCGTTACACAGGATAATACCGTGCATATCGAATGCGGTGAAGGTCGGCATTCCGGCAAATGGGTGAGTGATAATAAAATCCACTTTGAAATATCCTATTGATTGAGGGGATCAGGTTAACATGGAGATCCGCAGTTCGATCCGGGAGCGCGATTAATGTGCCGGCTTGAGTGTCCGCTTCACAATGCCACAATCCGAAGAGGTAACGGTCTGTGCCTGTCCCAGGCGTGGAAACAAGCGGATTCATCACTTGTGACTGGTCCGGGACCGGTGGAGAAGCTGGAGAGCTGCCTCCCTGGCAACCAATGGTGATAAAGAGAAAAATCGCGAAAAATCCAAAAAGCTTATAGCGCATGTGCATACCTTGTATTTTGCAGAAAATTTTCAAAATTCTCCAGTTAAAAAATGCATACAGAAACTACCGTACAGCAAAGCACGGCCTCAAACCAGCACTCATACTAATTATAGTCGAAACGGGCAGGAATTCAAGTAGGATATTTAACCTGGGGTAAATTTTATTATAAAAAAGCAGTCCATTACGCTTCCAGTTCATCATAAACCATTTGGGGTTGACTATATGATAACAGTATTGATATGCTACTTCATTCGTACGCCCGGCTTATAGTCGGTCGTAGTATTGCGTGTCTAAAATCGATTCCCCGACGCATTGGGGTTATCGGAGGCGACTGTGTATAAGATTCTTTATTCATTCGGAGATCTGCACCTGAATCCCTTGTACCTGACAATGGTGATTATAGCGTTGCTGCTTCTTGCAATGGCTCAATCGTACGCGAGCGCGAAAAAATTAAGGATCGGTCCCGCGATTCTGATAAGCCTCGGCGTGCTTGTGATCGGCCTTTTGATTACCTATTTCGTTTTCAACTCATTCTGGGCCGATTACAATCGAAGCGATTATGTTTTCCAGAACGTGTCGATCTACAGCTACGGATTCATGCTCATGCTGGCATTCGTGATCGGCACAATATTCCTGATCGTTCAGGGCAAAAAAGAGAACCCACCGATCGAGATCGATACGATACTGGATTTGATAGTGTTTATTATAATTGGCTCGATCCTCGGAGCCAGGATTGTTTATGTCTTGACTCAGCCAGGCGATTACGCTGGACATGCTCAAGATGCTCTGAGAATCACAGAGGGCGGACTCTCGATTCACGGCGGCATCATCGGCGCATTGGTTTTCGGATGGTTCTATTGCTGGATCAAGGGTCTCAATTACTGGAAAATGGTTGACTTCACCATCGTAGCCGTCCCGCTCGGTATGGTTCTTGGACGTATCGGATGCTTCCTGAACGGATGCTGTTTCGGTAACGCGTGCGGCGCCGACCTTTGGTGGGGCACTACATATCCGACCGCTGAAACATGGGCCGACAGAGGTCTGAGCCAGAATCTTGCCACTTTATACGATGCCGGGCTTGCAGCCAAGGTCTTCCCGAGGCATCCGGCGCCTTTATATGAGGCTATCGGAGCGGCGCTTATTTTCTGGTACCTCTTAAATTTCCGAAAGAATAAGCTGTTCACGGGACACGTATTTCTGATGTTCGTCCTGCTCTACTCCATTTTAAGGTTTATCGTGGAGTTCTACCGATTCGGCGATCCTGACGAGGGAATCGGATCATCGATTGTGCTGTTCCATTTCATCACGATGGCCCAGTTGGCAAGCCTTGTTCTCGCATTCATCGCTATCATCATCATGCAGGACCTCAAACGTCGGACGGTACTCGCAAGGATGCTCGACAAAGGCAGGGGAGCTAAAGCGGAGACGGCGGTAGCTTCGACGCCCGTTGAAAAAGAGGCTGAAGAGGAATATGAGGATGTTGAAAAGCAATCAAGCGATACCCATGAAGATGAAGAGGGTAAACAGGACGAGGATGTAATTTAAACTACTAAAAACGCTGATTTTTCAGATACTGATAAAAAGCGCTGTCCGAGAAGGATAGCGCTTTTCAATTATTCCAGATACCTGCTACCCGGCCTTCGCTTCGTTACGGCCGGGTTAGCAGGTACCGGAGGTAATTCCGGACTTGGTCTTATTCGGTAGCTGTTATCCTGCCGGTCATGTCAGGTAACAGCTATCTGAGAAATAAAAATCAAGCCCGGAATGCCGTCTCTCTCTTGACACTTTCCGTTAGCTCAATATAATCATACGGTAGCCATGGGAATACCGATCCTGATTTGATATTCCCAAAACCATTTCTAACCAGGAGATACAGATATGCGACGATTAATGGCATTTTTCCTCCTAATCTCGATGTTCCTATTACCTGTGTTCGCTTCATGCGTGCCAAGCGGGTATGAAGAAGGCACCGAAAATCCCAACAAACCTCCGGGATTAGGCGGCACATCTACAACTGACGATACAACACAACCTGCACCTCCACCTGCCGATGACAGCAGCAGTTCCGACGACAGCGGTCAGTGAAGAAATGTATGAATGGAACTCATAATGTGCAGGTACTCTCGCCTTCCGGTTATTATAGCCTGCTTAATAGTCCTTGCAGTTGTCTCAGGCTGTAAAACCACGAGTGTCCGGAGGAATACATCGGGTCCCGGCGGGCTTCCGAGAGGAATTGTCGAAGAGGGAGCACCACCGCCGCCAGAATCGGATTATCCGGTCTATCCCGGATCGGTTTTAAAAACTGTGGGGGTTTATGAAACTACCGATTCGATATCTACAGTCGGGAATTACTTCAATGAGCTCCTGGGGATCACGCCTCTGTCGAATGATCCCAACCAGGAGACTCTGACGTTTGAGACCGACGAATTCACTCTGCTATGCTTGCCGCTGCCAGATGAGGGCGGCACCGAGATCAGGTTTACTACTGTCGGCGAAGGCGGTTGAATAAAAGGCGGTTTAGTGTTTAACATGTCCACCAGGCAATATCTGGTGGAACTTTTCCATATGCAATCCGTCAAAAGGTTTTACCCGGGATGAAGGGGCAAAATTATGATGGCCGCGGATTGTCCGGATACGTCGCAAGGGTGAATAAGGATAACAGCATAGCCCGTAAGGAACCCGCCGATGAGATAGTGGCGGTACGGGCGCGCGATAACCGTCTCGTATTAAGAACAATCGCGGGAGATGGCGAAGCGTTCGAGGACCTGGTCAGGCTTTATTACGACCGAATCCGCGCGCTTGTCTTCCACCACCTACACCGTGAGGATGACCTCGATGACGCGTTGCAGGAAATTTTTCTCAAAGCCTGGCAGGCACTCCCGAACTTTCAGAAGCGCTCCAATTTCTATACGTGGCTGTTCAGAATCGCGTCCAATTACTGCATCGACCGGCTTCGTAAGCGGAGGCTCGAACTTGTGAGCCTCGACGGAACGGAAGCCCGTGACGCTCTGGAGGCTCGCGCACACTTAAAAACCGACACGCCGGAAGAGGAATATTCAAGATCCGAGCGTGTGCGGATTGTACAGAAAGCGATAGGGATGCTCGATCCGATTTACCAGAATATCATTATACTTCGCGAAATAGAGGGATTGACGTACGATGAACTTGCCGACAGCCTTGATATAGAGATGGGAACAGTTAAAAGCCGTCTGGCAAGAGCGCGTACGGAATTGAAAAAAATATTACAGGATATGGATGTGATTTAGAAATTAATAAATAATCCGGCACCACTATGGACTGTAAAAAGTGTCAAAATCTGCTTGGACAGTACCTTGACGAAGAGCTTGAGGGACAGGAGCTTTCCGACCTTGAGCAGCATATCAAGGTCTGTCCCGACTGCACACGCGAGCTCGAGCGCCTTCGGAAGATGCACTCATTCCTGACCGATCTTAAAGAGGTCGAGGTGCCCGAGGGTGAACGCGAAGCATTTATCAGCGCATTGAGAAACCGAATTGAATCGGAAGGCGCGAAGACATCACGAAAGAAATCCGTGCTGCGCCCTGTTCTTGTCAGCGCGATCCTTGTCGTTATCGCGCTGATCGTGATAGTCACGTGCCCACAAAAGCCAGCAGATTTAAAAATCGCACCCGCTCCCGGACTCAACGCGATTGAGAATATGGCCGTGGACAGAGAAATTTGCGGCGCGCTTGACGATCATTTTTTGGCCACGTCGGAGGATTTCATGGTCGATACGTCGGTTACCGGGGGGCAGGCGTTATCGGTATGGAAAATTCTCAAGGAGACCCATGAGGATCTTTTTGAACCGGCTGAATAATTTTGAACATAGATGACATTATGAAAATTCTGCTTCGAATACTCTTAGTGATCCTTGTTCTGCTTGTAATCGGCGCAGTGTCCATACTTGGCGTCGCGAAATTCTGGGCGAGGCCGGGACGTTTGTCATCGGCTGAATCCACAGCAATGCTTAAACAGGCATGGGATGTCTCGCAGCGTGAAACACCGATCGGTGAAAGGGAAGTTTATTACGATCTTGGCGGCGAAGTTTTCAACATTAGATCGGAAGATTTTGAAAAGGAAAAAGCTGAAGCCTTTCATCGCCTGATGACGTCGCTCTTCCCACAGCTTGCACCATCGGATGATTTCCTCGGTCAGGTAAATATCAGCCATGCCGGGCGTATAAGGATCGCCGGAAGAACGTGCGAGAAAATTCTAGTTTCGCCGAAAGGATATGACGGGGATTCAATCGAAGTCTGGATCGAGCCCGCTAATAATCATGTTCTGGGATACGAAACTCTCGATTATCAAGGCAACCTTGTCAGAGGATTCAGGTACCTCAGCGTGACTGGCTCTCAACCTGTCGAGGATAGTGGCGCACCCGGGATTCGAATTTTCGATCAGCTGATTTTTAATGAAATGGAAATGATCCCTCCCGACGAGATTCGGGCGATTGTTGAAAGGCATGAGATCGCGCTTCCCGAATGGCTGCCGTCAGGATTCAAAATGGTCGGCGGACGGCGTCTGATGAATTTCGATCAACCCGCTAT
>JAPKYR010000193.1 GCA_026394215.1 bacterium
CAACCGCGGCGTGCGACGTCATCCCGCCCTGGCTGGTCAGAATCCCGTCGGAGCCGTGCATTCCGGGGAAGTCGTCGGGATTGGTTTCGTCGCGCACAAGGATCATCGCCGGTACCGGTTGCTTTTTCTTCGCAGCCTCGGCGATAAGTTCCAAAACTCGCGCCGTTGAAAATATGATTTGTCCCTGCGCCGCGCCCGGACTTGCGTTCAGGCCTTTACCGATTATTTTACTCTCATATTTCTCACCGGATTTTATCGCCGGGAGAAGGCATTGCACGAGGAGTTTCGGATCGACCTGCATAACCGCTTCTTCTTTGGTGATGAGGTTTTCTTTCACCATATCGCTCGCGATCCTCACCGCGGCGGGACCTGTGCGTTTGCCATTGCGGGTCTGAAGAATCCAAAGCTTATCGCCCTCGAATGTAAACTCCATATCCTGCATGTCTTTATAACGTTTTTCGAGTTTCTGAGTATATCCGGTAAGCTCCTCGTACATCGCAGGTTTACGATGGGCAAGCTCATCGATATGCATGGGATTGCGCGTACCTGCGACAACTTCCTCGCCCTGCGCGTTGAAAAGAAGCTCGGCGAAAATTCTTTTTTCGCCGGTCGACGGGTCGCGCGTAAACAGCACGCCGGAGCCGCACGTATCATCGATGTTTCCGAACACCATTGTCTGGGTATTTACCGCCGTGCCGAGGTCGTGGGGAATCCCCTGGGCGTTCCTGTACGCATAGGCGCGCTCGGTGTTCCAGCTTTTGAATACAGACTCAATCCCGGTCATGAGCTGATCCATCGGACTTGTCGGGATTTTCTTTCCGGCTGTCTTGATATGGGTCTCAAACTCGGCGCCGAGTTCCTTAAGAGCTTTTGCCGGGAGTTCGGCGTCCGCTTTAACTTTGAATTTCGCGCGTTTGGACGATAGGCTTTTTTCGAAAAGGTCTTTGTGTACCCCGAGCACGACCTCGCCGTACATCTGCAAAAGACGCCTGTAGCAGTCGCGGGCGTAGCGTTCGTTGCCCGTATTTTTTATAAGACCGCTGAGGATTTCCTTATTCAGACCGAGGTTCAGGACAGTATCCATCATGCCGGGCATGCTGAATTTGGCGCCTGAACGTACCGACAATAAAAGAGGATTTGAAGAATCCCCGAAGGTCTTCCCGAGTTTTCCAGTGATAAACTTAAGCCCTTCTTCAACCTGCTCCAAAAGTCCAGGGGGCATTTTTTTATTTTTCATGTAATAAATACAGCCCTCTGTTGTCGCGATAAAAAATGGAGGGATCGGGAGTCCCATGTTATACATCTCACACAGGTTGGCGCCTTTGCCTCCGAGAAGTCCCTTCATTTCCGCGTTGCCCTCATGGGGTAAAAATATCCATTTTTCAGACAAGGTATCGCTCCCTCTTTTCTTTACCATTTATTGATTAAGAAACTCTAACAAAAAGGAAAACGGGGACAGGCACGAATTTTGCCTGCGAAGCACATCGAAGACTGGTAGTCAGTCTCAGGCAAAATTCGAGCCAGTCCCCTATTTCCTTAAGATCGTTCATCTATGACACATTTTGTTAAAGCTTCTAAATAAGAAATTGTTGAATTTCCCCTCGAATTCCGGGTCGTTAAAAACCCAGTCGGCCGTAAAAATTTTATCAATGAGCCAGTTATAATACGCATCCTCGAAACCCTCGGAATCTACCGGAACTCCACTCGCGCCGGAAAATAACTCCTGGAGCTGCTTATCAACCGATTCCTTTGCCCAGTGTGCCCTGAGCTGGTCCATGGTCATACCCATCTGCAATGCTGTACTTTCAGCTTCCTCTCTTGTGGAGAAATTCGAGTAAAAATTGCTTTCATTCTCCGCCAATACATTAGGATCGGGTGAAATGCCATACTCGGCTTGAAGTTGTCCCGAAATAAGCGAGATAGTGCCTTCCTCAAGTGTGACAAGCTCTGCCATCACATTAAGGGATTCCGCATCCATTTTCCCATCATTTAGCTGGGCAGCCTGATTTTCAACGGATTCGATAAACCAGTCGCGTCCGATTTGATTATCACCCAGGCTTATCACCGGATCGCCGTCCGATATATCATTCTGGGCAAAGTTATGTTGTACCTGTTGCTGATCGGACGTCGCGTTGCCACCCTGGAGGCTCGCGGTCTGCTGCCCCTGGGAAAGCCTCGACGCAAGCTCGACAGGACCGGGTTTACGGGAACCGAATACTGTAAGCGCGAATACGATCACGATAACGACAAACAGGATGTCGCCAAGAATTTTTTTCAGATTCATTTAAATGTTCCGATCCGAAATGAATTATTGACCCGATCCGGCGCCGGGATTCGGTTCGGGCTCGGTTGGTTCATTGCCGGAATCCGTATTTTCCCCGGATCCAACTGCCTGGCCTTCTGTTTCACCGCCGCTGGTTTGCGTCTGTTCGTACGGAAATGAATTTTCATCTACCGGAGGCACTTCAACCGCGGATTCTTCAGTTTCGGAGCCAGCTATGCTGGCCAGGATAGCATCCAGAAGAAAATTCTTGACTGTGTAGTTAGCTTCAAGATCGGCAGCCAAGGTAGCCCCATGCTCATTTATCCATTGAGCCTTGATATCCTCGTCAATTAAGCTGCGAACCATGTCAAGAGTGACATCGGTCAATACAACACTCGGGTTCATCTCGACATACCTGCGCTGGTATCTGTCGGGACTTTCATCCCATTTTGCGGTAATTTCGGCGTCGACCGACGCACCATGTTCTTTTTCGTACCGGTCCTGAACAATCAACTGCTGGAGTTCCTGGCTGATTATAGTCTTTCGCACATCATCGGGCACAAGTTCCTGGGGTATGGTTGGCGGCACATTCGAATCGAGGAACTGCTGCATTCCGCCAGCCTGCTCATAGATTTGGTTGATCTGTGTGTCGATTTTCTGAGGATCGGCAGTCAATCCGCGGCTCAGAGCCTCCTGCTGAATTATTTCCGGAACAATCATTTGATCGTGAATGATCATATATAATTGGGGCGATTTTAATAAGTCGGCAAGAGTGAAATTTTTATCCCCGACACTCGCGATTACTATATTTTCGTAATTTTCCAGACTGCCAGTGGTCGCTGCTCCCGAATCGGCATTTTGACCGGGAGTAGTATCTTTGCAGGCTATTCCCGCGAGGATTACAAATACCAGGGCGAGGGTTAATACCATGCCCATAACGAAGAATTTTACTGAGTTGTTCATTGTTAATGACCTTCTTTTCGTTTTTCTATATTCGCTTGTCCTTTTGGACAATCAAAGTATCATACAGGTTTTATTGGAAATTTAAAACTATTTACTGTAAGTCAAAGCGCAATCGCTAACTGATTTCAATCGGATCGGGGACTGGCAACTCGATTTTGTCCCGCCATGTAGTTTACTTGCGTATCAAATAACCGGACAAAATCGAGGTGCCTGTACCCGATCCGGCTTTTATTTTCTACGTTCCGGGTGCATGCGCCCCTGTAAATTATAGTGCTATAATCTTTTTGAAATGTTCTTATTGGGACTCGGACTTCTCGGCTCGATTTTCCTCTCCTTCGGATGCCTTATCGCGGCAATAAACTCGCTTCTGTCGCTCACGCGGGAATCCTTTAATTCAGAAGCGCGGATCATGGCTGTCGCCGGATTCATTGGCGGACTCGTCGCAAGCGCGTTTTTCGGATGGGCGACAATTGTCCTTGTGAATAAATTAAGCGAAATGAACGTGATACTGGCTCGGTAGATCATTATTCCCCCTCTGTGCTCCTTCCCCATCTCTCAAGTTTTCTCATGATTGTATGTCTTGAAATTCCAAGGGTTTTTGCCGTCTGGCTGATATTGCCTTCATTTGAATCAAGCGTCCGTAAAATATGGTCCTTTTCGAGTTCCTCCAGGGTAACCGGCCCTTCATGTCCGTCGCCTGTCTTGATATTGCCCTGGATATTCGGCGGCAGATTCTCAAGCTCGATTGTCGGTCCTTCTTCGAGAATCATCACGCGCTCGATAACATTTCTTAACTCCCTTATATTTCCGGGCCAGTGATATGCCCTCAACGCGGCGGCGGCATCCGGATTGATGGATTCGATATTTCGCCCGATTTCCTGATTCAACTCGCCGATGAAATGTTTTGCGAGAAGGATCACATCGTCTTCCCGATCCCGTAATGGGGGCAAAATAATTGATATTACGTTCAGGCGGAAAAGGAGATCCTCGCGAAATCGGCCTTCCTTGACCATTACGGCAAGGTCCATATTACTCGCCGCGATAAATCTGGTGTCTACCGTTATCGTGTCTTCACCGCCGAGACGCATAAACCGCTTTTCCTCAATAACTTTCAGCAGTTTTGCCTGCAGCGGAAGCGACATATCGCCGATTTCATCGAGAAAAAGCGATCCAAGGTTGGCTTTTTCGACCAGGCCGATTTTTCGCTTCTTTGCATCGGTGAATGCTCCGGGTTCGTATCCGAAAAGCTCCGATTCCAAAAGCGTCTCGGGAATCGCCGCGCAGTTCAACTCGACAAAAGGTTGCTTGGACAAGGGCGACATGTAATGGATCGCCCTGACAAGTTTGCCCTTTCCGGTACCGCTCTCGCCAAGGATGAGAAGCGTGGACGTCGGACGTGCGGCGACCTTCTGCGCAATATCAAATACCTTCTGCATCGCCGGACTTGTTCCGACGATTCCCTCGAAACTGTGCTCCTCCTTCTGCTTCTCCACATGATCCTCGATACGAATTCTGAGAGAGGAGAGCTCAAGCGCCTGCCTGACAAGGAGTTTTACTTCATCGATCTCGAACGGTTTCTGTAAATAATGAAAAGCCCCATACTTCATGCACTGAACGGCGCTCTCTACCCCGCCATGCGCGGTTATCATTAACACAAGCGCTTCCTTGTCCATTTCCCTGATTCTTCGAAGGACCTCATCCCCGTGGATACCGGGCAGTTTGATGTCGAGGATGACCAGGTCAAATTTTTTCTTCCCGAATTTCTCCAGGGCGATCTCGCCTGTTTCCGCCAGTTCAACCCTGTAACCTTCATCCGAAAGTGTCTGATCGAGGGTCCATCGCACGAGTTCCTCATCGTCCACGACTAGTATTCGTTCGCTTGCCATGTATATCTCCTGTTATTCCAGTGTAACCAATACCTGGTCGAGTTCAACCGCCTCGCCTTTCTTAACAAGTATTTCCTTTATGACCCCGTCTCTCGGGCATACGAGTTCATTCTCCATTTTCATGGCTTCAAGCATACCGAGTAACTGCCCGGCTTCGACATTATCCCCAACTCTTACTTTGATAGCGACAATCCTTCCTGGAAGAGGGGCGCGAACCTGGTCGCCTTCCCCCCACATGCCGACCATATCCGGACGTTTCAGTTTCCCTTTTCCGGGGAAATCGACCGTCACATCGACCGACTGCCCGACCGCGGTCACCCTGTTCGGGATTCCCTGCCGATCGTACTCAAATTCCACCTGGTATGAATGATCGTCGATAATTAAATTTTTCGATAAATGCCTGAGCCAGTCTCGGGAATGGGCGATTTCCACGGTTCTGCCGTTGATAACCACATGATCGACACTCTCTTCATACGGAGCTTTCTGAATGTCGACCTCAAAATCCTTGTTCTCCAGACTGACCTTGATTCTCATAAATCAGTTTCCCGATAATATTTTCCGGTAAGCCAAATTTCACATTTGTTAATCTTCGTACAAGTTCGCCGCAGGAACCACAGAACTAATTCCCCCCTCATCAGACCCGCCTGTATGCGACCGCTCAAGCATATTACGGCGCTCGTCGAGGTACATTACCCCGATACTTGCTTCCATCTCGAGTTCCTGCGCTATAGAATCTCTCCACGCAGCGAGTTCAATCCTTTTACCCAGCGATTTGACCGTACGAATCGGTTCAAGAAAATCACTGTCCCCGGTAACCAGCACCCCGGTATCGAACGCGCTGTTGTAGGCAAGAGAGACAAGAGTCGTCCCCATCCCGATCGCGGCGGCTTTTTCGGAGTAGCTCGACCACTCGTTTCCGCACGCGTTGCATCGCATCTGGCGTTTTCTCAATGGATAAAGGTAAACTTCGAAATGAAGTACCAGTTTTAGATATTTATACAGGTTGGTCTGGTCGGCGTTTGGCGGATCCTCTACGCTTGCGAAAAAATATGTCTGCCAGATCGGTCCGGGTCCGGATAGCAGTTCGACCAGCTTTCTGAAATCCACGCGCCACTGGTGTTTGTAAGAACCCCGAAAGATATAAGAGTTGTCGATAAAACAGATTGTGAGTCACCTTGTGTTTGTCATTTTCTTGTCCTTCCCAATATATTGAGATTCTATTGTGTATCTATTATTCCGGTTTAGCCCGGATTGCATCCGAATCTGTCAATTATCCCATAACATCCTCGCCCGGCCCGATTTCTTCCATGCCCCTTCGGGTCTTACCGGTTTGAGCGCGGTGTCCGCGAGACGCGCCTGGGTTTTCAGATACGCTTCCAAAGCAGCCGCGATCGCCGCGACCTCAGGATTTTCAAATTCCCTATTGATTAAATTGTCGAAATTTTTATCGATATATCCGGTGTCATAGACCCCGACATCGAATTTTTTGTCGTTCATTATCGCGAAATGGAACTGGGTGGTCGACCTCACGCCTCTGACCTTGAGTTCAAGTAACGCGCGTTTCATGCGCGCGATGGCTTCTTTGCGCGTGTCGCCATGAACAATGATCTTCGCGATCAGGGAATCATATTCGCGCGGAATTTTCGATCCCGGAAATGCCGCCGAATCGACTCGCACGCCGGGTCCGAGCGGGAAAATTATCTCTTCTATCACGCCGGGCGTCGGGAGGAAATTTCGCGCAGGATCTTCGGCGTTGATGCGGCACTCGATTGCGTGACCATGGATTTTGATGTCCTCCTGCCTGAAATCGAGTTCTTCGCCCTGCGCGATTTTTATCTGCCGCTTGACAAGGGTCAGCCCTGTGACCATCTCGGTCACCGGATGCTCGACCTGTATGCGGGTATTCATCTCCATGAAATAAAATCCGCTCTTGTCGACCAGGAATTCGATAGTCCCGGCGTTTCGGTAATTGGCTAGTCTGGCGATCCTGACAGCGCATTCGCCTATAATATTCCGGACCTCGGGACTGATAACCGGCGATGGAGCTTCCTCGATAAGTTTCTGATGCCTGCGCTGGATCGTGCAGTCGCGTTCGCCAAGGTGCACGACATTTCCATAGTCATCGGCCAGAATTTGAATTTCTATATGCCTTGCATTCTCTACTACGCGTTCGAGGAAAATTTCATCCGATCCGAACGACGCCATCGCCTCATTCGAACAGGCCTCGAATGCCTGGGGCAGGTCCTTTTCGTCCCTGACGATACGCATACCCCGTCCGCCGCCGCCTGCCGACGCTTTCAGGATCAGCGGGTACCCGGTCTCCTTCGCGATAGCCCTTGCGGTGCTCAGCGAATTTACAGGTTCGAGCGATCCCGGTATTACAGGCACTCCCGCTTCCAATGCTATGCGTTTTGCGATGGTTTTATTTCCAAGGTCCCGGATATTCTGCGGGGTGGGACCGACAAAAATCAACCTTGCTCGATGACACTTTTCCGCAAAATCGGGATTTTCGGCGAGAAATCCGTAACCCGGATGTATGGCATTGCACTTCATGCGCCGGGCAGCCTTGATTATCGCATCCTGGTTGAGATAACTTTCGATAGGGTTCGCAGGACCGACATACGCGACCTCCTCAGCCATTCGCACAGGGAGGCTTCCGACATCCGCACCCGAAAAAGCTGCAACAGTGCGGATTCCCATTTCGCGAGCGGTGCGGATTATCTGGCAGGCGATCTCGCCTCGATTTGCTACAAATAGTTTAGTGATATTCCGCCGGGGGAACCTCGGCATAATTATCCGACCTCTATTAATCTGGGCGTCGCTGGTTGGCGTCCCGAAAATTATAAAATCAAATTACTAAGCGGTCCTAGTTATTTGTGATGCGGGTATTATAGCAGATATTAAAGTAAAAATTTGGCTTGATGATCGAAATTACCGGATCACTTTGAATCCGAATTTTTCGTATCCTTCAATCGATCGAGCATCCCCTGCAACTTTCGCTGGCGTGAACCAAAATCCTCTTCCACTGCCGGAACCTTATCATCCTCCCCCATAATGCTGTCGAGCCGCGATTTGAACGGGTTCAGATCGAAATTCCCCTTAAATTCAAGCTCCCTCATTATCTGCGACACTTCCTCCGGATTGGTAATGTCGGCTAATGTCCGTAGTCCCCCCTCGCCGCCCCCGATAAGAAGGATGCGATCCCCGAGTCGGACGAGATAAAGCACCCTTGATGGCGATAAACTCAGGGTGCTCAGGATTTTCAAACTTTCGGACGAACTCGCAAGCCCCCTTACAGTTACAAATTTTTTCAAAAGCAGGCTCAATCCCCATATCACGACTATCACAATTATCAACCCTGCGAAGACCCTTACATAATCACCAACCGTCGGACCGACCGCCGGGTTATTATCTGTTTCGGGCTCGAAAGATTCGCGCGTAGGGATATCTTCAGGGAGTACGATGCCGGACTGCGCGTCGGTAGCCGTTTCATCCGATACCGAGGTTTCTTCGGTAACGCCAGAATTGTCGGAAGGAGGTTGCGCGGATACCTGAAATACAACCATGAGTGAAATGATGGTTAAAGCAAGGAACAACATCGTCAAACGTACCGGAAGTCGCATGGTTGAATTCTACAGGAACCGCACGATATCATCAATTAAAATCTCTTTATCGGGTTTAAATTTATTGAACCGGTAAAATTTATCGAAGTATATGGAAATTTCAACCTTTACCACTGCCGTACAAATGCTAAATAGGCTATAATTATGGTAATTTGGTGGCCGGTTCTGGTCTTGTACCGGCCCCATATGCTGTATTGTCTGAGGTTGCCATGGCTGTACGACACAATCGAACAGTAAATACGGTTGTTATTTGTCCTATTTTCTTACTCCTTATGATCGTTTGCGTATCATGCGGCGGTAACGGCGGACCCACCGCGCCGGGTGCAGGTTTGCCAGATCCGGTATTGCTGGCGCCGAACGAGCGTAACGCCCGTACGCCCGACAATCTGGGGACACACTCCAGTATGGGTATATATCAGATGATGCTCAACCCGGAAAACGAGACGATCGATGTCATTGAAAATCGCGATCTCGCGATGCATTTCAACATCAAAAACCTGTTGCTGAATCCGAATTTCTGCCCGCCTCTGAACTGCCTCAAGCTCCAGTTCCTTGAGATCGATGAGGTGAATGACCTGTACACTATAAAAGTGACAGTGAATAATCCGACCTTTATTAACGTATTCGATCTGAGGCTGATCGTTTTCTACAGCGAGAAAGCTCACAGGGTTCTGAATCCGGACGATTACACCAGCCTTTATTTGATGGGCTTTTATATCAGCCCGTTCAGAGCTTTCAATAAATCCGCCTACAGCCGCACATTCTTCGGCTACTCAAGCGCATCGGAAATAGTCGAGCTGTACGTACCTGACGCACCGAACAAATGGTGGATTTACTTCGCCATCGACTGCAGCCTTCCCCAGAACTGCGGTGAACCTTATGACCTTGAGGAATTCGGCTACGAAGGCAACATATACGCCGATGATCCCGACCTCAGCGAAACCGATCAGGGTGAGGGATTGCTTTATTCGAAAGTCTATGACTGGCAGGAGAATATCTCCGAGGTCACGGTCGATACGACTCCGATCACCGGCGGAATTACTGAATTAACCTATAACCCGACAACCGAAAGGTATGAAGCGTCGATTGCCGATACTATGGACGCTCCGCCGGGCGACTATATCTGCCTTCTCGCCGCGTATTCCAACGATGATCCATCCATAGGGACCTTTAATTACATCACTGTCACGGTCGATGAAACGCCGCCGCCAACAGTACAGTCAATCTATGGACATATCGGCGACTCTATGTTCCTGAACGGACTTGATGTATCCTCTATAAGCGTGGTGAACCAGGATCCTCTCGGATTCCCGCCGGGCTCGGTTTCAGTTTACAATGGCGATTATGTCGTCCCTGTCGCGACCGGCACTTACAGCATAAGCATAGTCCCGGAAGATATAAGCTACTCGGCGGTATTCTGCTATGACATCATGGTCACAGATAATGAGGATGTCCATGTTGACTTCGGTCTTCATAATCCATTACAGACTGACCCATACAACCCCTTTCCAATGGGTTATGTAAACTGGTGGGATGTTGTGTCGTTTAATGGGCGGGTTGTAAACACGATGGGCGAACCGATTCCCGACGCCACAGTGGAACTGACTTCCAGCGATTCATGGAATATTGGCCTGGAATGCATCCAGTCTGCTATCACTGATAAGGGCGGTTATTATAATCTTTTAAATGTGCCTCACACGACAGATCGGAATAATCCCGACTGGACAATCGATAATTTCAGGATGCAGATTCGGGCCCCCGGTTATTATCCTGAGGAACTTATGATAAACCCGGCATTAAATCAGATGAAGTATGAATTGATATCATTGACTCCCATGCCTGCGGAGACGCCGGTTTATGAGGAAAGTTTCGAGCTGACTACCGCAATGGATGACTGGGAACTTTCAGGTTATTATCACAGGCAACTGTATGATCCCGCAATAATCAATAATGCATACGATCCTGCATTCCCTCTGAATGTAATTCCGCCCGACGAAAACGGACCGGGATCGATTCCACCGCCTGTCGACGGCAATTATTATCTATGGTACGGAGTCGAGCAGGACGGAAATTTCCTCGGTGTATGGTCCCCCGGCAATCAGACCATGTACAATGGTGGACAGTCGGACGCGCCGAATTCCGGCTATGCGATGAGCCCGGAAATAGACCTGACCGGATATACATCTGCGCGGGTCGAATTCTATATGGCGTATTCAATCGAGAGCTATGACACGCCCGGTTACGAGTACATGAGATTCTATGTACATTCGGGCTACACTGATATCCAGATGTTTTTCTTCAACCCGTTCGTCGATCCCAGTATGAAGGAATACGCATTCAGCCAGAAGGGATTCAACCGGACATTGATCTGGGTATTTTATCAATTCGATATTAGCGGCTACTGTGGAGGTCCGGTACAACTGAAGTGGGATTTCAGCACCAACGACTACAGATACAATGGTTACATGGGGCAGTTTATAGATAATGTCAAGGTGTTCGCGGATTAATTAAATTAAACAGATTTCAGATTCAATACCGGGCTGCAAAATGGTAGCCCGGGGTTTTTTTTGTTATTTATGATTCACTCACGTATCAGAACCACGAACGTCAGTGAGTGGTCTGCCAACGTCAATATACCCGGTAATACATTGTCAATGAGCATAAAGTGAACATTGTAGACCACTCACTCACGTTCGCGGTTCTGATACGCACCATCACTTGAAAAACCCCGGCATAGGTATATAATACCCCCCCGAGAAAAGGCGCGGTCCAACCCGCGCTGTGTTTATGAAATGGTGAATTCAAGTCCGCTGAGGACTGCTCTTCAATTATCAATCATCGACGGCGCTCTTTTTTCGGTCTACTGGAGCGTGGTGGCAGGGGCCATCATCAACAGTCTCCTCCTGAGCCTGGGCGCCGAGCCGATGCACCTCGCGATCCTGAATGGCCTTCCATCGCTGGGGGCGGTGTTCGCGCTTCCCGCCGCAAGGCTCATCCAGAGCCGGGATATCCGCAAACGTTTTGTCCTGGTGACATTCGGGTTGAGCAGGCTTATCTGGCTTTTCGTTCCGCTCATCGTACTCTTCCCCCCCAATCCATCGCTGCAAATCTGGTTCGTCCTCCTGATTGCCGCGATATGCCACACAACCCATGGAGCGGGGGGAGTCGGGTGGATAAGCTGGGTGAGCGACCTTGTGCCCGAGGGAATCCGCGGAGTCTATTTCGGCACACGAAACGCCCTGACCAGCCTTATCGGTATGATCGGGGTAACAATCGCGAGTGTGTGGGCAGACAGGGTTCACTTCCAATTCGGGTACAGCAGAGAGTATCTTGACTGCCTCCTGACACTGATCGGCATCTCAGTATTCTTCGCGCTTGCGAGCTGGGCATGCCTCTATCTGCAACCGGTCAGAAAAATGAGGAACCTTGTCACAAACGGCTGGACAGCGATATGGGATAGCCTGGGCAGTCCGAACGGAAGACGAATAGCGATCTCATGGATGACATTCGCGTTCTCGACCGGCCTCTCCGCCGGCCTTTATACGGTTGCCATGCTGGACAGGTTTAAGATCACGCTCACCGGGATGACATCGTACGGGTGGATCGCGCTGGTGTTGACCACCCTGACTACTCCTATATGGGGACGGATCGCGGACCGTTTCGGAAATAAAATCGTATTGCGCATGGCATGGGCCGGCGTATTCTGGCAGCCGCTCCTTTTCGTGTTCACCCCCTACGACATGCCGCACGTTCTGGGACTGCTTCCGATCACGATCATCGTCGATGCGATCGCGGGCGGGATTTTCTGGCCTGCTGTCGGACTCGCGCAGACCAATCTCGTCATAGCTGAAGCGCCAAGCCAGACCCGCGCCGGGCTGTTCGCGTCGCTGGGCGCTCTGACCGGGCTGATAGCGTTCATATCGGTGACTCTCGGAGGCGTGATCACAAAGACCATCGGAACGCACACGTTCAACCTTGGCATTGTGACTCTCGACGACATCAGGACAGTCATGGTAGCAGGCATGATACTTCGACTGCTCTCCGGGATTCTGCTCTTCAGGGTTCAGGAGCCTCCGAGAAAGAGGGCTCCGATATCGACGTCGCAGGCATTCGCTACGATGGTGAGGTTGTTAACCGGAAGGAAATATAGGTCGATCGCATAAGAAAATGCATTTCAACTGGCGCCTTTACTTTTACTGTGTTCTATCATAACATGAATATCGCGATGTGCTCCCGGAAACCTGATCAAATACCGAAACGTGATCCTGACCGAAATTCAAGCGGAGTATTCTATTCTATTTCTTTGCGGATACTTACAATTGCCTCACAGGAGCATTCGGTTGATGATTTCCTGCAGGAAGTTACCAGACTACTTCTGGATTTCACCAACTGCGATCTTATTGGAATTTATTCAACTACTGGGATCATCGATGGTAGCGGTGTGGAAATAGGAGCTCCAAAGTTTATTTACTCGTATTTCGAAACAAAACGAGGAAGGAAGGAAACAATAAGCTCAAGAAGGCATGCCACGAAGGTCAAGCAATCTCTGGAGAGCATTATTACCGGGAAATTTGAATCATCCCAGGATTCCGTCTCGGGGAGAGGAAGTTTCTGGGTAAACGATATTCAGAGCGGCACCGTTGAAACGGACATCGCGAATTTCACGCTTGTGGACGTGCAGAAAAAAAGTGCCGAAGAATTCAGGTCCATCGCACTTATACCGGTCCAAGTCTCGATGGAAAGGGTTGGAATTCTTCAGTTGACAAGCAAGCAGGCATCCTTCTTCTCGCCTTCCGACATAGAATTCTATGAGGAAATATGCGATATACTCGGAAAAGGCCTGATGACATGCCGCGCACAGAACGACCTTCGCGAGCGCGTAAAGGAAATAACATGCTTGTACAATATCGCCCAGATTGCCGCAGAACCGGGTTTATCACTGGATGATATTCTTGTAAAAATTGTCAAATTGCTGCCGCGTGCCTGGCAGTATCCTGAGATCGCCGAATGCAGAATCATCCTGGATGGGCAGGAGTTTACTACCGATGGATTCATTGAAAGCCTTCAGCAACAGACTGCAGACTTAATTATCAATGGCGGCAGATGCGGTACGGTTGAAGTCGTCTACACGGAGAAAATGGCTGAACTTTACGAAGGGCCATTTCTGAAAGAGGAGCGAAACCTTATCGATACGGTTGCCAACCTGATTGTGCAGGTCATTGAGAGAAAACAGGCTGAAGATGAAAAAAGCAGGCTTCAGGATCAGCTCAGGCATGCGGACAGGCTTGCCACCATCGGACAACTCGCGGCTGGCGTCGCGCATGAGTTCAATGAACCCCTGGGGAACATCCTCGGTTTCGCCCAGTTGATACTTAAGGACAAAAATGTTCCCGAACAAATCCGCCAGGATATCAATAAGATAATTACCGCTTCTATGCATGCCCGGGAAGTTATTAAGAAGCTCATGTTGTTCGCTCGTCAGGCGCCATCCAGGAAATTAAAGGTTAGCCTGAATAAAGTAATTGATGACGGTCTGTATTTTCTTGAGGCCCGTTGCTTAAAAGCCGGTATTGAGCTGAACCGTGAGCTTGATCCCGACCTGCCCGATATAACGGTGGACCAGTCCCAGATGCATCAGATCATTGTGAACCTTGTGGTTAACGCGGTCCAGGCGATGCCGGGTGGGGGAACCATCACTATCTCCACTTCAAGACTTGGTAAGGAGATCAGCCTTAAGGTTGCCGACACGGGGATCGGGATGGATGAGGAAGTCAAAAAGAAATTATTCATCCCATTTTTCACGACAAAAGATATTGACGAGGGAACGGGATTAGGCCTTCCTGTCGTTCATGGTATTGTGACTTCGCATGGAGGAAAAATATCTGTCGAAAGCCAGGTTGGAAAAGGCAGCACCTTTGAAATTATATTACCAGTGGATAATCCTTCAATAAGTGAGGTTTCCGAATGATGCCGGTGCGGTCCAGCAATGAAAGCATCCTTGTTGTCGATGATTCCGATGCAACCCTTGAAGTAATCCAGAGGAATCTATCCGCAGAGGGTTACAAGGTATACACTGCCGGGAATGTCGGGGATGCAATCGCGATACTGGAGCAAACCGTCCTGGACCTTGTAATCACCGACCTGAAAATGCCCAAGGTCAGCGGACTGGACCTTATCAGGCACATGAGGGAAAATTATCCCGATTGCGAAGTTATGATGATAACGGGGTATGCAACAGTGGAGGGAGCGGTTGAGGCGGTTAAAGCCGGAGCGGAGGAATATCTTTCCAAGCCATTCACCGACGACGAATTGCTGAAGGCTGTCCGAACAGCGTTGGAAAAATTGTACATGCGCAGGATGACAAGGGATTCAAGCATACCGGCTTTGTTTGAATCGTACAGCATAATGGGGAAGTCGGCCTGTATGCTGAATATAATGAATGCCATAGGGAAAGCTACGTCCACCAATGCCACCGTGCTTATCTACGGTGAAAGCGGCACCGGTAAGGAGCTTGTCGCCAGGGCTATTCATTACAACAGCTCAAGGGCTTCTTCCGCTTTTGTGCCTGTGAACTGTGGAGGCATACCTGAAAGCCTCCTTGAGAGCGAGCTTTTCGGGCACTTAAAGGGATCGTTCACAAGCGCCAACGAAACACGCGCTGGTTTTTTCCAGACTGCCGATGGGGGGACAATCTTCCTTGACGAAGTTGGCGAGATGAGCCTTACTATGCAGGTCAAGCTGCTCAGGGTGCTTCAGGACAAGGAATTCTGCATGGTGGGCTCCACTAAATCTTCGAAGGTGGATGTCAGGATTCTCGCTGCCACAAACAAGGACCTGCTTAAGCTTGTCGAAAAGGGGAATTTCAGGGAAGACCTGTATTATAGGTTAAATGTCATCAATATCGTTATCCCTCCCTTGAGAGAACGCGGCGATGATATTCTGCTTCTGACTAATCATTTTATCGAGGAATATTCAAGGAAAGCCGGAAAGGACCCGATATCCTTAAGCGATAATGCCCTTCGTGTTCTCATTAATTATTCATGGCCGGGGAATGTGCGCGAGCTTGAAAATCTGATACAGCGTCTTGTGGTAATGACGGACAGCGATTCGATTGACGTGAATGACCTGCCATCCTTAATGAGGTTCTCGGTCAGCAGGAATGCCAACCTTAATAAGAGCCTTGCCGAAATGGAAGCCGAGCATATCCACAACGTTCTGATGAGTGTTGACGGTAACAAATCACAGGCGTCCAGGATCCTCGGAATCGACCGAAAGACCCTGCGAGAGAAAATGAAACTATACGGGTTTGCAGAGAATAAATCCTGATTGCTGAGGAATTCCTCTCCACCGGTGCAAATATCCTCACTTCTACACTTTGATCTTCACAGCCGGTCCCTTTACAGATTATACAAAACGATGCGGTTCATGGTTTATTGACTGGTCTGGAACCCTCATCAGCAGTGCTGTTAAGGGATATTGGCCGATTAATTGCATCATTACGATAATAAAAAAATGAGAAAAGGTCTGTTGGCACGGTATGTGAATGATATCAGGCGGCAACAGCATTTCCGCTTTCCCGGCTATTTAATTTCATCTTGTTCGGGAGTGGAGAGCGGGACTGAAGGAAAATCTTACCATCGCTCCAGGAATAAGGAGAAATATATGCCTAAATCGTCCACGAGAGCCAAGAACGCTGTAAAAAAACTGGATAAGCCTGCAATAAAGGAAGGCTTCAGCGCGAACCGAAAAATTATTCAATCCAACGGCAAAAAAGCCAGGCAGACTTCTTCTGGTTCAGCGATTGAGTACAACGACCTTTGCACCACATGCAACAATCCCCCTGTCTGCGATAGCACAAGAGCTGGTCGCAGGCCGGTTTATTTTTGCGAGCAGTTCGATGACTATAAAAAACCGGGTGAAGCCCAACGACCCGGTTCGCCTGCAAAGAAATCGAAAGTAATTTCCGAGCCGGAACCGCCAATGGAACAGATCCAGGCTGCAGGTGAGAAGTATACCGGTATCTGCAAAAACTGCGACCTTCGTGAAACGTGCATGAATGCATGCGCCGAAGGCGGGATATGGCACTGTGAAGAATATTGCTGATTTGGTCCGTGTAATTTGTGCCGCACAGCGACAGGAATATTTGTCATGAATATCGAAATTGTCGAGAAAATCCTCGAGAAACACAGAAAACAGGGCGACGGTCTTATATCCATACTCGAAGAGATCCAATCGAGGTTCACCTACCTTCCTGAAGAAGCATTGAGAATGGTAGCTTCAGAAAGGAATATACCCCTGGTTAATGTCTACGGGGTGGCGACCTTTTACAGGGCATTCAGCCTGAAGCCCAGGGGGAAACATCTGATATGCGGCTGCCTGGGAACCGCTTGCCATGTTCGGGGAGGCCCGGTAATCGTTGAGGAATTAGAGAAAAACCTTGGCGTCAAACGTGGTGAGACTACCCCTGATAAGGAATTCACATTGGAGACAGTGGCATGTCTCGGCGCCTGCGCACTTGGCCCTGTAGTCGTAGCCGACGGAAAGTACTTTCCAAAGGTGCGGAAGACCAAAGTAAAGAACATATTAGAGCAGGTTCGCAAGGGATTCGAGGATTCGAGCGTCGAACAGGACTACCACATATTTCCTGTCGAGGTCAGCTGCCCGAATTGCAATCACAGCCTCATGAATCCCAATCATATAATCGATCATTACCCTTCAATTCGGTTTATCGCTTCGTTCGATCAAAAACACGGTTGGATCGAATTGTCTTCAATGTACGGAAGCTACAAGGTTTTTACCGAGCATGAAATTCCATCGGACACAATCGTCCATTTCTTCTGTACCCATTGCCATGCCGAACTGACAGGCTCATCGCCGTGTCCGGCATGTAACGCCCCGATGGCCTCGATGATCGTACGCGGGGGAGGGATCATTCAGATATGTTCCCGACAGGGATGCAGAAGCCACATGCTTGATTTAGGTTAACTGGAGTTTGAAACCAGGGTGCAAAGTTTTGAAATGCAGCTTGGAGGATTTTAATGTTGAAATTATTTTCAATTGACGATCTCAGGAATTTACGCGAAATTATCACCAGCGATATTGATATAAAAAAACCCTGCATAAATATCTGCGGTGAAACAGCTTGTCTTGCCAGCGAGGCGAATCTGATTGTCCGGGCTGCCAAAGGGCATATCCTCGGAAAGCGTTTGCACGATAAGATTTCACTGCGCATTACAGGTTGCCATGGATTCTGCGAGATGGGTCCAACCATCGTTACCGAACCGCAGAACGCATTTTACGTTAAGGTCAAGTCTGAAGATGTTCCACGGATTATCGATGCGACATTGAAGAATAAATATGTTGATGAACTGCTGTACACAGACCCAAAATCCGGAACGAAATATTATTCGCAGAATGAAATCCCATTCTTCAAGAATCAGAAACGAACGGTATTCAGTAGAAACCAGAAAATTGATCCAATAAGAATTTATGATTATATCGCCAGCGGAGGCTACCTGGCTATCGAGAAAGTCCTCAGTGGCATGACAAGGGAACAGGTCGTCAACGAAATAAAGAATTCAGGTCTACGAGGTCGCGGCGGAGCCGGTTTCCCGACCGGATTGAAATGGGAAATGCTGGCAAAACAGCCATCCGATGAGGGTAAATACATAGTTTGTAACGCTGATGAGGGGGATCCCGGTGCCTATATGGACAGGAGCCTTCTTGAGGGCAACCCGCATGGAGTCATCGAGGGTATGTTAATAGGCGCATTCGCCACCGGCGCCACAAAAGCGATTGTTTATGTCCGAAATGAATACCCTATGGCGATCAAGCATCTGATTATCGCTTTAAGCCAGGCTCGGGATCTTGGGCTCATTGGAGAAAATATTCTCGGAACCGATTTCAGCCTTGATTTTGAAGTTGTAAAGGGCGCGGGCGCGTTTGTATGCGGCGAGGAAACCGCCCTGATGAGGTCAGTCGAGGGAAAAGTGGGAGAACCGCGTCAGCGTCCTCCCTTCCCGGTTGAAAAGGGAATCTACGGCAAACCCACAGCGATTAATAACGTGGAAACATGGGCCAACATTCCCATTATTATTGAGAAAGGGGCGTCGGAGTACGCAAAGATCGGTACTAAGGGAAATTCGGGAACAAAGATTTTCAGCCTTGTGGGAAAAATCAAAAATACCGGGCTTGTCGAAGTCCCGATGGGCATTACAATCAAAAAGATTGTATATGACATCGGCGGCGGATCCATTGGGAATGCCAGGATAAAAGCAGTTCAAACTGGTGGGCCATCGGGAGGATGCATCCCGGCTGATAAGTTCGATCTACATATCGATTATGACAGTCTGGCTCAGGCGGGTTCGATCATGGGCTCAGGCGGCATGATCGTAATGGACGAAAAGACATGCATGGTCGATGTCGCCAAATATTTCATGAATTTCCTCAAGAGCGAATCCTGCGGGAAGTGTTTCACCTGTCGTAAGGGTACGCAGCGGATGTATGAGCTGCTGGATGAGATCACCAGGGGGCAGGGAACCATGGAGAAACTGGATCTCCTTGAGGAACTCGCCCTGGCCGTTAAAGATACGACAATGTGCGGGCTGGGACAGACAGCATCCAATCCAGTCTTATCAACACTTAAATATTTCCACGACGAATATGTACAGCATATTATTTACAAGAGATGTCCGGCGGGTGTCTGCACGGAACTTGTCGGGGCACCATGCCAGAACGCATGTCCGGTCGGAACAGAGGCATGGCGCTATGTCGCTCTGATTGAAAAGGGTGAATACGAGGAAGCCTATAAAGTCATCAGGGCTCCAAACCCATTCCCATCGGTATGCGCCAGAGTCTGCGATCATAAGTGCGAAGCGAATTGCCGCCTTGGCACAACCGGCGGGCAACCGATCGCGGTAAGGGCTTTGAAGCGTTTTATCACCGATACGGTCGATCCATCCGTTTACAATTCGGAAAAATTCATTCCCGCCGGCGAAGATTCGCGAAGGATTGCGGTTATCGGAGCGGGGCCTTCAGGGCTTACCGCAGCATATTACCTCTCTCTCGACGGATACAGGGTGTCTGTATTTGAATCCGAGGACAGGCCTGGCGGTATGCTTGCCTGCGGCATCCCGGAATACCGGCTTCCCAGAAATATTCTTGAGAAGGAAATAGACGCCCTTCTTAACGAAAATATCAAACTTGAATGCAATAAAGCCCTCGGCCGTGATTTCACGGTTGACGGTCTCTTTAAGGACGGATTCGACGCGGTGTTCCTGTCGATGGGTGCCCATAAATCAAGGACGCTTGAATTCGGAGCAGATAGCGCACCCCATGTTTTCTCATCGATCAATTTCCTGAAAGCATATAATCTAAGAGGCGAATTCCTTGCAAAGGGCAGGGTTGGTGTTATTGGAGGAGGCAATTCGGCGGTCGATGCGGCCAGAGCCGCCTTCCGCCAGCCGGACGTCCAGAATGTCGTCATCCTTTATCGCAGAACGATAAATGAGATGCCTGCGTATGAGGAAGAGATAAAAGCCGCTCTCGAAGAGGGCGTTGAGATCAGGGAACTTGTCACTCCGGGATCGATCTTCACACAAAACGGTAAACTTACCGGGATCGAGTGTTTCCAGAATGTCCTTGGCGATATCGACGCAAGCGGCAGACGTCAGCCAGTTTTGAATAAAAGCAAGAAGACCCTCGTTTCTTTTGACACTCTGATTGTCGGCATTGGCGAGCATCCTGACACCGGATTCCTTAAAGAAATGGAAATTGCGATCGATTCCGATGGCAAACCGATTATCGATCCCGATACCCTTGCCACATCCAGGGAAGGCGTGTTCGCGGGAGGCGACCTGGTCACAGGTTCCAGCACCGTTATCGGAGCTATCGCGATGGGGAAAAAGGCGGCGTTGGTAATTGGCCGGTATCTCAGAAATGAGGAACTCTGGCAGACGCCCGAAATCAGGCTTCCTGATTTCTTCCTGGAACCATCCCCGGAAAGCGATGTAGAGACGGATATGGAATTACCGAGGATTGAGATACCGGAAATCCCGGTGGAATCTCGCGCCGATAATTTCAGCGAAGTTGAAAGGACGATTTCACGGGAAGCTGCCAAAGTGGAGTGCGGAAGATGTTTGCGCTGCGATCTGGCATTTACGCAGAAGCGGGAAGACGAAATAGCTGCTGTTGGTGATAAAGCGAAATGATTAACCTGATAATAAACGGCCTTGATGTCCACGTACCTGAAGGCTCGACTGTTCTTGAAGCCGCCAGATTTCTTGGATTTCCTATCCCCACGCTTTGCTATCTGGAGAGTCTGTCGCCATACGGCGCATGCAGGCTTTGTGTGGTGGAAATTGGAGAAGGCGCCAGGGCCAAACTCGTATCGTCCTGCACCTATCCTGCGACTGAGGGCCTTAAAGTCAGGACCTCGTCAGAGAGGGTAGTAAAAGCGAGACGAATGGTAATAGAGCTGCTTCTTGCCACATGTCCGCAATCGAAGACCATTCAGGATCTTGCATCGGCTCATAATGTCCGCCGGCAAAGGTTCAGGCAGGAGCACGAGGACTGCATCTTGTGCGGCCTTTGCACCCGAATGTGCGAGGAACAGATGATGGCAAAGGCAATAGGATTCAGAGGACGCGGCGAAAGTCGAAGCATCGGGACGCCGTTCGATATCGAATCCGAAGTGTGCCGTCGCTGCGGCGGATGCATGTATGTCTGCCCGGCATGCCAGTTAAGGTGCACCTTTACTAACCCCGAAAAGGCGATTTGCGGAGGGTGCGCGAATCTCGCGCCCCCCTGCGTTGAGAAAGACCAGTTTAAAGACCTTATGTGCTACATGGATCCCTGTGTGGCATGCGAAATAAAAAAGGATTGACAAGAATCAAGGAGATAAAGATGTCGTATTCTAGAGTTAATTCCTCTGCCGCTACCCTGACTAAAAATCGTACCGAAGAATCCATTACCCCGTCGTCAGGGATGTGCGTAACCTGCGTTGACGGGTGTATAGGGATGTGTGAAATCGGTAAGTCCGCGTATCGCGGGCATGAGGTAATTTACCCGCAGCCATTCGGGGTCATAACGACCGCAGCGGAAAAAACCTACCCTGTCGACTATTCGCATTTCAATATTATGGGCACTGCGGTTGGCGCCCATGGTATTGAAGCCGATAGTGACAAAGCCATATTCCCGGCGGTGAACCTCGAAGTTGCCTTTGGCCACGACAAGGATATCAAATTCCGCATGCCGTTCATGATCCCGGGGATTGGCTCCACAAATATCGCCAAGAACAACTGGGAAGGTTTAGCCATCGGTACTGCACTTGCAGGAACCGGACTTACCATCGGCGAGAACGTCGTCGGGATGGACCCCCAGACGGTCATGAAAAACGGCCATGTTATAGATACTGTAGACATGAAACGCAGGGTTAAGCTGTTTATGGATCACCAGCGCGATGGTTATGGGGCTATCATTGTCCAGGCTAACGTTGAAGATACCCGCCTGGGTGCTCAGGAATACGCAATTCAACAACTTGGTGTCAAGTGCGTCGAGCTTAAATGGGGTCAGGGCGCGAAGGACATCGGGGGCGAAGTTAAAATCGCCGACCTGAAGAAAGCGCAGCTTCTCCATGAGCGAGGCTATATCGTCCTCCCGAATCCCACCGATCCTTACGTTATCCAGGCTTTTGAAAAGGGAGCTTTTACCGAGTTCGAACGCCATTCCAGAGTCGGCATGGTCACAGAGGAATCATTCGCTAAAAGAGTCGAGGAACTTCGAGCCGCCGGTGCTAAATACGTTTTCCTTAAGACTGGCGCTTATCGCCCCGCAGACCTTGCCCGGGCTATCAAGTTTGCCTCCAAATATAAATTAGACCTTCTGACCGTTGACGCAGCGGGCGGCGGCACTGGCATGAGCCCCTGGCGCATGATGAATGAATGGGGTATCCCACCGGTCGAAATACATTCGCTTTTGTATCAATACGCCAAACGTCTTCACGATGCCGGTGAATATCTTCCCGCGATCGCTGTCGCAGGCGGATTCACATTTGAGGACCTGATTTTCAAAGGGCTTGCCATGGGCGCTCCATTTGTCAAGCTTGTCGGTATGGCGCGCGGTCCTATCGCCGCTGCGATGGTCGGTAAAACCATCGGAAAAACCATCGATGAGCATCAGGTTCCCGTGTATGTCGAGCGTTTCGGCACCACGAAGGACAAGATATTCGTCACCGCTGCGCACCTTCGAAAGGAGCTTGGCGATGCAGAATTTGAAAAACTCCCGACCGGCGCTATCGGTCTCTATACATATTATGAACGGTTGGCACAGGGCCTTCGCCAGATGATGGCCGGTAGCAGAAGATTTGCCTTAGAATATATGTCGCGGGATGATCTGGCTGCACTCACTCCACAGGCTGCCCAGATCAGCGGTATCAGGTATATCATGGATGTCGATAAGGAAGAAGTGGATAAAATACTTAATGTTGCAGCTGCACCCGTTAAAGCCAGACACTGACATGCTACTTTCTCTATAGGGCTGGGAAAATAATTGCATTTCCCCAGCCTTTCTTTTTTTAGTTCAATATACCTGAAAATGGATTTGTAAACCGTGGCATGCGACTCCGGCGCATGGATTCACGTATCATGCGACTCCGGCGAATGAGATGGGAATTCATGCACCGGAGTCGCATGCCACGGCATAGATTTACTGTACTATTCGACACCTGCTGTTGCCTATCTCTTTACTCATTGCTATATTGACCGTGTTGTGAAGTTGGACGGTGGATGTAAATATCAATGAAAATTTTAATCACAAACGATGATGGAGTCCGCGCGCCGGGAATTATCGCGCTCGCCAGTGCGTTGAAGGAAATCGCAGATGTGATCCTTGTCGCGCCGGAATCGCAGCAGTCTGCTGTCGGGCATTCGATCACGCTTCATAAACCCCTTCGATGTGTGGAGCTTGACAATTTCCCGATCGACGGGATCAAAGCGTTCAGCACGAACGGAACCCCGACCGATTCTATCCTCCTTGGAATTCACGCCGTTATCGGCGAAAAACCAGACCTGGTGATTTCCGGAATTAACGGCGGCCCGAACCTTGGCGCCGATGTCACGTACTCCGGAACTGTCGCGGGGGCTCTTGAAGGCGTGGTCGCAGGGATTCCGTCCATTTCCTGCAGCATGGGCGGATTCGAAAATCTGGACTATAAAGGCTGCGCGGAATTCGTAAAAATCCTCGCACGGATAGTACATGAGGAATCTCTCCCCGACGGAATTCTCCTGAATATAAACTACCCGAACATACCGGAGGAAGAAATCAAGGGGATTAAAATCACAAGGCTCGGGCAGCGATGGTACGACGATGTTGTCCATGAGAGGGTCGATCCGAGGGGGCGGAAATATTACTGGATCACAGGCAAGAAAGTGCTGTACGGCAGGCAGGAAGGGACGGATTCGCATGAAATTGAAAATGGTTTCATATCGATTACTCCCCTTGGTCTCGATATTACCAGCATCGAATATCTGGTGAATGTCGCGGATATGTTATCCTGCTACACTGGCGTAAAAAGCGCAAATAAGAGCGGCTTGAAAATACCGTACGAGGTTTTTGGACCAACGGCATGTAAATGAAACTTTACTGTCCAAGGTGCGCTGTTGAGTTTGCGAAGGATCTCGCGCGATGTCCGGGATGCGGGTGGGATTTTCGCGCTCACAGAATCCCTGCTCGGGCGCGTAAATCTCGACGTCGAATAAACAACCCCCTCTACATTTTGGGTGACATCCTATGCCTTTAGGGGTATACTAACTTCCCCCAATTGTAGTGATTAAAAGGGGATGTTTTTTAATATGAGAGGAAATCCACCATGGCGAGAATGAAAAAAATCAGGAAATCTCCGGAAGCTGTACTGGAAATCGATCTTACAAACTACCCGCTGCCTTCGGCTATACCGCCAGCCAGTCTGAAAGCAGACCAGTGCAGGTGGCGTATTGACCATAAGACCCTTGGTTTCAAAACAACAAATGATGTCAAACCGTTGACTACGCTGATCGGGCAACCCAGGGCGATCAAAGCACTCCAGCTCGGCGCCCAGATCAGGGGCAAGGGCTATAACGTTTTCGTCACCGGATTATCCGCCACAGGCCGATCCACAGCAGTGCAGAATATTTTCGGCAGCCTCGAAGTCAAAAATGTACTCCGCCATGATTACTGCTATGTAAATAATTTCAAAAATCCCGATGAGCCAAGGCTTCTGACACTTCCAGCGAATAAAGGGCATGTTTTTAAGACGGAAGTTACCGCGCTGATCGATAATCTGAAAAATATGATCCCGCACGCCCTTGACGATGATTCTATCCTGAATCGTAAAAGAATACTTGCTGAGGAGTATGCAAATAAGGAAGCTAAAATTTTCAAAACTCTGGAAGATAAAGTAGCCAAGGATGGATTCGCGCTGGTTCAGGTCCAGATGGGACCCTATACGCGTCCGGATGTCTTTCCGGTAATCGACGGCGAACCTGTCCCGCCAAACCAGGTCGGGAAAAAGGTCGAGGAAGGGAAGTATCCGGGCGATAAGCTGGACAGCCTTTACGAAAGGTACCAGGGTTTCAAGCTGGAGCTCCGGGCTGTGATGAAGCAGGTCAGGACCTTGAACAGGGAATTAGCCGACAAGACCACCGCTATCGACAAACAGGTTCTTGAGGAACTGTTGAAGGATTACTGCCAGGACCTTACTGAAAAATTCCAGCAGGAGTCGGTGGGAGAATATCTTGGTGAAGTGCAGGATTTTATTATCGATCACACGGATATTTTCTCCACCGACGAATCCGAGCAGCCAAATTCACCTGTTCCGGCTCAACTGCAGATTCCCAATCCGTTCGAAGAGATGACAAAATTGGATCCCTACAAGGTTTTCGAAGTGAATGTCATCCACGACAACGCGAAAGCCAAAAAAGCTCCTGTGGTGGTCGAGCACCATCCGAATTACCATAATCTTTTTGGGACAATCGAACGCGAGATGCGCTATGGGGGCTTATGGGCGACCGATTTTACCCAGATAAAGGGCGGAAGCCTTCTTAAGGCGGACGGTGGCTACCTGATTCTGAACGCGATGGATGTACTTCAGGAGCCTATGTCGTGGCGGACCCTGATGCGAACCCTGAAAACCGGAAAGCTCCAGATTCAGGGGATGGATACGCTCCTTTCGATTGCTCCCGCGACAATTAAACCCGAGCCGATCGATATCAACGTAACGGTCATTCTCATCGGGGACAGTTATCTTTACCATATGCTCAGTTACTATGAGGAGGATTTTCATCGGGTATTTAAGGTTCGAGCCGATTTCGACAGCCTTATGCCGCGCGGGAAAAAGGAAATCAGATATTATGCGGCTCTCGCGAGGAAGATGACGAACAATGAAAAAACGCTTCCGATGACAGCGAAGGCTATCGCGCGGCTATCCGAGCGCGGAGCGCGGCTTAGCGGTAGCGGCGACAAGATGAGCGCGCGGCTTGGACGGATCGCGGATATTATCAGGGAAGCAAACCAGCATGCGCTCAATAAGAATTCAAAAGTAATAAATGATTCTCATGTAGAGGAGGCGATCTCTGAATCCGAATATCGCCAGGACCTTGTGCGCGAAAGGATCGATGAGGCGTTCGGCGACGAAATATACATGATCGACACCGAGGGATACAGCGTCGGCCAGATTAACGGCCTGGCTGTTCATGACCTTGGAAATTTTGCGTTCGGACGTCCACAGCGAATCACATGCGAAATTTCGATGGGCGACGCGGGGGTCGTTAATATCGAGAGGGAAGCAAAACTCTCCGGTTCAATTCACAACAAAGGGACAATGATTCTGGAAGGCTACCTCCGCCACCAGTACGGGATGGACGGCCCGATCAGCCTTTCAGCCAGCATCGCGTTTGAACAGTCTTATTCGAAAATCGACGGCGATTCCGCTTCGATCGCCGAAATCGCCGTTCTCTTAAGCGCATTGTCCGATTTGCCGCTTCGTCAGGACCTTGCCGTAACAGGCTCCATGAACCAGAAAGGCGAGGTGCAGCCTATCGGCGGCATAAATGAAAAAGTCGAAGGTTTCTTCAGAATATGCAAGATTAAAGGCCTCACTGGAACCCAGGGAGTAGTGATGCCGAAGTCGAATGTCAAGGAGCTGATGTTGTCGGATGAGGTGCTCGCCGCAATCGCTGCCGGGACTTTCTCGATCTATCCTGTTACCACTGCGGATCAGGCGATTGAAATATTTACGGGTGTTAAAGCGGGACGAAAACTTAAATCCGGTGGCTGGACAAAGGGCGGTATGCACGACCGCGTCGATATTACCCTTTCCGATATTTACTGGCGTTTGAAATCGGGCGCCGAAGAGCCTGAAGATCATGAACATGAAGAGGAAGAGAAAGAAAAGCCAAAAAAGAAACTTGCCGAGAAACGTAGAAAGAAATAAGGTTAATTTCAGTATAATTGTTATGTGATTCTATTAATGTGCTGGAAGCACATAACACTTTTGAACATCCGCTGGAAGAGACTGTCTCACAATTCGCAAATATGTGATATAATATATACTATCAACTAAATTACCATAAAAGCCAATGAACAACGAGATCAGAGCGAAGTATAACGAAGTTTATCTGTTACCTCCAGCAGTAGAGGAGTGGGTACCCGCAGACCATCCCGCGAGATTCATACGGCAGATTGTAGAGAGCCTGGACCTTGATGAAATGGGCTTCAAATGCCGGAAATCGGAAGTCGGGAATCCAAGTTTCTCGGCGGATCTAATGCTGAAAGCATGGCTGTACGGGTTAATGAAGGGGATTAAGAGCAGCCGGAAGATGGAGGCGGCCTGCCTTGATTCAATAGCATTGGTGTGGCTGACGGGCAACAAAGCGCCGGATCATAATACGTTCTGGCGCTTTTACCAGGACAACAAGGGCACATTCAAAACTCTGTTCAGGAAGACGGCCAGGATTGCAGTTGACAGCGGGCTGGTCGGAATGGTTCTGCACGCGGTGGACGGCACGAAAATACAGGCGCTGCCGTCGCCGGTGAGGGGACAGAGACGCGATAAACTTACGAAACTTTTAAAAGAGCTGGATGAATCGATCGACAAAATGTTTGAGGAGATGGAATCGAACGAGGCGCAGGAATCAGGCGAGATGCGGCTTCCCGAGGAACTGCGCGATGCCGCCGTTCTGAAGCAGAGGATTGAAGAGGCGTTGCACGAGATGGACGAGGCCGGTGTGAACCACCTTCATCCCGACGATCCCGATGCGAGAATGATAAAGCTGAAGGGGAGAGACGAATTTTGCTACAACGCGCAGGCTGTTGTCGACTCGGAAAGCGGCATAATTGTCGCGGAGGATGTTGTGAGCGAGTGCAACGACAACGGTCTTATGAATCGCATGCTTGACGAAGTGGAGGAGAATCTGGGAGATTTGGCGATGGAATCGGTGGCGGACGCGGGTTACTTTTCGGCGCGTGATCTTGAAGAGGCCGAGAAACGCGATCGAAATGTGCTGGTGAATATGGAGAATCTGCGCAGCGGGGACGGGGAAGGCGAGTTTCGCGCGGCAAAATTCAACTTCGATGAAGAGCGCGATTGTGTGGTCTGCCCGCTCGGACAGGACCTTCCGTTTGTCGGGACTTCGCCTGGCAACAAGGGAAGCAGGGAAGACAGATACCGGGTTTACCGCTGCAAAAAGCGCGACTGTCCCTCCCGATTGCAATGCACAAAAAACAAGCAGGGCCGTTCAATAAAAATCGGTAAACATCACGCGGCGATGGTGCGTCAAAGAGAAAAACAACGCGATTCTGAAATGCGGCGTCTTCTCGCGGCACGTAAAACTATAGTCGAGCCGGTCTTTGGAATAATCAAAGAAGTGTTTGGCTTGAGACGATGGAGCGTGATTGGGATCGAAAAGGTCAGAGCGGTATGGTCGCTCATCTGCACCGCGTTCAATCTGAAGAAGATGTACAGGTTCTGGATCAGAGGAAAACTCAACCTCTCCGCTGGTTGATTACTTTTTTTTAATAACCTTTCAAATTTTGTGCTTTATGCCTTTTGAAACGCAATTACAGAATATTTCAGAGACGGGCTCTGGAAGCATATGGCACGTCATTCCGAACCAACATCCGGGCCGAGGTCGCCTACAACCGGCTCAGCGGTACCGGCGCTTGCACTACCAACGTCAACAGGCTGCTCCTCAACAAGCTGCGTCCAGCCTACCTCTCCCGGCACCCATGTAAATTGATATCCCCGTTCTTCCAGGATAATTTTGTCTTCCGACGATTCGATCACCTTGACCTCGACATTTGTCACCGGCATTACGACCGTCTCGCCCTCGCGGAATCCGACACTTCCAGCCTGATATATATTCGCGACCCGGACTGTGTGTACCCATTCGTTGGTCTCATCGATATGGATATCGTTCGTAATCGGTTTAACGGTAGGCTGCGGGACAAGATCCTCGGGGGTGACCTGTGTCTCTATCTGAGGGGGATACGCATTTTCGGCAATGAAGTTCGGGTCGATTGGCCTTGATCCGAATTGGCCCGGATCGGTTTCCGATGATGTAAACGAACCGGGATCGAATTCTGCCCCGCTCCCGAATCCAGGTAACGGCTGCAACTCGCTCGATAGACCGGATTGCTGCGACATATCGACGGGGGACGGGATCAGACCATCAGCCGGGTTTACAAGCGGCTCAGTCAGACCCGCGCTGAGATTCGGAATGTCGGGATTTTGCGCGAGCCATGTTTCGAATTGCTCCTCGCTGTTGATATCCCCGATAAGGTCCTGAGCGACAAGAATCGCTCCTTCGTCCTGCGATCCCGCAAGCAACTTTGAGAGCCTCTGCCGCGCCGCATCCAGACCGTAATTCGCGATCTGGTTCAGGGCAAGGCCGATTTCAGGGGTCGGGTCGTCAGGGAGACGTTCCAGCGCAAACTGAAAATTATAAACCGCAGCCGATAAGGAATCGGTACCAGGATCGGGTGTATATTGAAGATCCGCTGGCCAGTTATAGGGAAGAACGCTCGCAAAATTCTGGTTTATATATGCCCTCAACTCATGCGGATCGTCCGCGGAGATACATCCCAGCGTGTACAGGCATCCGAGCGCGAGATGGCTTTCGCGATCATCGGGATTAACGGCAAGTTCTTCCTGGAATTTCCTGACAGCTTCGGCGGCCTGCCCGTTTTCAATCGCGATCCGTCCCAAAGCCGCGTGCGCACCGGGAAGCCGGGGATTGAGTTCTATCGCGCGGGTAAACTGATACAAAGCCCCGAATGAATCGCCATCGAGAAGCAAATCCTGTCCCGAAGCAAGCCGCGCGCGCGCATCATTCGCCCTTTCCTGCAAGTTTATGACACCTATGATGCCACCAATAATTCCTGCGAATACTACAACGACAAGAATCCAGAGAAGGGGAGAGATACCAGTCGGAATTTTTATCCTGAAAGTTCTTGTTTCGGGAATTTCGCTTTCGGTTACTGGGATGGGGATTGGTTGAGTATCCTCCGCCTTCTCCTCAATCGTTTCCGTATCGGGATTCAGCGGATCATCAACGATAACCGGTTCGAAAACACCCTCGCCATTATTCTGGTCGTTTTTAAACATCATCTCGTAACGTCAGCTAATAATCTCCCCTGGCCGATCTGAGCAGGGAATTATACATCCCATATATGATACCGCAAATCTGCATTGGGTTCGATCAATTACCGTTGCGTTTTGAGGGATCGATCCCCAGCGCGCGCATTTTTTTGTAGAGGTGGCTTCGTTCCAGGCCAAGTTCCTCGGCGGTCCGTTTTACGTTACCGCCGCATGCATCCAGGCGGCGTTCGATAATTTCCTTTTCGCATGCGGCAATCGCATCCTTCAACGGGGACCTGTCAAATCGGCCCATGGATGTTTCAATCGGATCGCCGTGATCCGTATGAGGAATCGGATATGGACGCTCGACCCCGGGAATTACACCCGCAAGGTCGGCGGGAGTTATTTCATCGCCCGGAGTCAGAATCGCGAGCCGCTCCATAATATTTCTAAGCTCGCGTACATTCCCCGGCCATTTATATGATTTTAAAATCGCAAGCGCGTCGTTCGTGACTCTCTTCGGACGTTTATTGTGTTCCAGCGAATATTTTGCGAGGAAATATTCCGCGATCATCGGCACATCTTCCGAGTGCTCTCTCAGCGACGGTACATGAATCGGGATTACATTCAGCCTGAAATATAAATCCTGACGGAATTCTCCTTTCCCGATTCGCGCTTCCAAATCCTGATTTGTCGCCGCGATAACGCGCACATCGACCTTGATCGGTTTTTTCCCACCGACACGTTCAAGCTCATGCTCTTCAAGGACTCTCAATACTAAATCTCCCTCGCGACAATTTCCTTGCCCGTGCCGTTTTCGCCTGTGATCAGGACGCGTGAATTGGTCGGCGCAACCCGCTTTACGAGCGACCTGACGCGGTCCAGCGCGGTCGAAGTCCCCACCATGACCGGGACATCCTCCGCCCCCTCTTTCAGCATGATATTCTCGCGCTCAAGTTCATGAAGTCTGAGAGCGTTGCGGAGTGTGAGAAGAAGGCGTTCGAGGTCGAGGGGTTTTTCAAGGAACGTATACGCGCCAAGCTTGGTGGCATCGACAGCGGTGGCGATTGTCGAATGCCCGCTCATCATGATGACTGGGGTTACAGGATTATTCCGCTTGAGTTCACGGAGGACAACCAGCCCGTCGATATCGGGAAGCCACACGTCGAGAAGTATGCAGTCGACCGGAATTTCGGATGCGCGCGCGAGCCCGTCGGATCCGGTCGCGGCTTTCAAAGGTTCGTAGCCTTCGCTTGCGAGAATCCCGGAGAGCGTTTTGAGGATATTCTCCTCATCATCGATGATAAGAACTCGTGTCATGGTACAGAAGGGAAAGGATAGCATAAATTTCCAGTAGTTAGGTGATTGGAGCTTACTAAATTAACAAAGGAATATTAGGTTGGTTAAGAGGAAAATTTTCAGGAATTCTCTACTTTCCATGTCAGGTTTTCCCATCCTCAACCGTTATTAAGATGTTAAAACCTAGACAAGGCTTTTCTCATGGTAAAAGCATTAGGAACAATCCTTTGAAGCATAGAGGAAAAGTGATATCATGTTTGATATGGTTCAGAAAAAGCAAATCTCCCCGGTTTTCAATCCAAGGAAATCGATTGTAGTCTACCATGGCGATTGTCTGGAGTTGTTAAATACAGTCCCGGAAGGATTGGTTCAGTTAATTATTACTTCACCGCCATATAATCTAGGAAAAGAATACGAAAAGAAACTGAAATTATCCCAGTATTTGGAGCAACAGGAAGCGGTGATAACTGAGTGCGTGAGGGTTTTATCGGATAACGGAAGTATCTGCTGGCAGGTTGGAAACTATGTAGACAAAGGAACCATTATCCCATTAGACACAGTCCTCTATCCTATATTCATAAAACTCGGTTTACAGTTACGTAACCGAATTATCTGGCATTTTGAGCATGGCCTTCATTGTTCGAAAAGGTTTTCGGGACGATATGAAACCATTATATGGTTCACAAAAAGCAATGATTATGTTTTTAACCTAGATCCGATACGGGTTCCGCAAAAGTATCCAGGCAAGAAGCATTTCAAAGGTCCGAACGCAGGGCAATTTTCATGTAACCCATTGGGGAAGAACCCAGGTGACTTATGGGTAATCCCTAATGTAAAGAGTAATCACGTCGAAAAGACCATCCATCCCTGCCAATTCCCGGTTGAGTTAATCGAACGTTTTGTTCTCTCAATGAGTAAAGAGGCCGATTGGGTATTTGACCCGTTCCTAGGTACTGGTACTACGGCAATCGCGGCTGTAAGGCATAAACGTAAAAGTATGGGAGCTGAAATACACCAGAAATATATCGAAATTATCCATGCCAGAATCGAAAAGGAACTTGACGGTACATTACGTACTCGCCCTATGTTTAAACCGGTTTTCAAACCGGAGGATGCAGGTTCGAGTTTAACGACAGCCCCGTGGAAAAATGCCGATCTGGAACAGCAAGTGTCTTTGTATAAAGATAGGAAGGAAGTATAAAGAAAATTGAAAATCATTGAGACATATTCACATCTTAATGGTCTAGAGTTCCTACTGGTGCATAAGCCAGCATTATGGACTGAGATTCAAAACGTAATTGAAAGGGTTGATGCGAATAAATACAAAACAAAAGTATCTAAAGAAAAAACAATGCCGGGGAAGCTCCTTTACAGCCCTATAGACATGAATGCCAAGTTTAAGACCTTCCTTACAAAAGCTGAGTGGGAAGAAAGCAGGGTAGATTATTGGGTAACAAAAGATGAAAGATTAATTCGAAAAACACTTACGATGGATCCAGCTCTACAAAAGGAGGAGATTATCAAGAGCGGAAATATGCCCATTTATAGTTACAACCAGACAGATTATGTGAAAGATCGAGTAGCTATTGAAGTCCAATTTGGCAAGTATGCATTTGTAGCTTATGATCTGTTTGTCAAACACCTTGCTTTTTACATTGGAGACAAAATAGACCTTGGAATCGAGATTTTACCGATGAAGGAACTTCAAATGAAAATGAGTTCCGGTGTGCCTTATTATGAAGGTGAATTATATAATGTTATTCGGCAGGGTCGGGATGTGCCAGCCGTACCGTTGATCATCATAGGAATAATTCCATAGAGAATTTATTTTGCTCAAAAAACCCGACTTTATGTCGGGTCAATGGAGGATGGGATATTTATAGGTCGATAAACTTTTTAGTCGATAGAATTTTAATTCAGTAATCGATCAATGAGCCGCGAGCCATGCGTCCATTGCCTCGACGGCATCCGGTGACAGCAACATCATCATCAGTTTCATCTTCGCGGCATCTTGCTGCATATCGCCCATATGTGCGCGAATCTGCTCTTCAACACCGGCGCGGGTTTCATCATCCAGCATATTGAGCCATTCCATTCCCGGACGATCCGGGCTGAACATATCCTGTTGATCCGGACCGGGACCCATCATATTTTGCTGATTCTGATCGGGACCCATATTTTCCGGGGGATTCTGGTTATCCGGATTCATCATATCCTGCTGATTCTGACTGTCAGGACCCATCATGCCATGGCGATCCTGCATACGTTCCCGCATGCGATCCATAAATGGCCGCCCGCCCTCGCCGCCATCGCCCCAGTCGCTCATTAACATCTGCTTTTGATCTTCATCGAGAAGCGCAAACGCACGGTCGAGTACGCCCTGAAGCTGCTCTTTGATTGCTCCGGGATCGACCTGCCCGCGTGTTTCTTCCATGATTGCCCGGAACTCGTCGCGGTTAATTTCCTCACCCGCGATTACGGAATTCAACTGATCCTCAAGAGCCTGGTGAATCCGGTCCCTTGTATCGCCGCATTGCGCATCAACAACACCTTGTGCCTCGGTAGCAAGACCCTTCAACGCTTGTACCTGATCGGCTGTCAGTTTTAATCTGTTTATTCCTTCGACCAGACGAATTTCGTTCATGATAAGCTTGATATTTTCATCCTGCATAAGGAATTCCATGCCGAGCATCGCCTGAGGACCCCGATCCATACCGGGTCCCATTCCCATGCCGGGTCCCATATCCGGACCGGGACCCATACCCATGCCGGGTCCCATTTCATGCCCGAAGCCCCGATGATTTCAATCGCCGCGACCCGGTCCCTGCCGGAATCCGCCCTGAGCATAAATAGCTCCACCGACCAGCAAAACTATAAATATCGCGGCTGCAGCGAGAAGCCCCCATCGCGATACATTCCTTTTTTCCTTTATTTTCATTGTCTCTTACTCCTTTACCGAAACTGTCCATGATCAATGCTTTTGACGACAGGTTTGTTCTTTTGTTCCCGAATCGCTATATATTATTCTACCATTTAGCCCAATCATAAAGATTACTGGTTTTGAATACCGACCGCCATTCATCTTGTGAACCATTGAACAAGCTTTCGACAGCCGATTGACTTTACCTTAAAGGTTCACTATTCTTTCTGTGCATTTTTTTATCGACGGCTTTGAGAGAAATCCCAAAGCGGGTTGTTGGTTTGACTATAAATAAATACATAAAGGGAGCATCACATTGAAGAGTCGAGTTCTTATCATTGATGATGAACCTGAGATTCGAAGAAACCTTACTTTCGGACTAACTCAGGAAGGTTACAGCGCTGTGGCCTGTCCGGATGGAATTTCCGCAATACATGAACTGAACAGCGCTCACAGCGCTGGGATTGAATATGATTACCTTGTCACCGATATTTTCATGCCGGATATCGACGGGCTGAAAATTCTGAAAGTTATCAAGACCATGTATCCCGATCTTCCTGTCCTCGTGATTACCGGGTTCGGCGACGACAACCTTAGATTTACCGCACTTGCCGAATACAATACCGGCTATCTCGATAAGCCTTTCGAGATTTCCGACCTGGTTGCCGCTCTCGATGATCTATCGCCGGGATCGACCGGCAATAAACCGGGCTCCGAAACTCAGGTAAGTGTCGAACCGGGTATGAGGGAATCGGTAAGCGCCTACATTACTGTCAGGATAACAAAGCCTGAACAAAGCATGCAGATTTTTGAAAAGCTGTACAAGATGGACGGCGTTCACTCATGCGAAGCGGTCCGCGGCGGAGGAGATTTCGATATTATCATTCTGGCACAGGGGGAATCCGAAGGGGTTATCGATGCGTTGCGCGATAGAATTTCCGAGATGGACGGCCTTGAAATAGCGTCGATGTCGGGAGTCGAAAGGCCGAAGCTCGATCGCGACGTAAACGAATTTATCGATATCTATACAAAAGTGGTCAAACAGCAGGCGCCGTCGGAAAAGGGACTCGGTACAACAAGCTACATTATTGTAGACATCGATAAAAACGCGATACAGCAGATATTCACAACAGTGTTTTTTATTAACGAGGTTGTATTCTGCGACGTTATCGATGATGGAACCAAACTGGTCGGGATGATTACCGGACGCGGTATTGTCGGGCGCACACCGAAAATAATCGAGAAACTCAACCAGATCGACGGCGTCCTTCGCGTTCGCGAAGCGACAGTTATAAAACTCGTAGAGGATTAGCCGTCCCGCACAAAAAGTTTACATAAAGCACAAACACCACAAAGCGAAATATTATAACCGGGCATCCATAATATTCAGGCGTGCCGCGATTTTTCATCCTTGCTTATTCACCGGCTTTTTTATTTATTAAGGAGATTATCAACATGGCCGACAGAGAAGATAATTTCAGCTATCGCTTATGGCGGTACGACGGGGCTCCCGGAGAATTAATCCCGCTCCTTCAGTCCGCCCAGATTCATTTCGGCTATATCCCTCGAAGGGCGATCAGCTATATCTCAAGCGTTACGGGAATTCCCGAGTCCGAGGTCTACGGCGTTACGACATTTTACAGCCAGTTCCGCCTGCAGCCGACGGGAAAATATGTCATACGAGCCTGTGCAGGAACGGCATGCCATGTGTCCGGCTCCAAACAGATAATCGAAACAATCGAGGACGAGCTGGGGGTCGAAGTCGGCGACACGACCAAGGACGGGCTGTTCACTCTGAATACGGTCGCATGTATCGGGTGCTGCTCTCTCTCGCCGGTAGTGGTGATAAATGACGACACTTTCGGACGCCTGACCCCCTCGAACTTACGAAAACTACTTCGCGGTTACAAGCGTCGCGAAAAATCGGCAAGTACTGCTGCACCGGTCGGGGAGAATGTTTAATTGAATCGGGTCATCAAAATACAATTGCGAAATATCGGGGACAGGCACGGATTTCGCCCGCGAAGAGCATTACAAGCGGGAAGTATATCACTGGCGAAATCCGAGCCAGTCCCCATATTTCGCAGATAATATCATTCAGCTGGAGTTTTTCGATGATAAAAGCAATTGTTGGAATGAGCACATGCGGAATATCGGCTGGCGCGCAACAGGTTTATGACAAGCTGGACGAGCTTCATAAAAATAATCCCGAATCGTTCGAGCTTTGCCGCACCGGCTGTATCAGCATGTGCTATCGCGAACCGCTTGTCGAGGTTCGCAATAACGGCGACAGAATAATCTACGGCGACGTGACTCCTGAACTTGCAGATGAAATTTTCGCAAAGCATATCGTGGGCGGTACTGTCCTTGATGAACATGTCGCGTGCAGCATCCTTCCTGACGGGACCTTCGTTGGAGCTGAAAAAGCCTTCCACGGTCCGCAGAAAAGAATCGTCCTTCGAAACTGCGGCACGATCGATCCGGAATCCCTTGAGGAATACGAAGCGTCCGGTGGATATGTTGCGCTCCGAAAAGCCCTCCTTGAAATGAACTCCGGTGAAATAATCCAGGAAGTTAAAAATTCAGGGCTTCGTGGACGAGGCGGCGCGGGATTCCCTACAGGATTGAAATGGTCGTTCGCAGCAGGATACAAGAGCGATATTAAATACATAGTCTGCAACGCCGATGAAGGCGACCCGGGCGCGTTTATGGATCGGTCGGTTCTCGAAGGCGATCCGCATTCCGTTCTCGAAGGTATGATAATCGCCGGTAAGGCAATCGGATCTTCTTTTGGATATATCTACTGCCGAGCTGAATATCCGATGGCGATCCGGCGTCTGAATATCGCCATCGATGATGCGCGGGAAAAAGGCTACCTCGGAAAAAATATTCTAGGGTCGAGTTTCGATTTCGACGTAAAAATAAAACAGGGAGCGGGTGCGTTTGTCTGCGGCGAGGAGACCGCGCTGTTCCAATCGATCGAAGGACATCGCGGAATGCCAAGAATCAGGCCTCCATTCCCCGCTGAGAAAGGCCTGTGGCAGAAACCGACGAACAATAACAATGTCGAGACCTACGCGAACGTGCCATGGATAATCGTCAACGGCGCAGCGGCGTACTCGGCATACGGCACCGAAAAAAGCAGGGGCACCAAGGTTTTCGCGCTCGCCGGAAAAGTCCTGCATGGAGGGCTTGCCGAAGTCCCGATGGGCACCACAATCAACGACCTTGTTTTCAAAGTCGGCGGGGGAATAAAGAACGGCAAGAAATTCAAGGCGGTGCAGATGGGAGGACCGTCCGGAGGCTGCATCCCGTCCGAACTTGGCAATACGCCAGTCGATTTCGAGTCGATCCCCGCTACCGGCGCGATCATGGGTTCCGGCGGAATGGTCGTGATGGATGAAACGACCTGCATGGTGGAGATCGCGCGGTTTTTCCTCAATTTCACACAGGACGAATCGTGCGGCAAATGTACTTTCTGCAGAGTCGGCACATTGCGTATGCTTGAAATCCTGACACGCATTACCCATGGAGAGGGCGAGCCGGAGGACCTGGATAAACTTCTGGAACTTGGAAAACATATCAAGGACGCAAGCCTTTGCGGACTTGGCCAGACCGCTCCGAATCCGGTATTGACGACGATCCGTTACTACCGCGACGAGTATCTTGCTCACATTATCGATAAAAAATGCCCGGCCGGAAGCTGCTCGGCTCTCGTCGATTTCTTTATCAATCCCGACAAATGCACCGGATGCACGATCTGTGCGAAAAATTGTCCGGTTGATGCAATCGCGGGTGAAGCGAAAAAAGTCCATGTTATAAACAACGAAATCTGCGCGAAGTGCGGGAAATGCGTGACAGTCTGCAATTTCGACGCAGTTTATAAGAAGTGAGAATCAAATCAATGGATAACTTAACCGATAAAATAAAATTAAAAATAAACGGACAGGAAATCGAATGCGCTCCGGGGAAAACAATCCTGGAAGTCGTACGCGAAAATAACCTGGACGATATTCCCACACTCTGCAATTCGGTAGAGCTTGACCCATACGCTTCATGTTTTGTTTGCGTAGTTGAAGTAAAGGGACGCCCGATTCTCGTCCCGTCATGCGCGACAAGGGTCGCGAACGGTATGGAGGTCGAGACACGAAATGAGCGGATTATCGCGTCCAGAAAAACCGCATTCGAGCTTCTGATCTCAAACCACTACGCCGACTGCGTGTCGCCATGCCTCGAAGGATGCCCGGCACACACGGACATTCAGGGCTATATCGCGCTCTCCGCAATGGGGCAGTACGAAAAAGCGGTCAATCTGATCCGTGAATATAATCCGCTTCCGGCAATATGCGGACGTGTCTGCGTTCGAAAATGCGAGCTGAACTGCCGTCGATGCGATATTGACGCGCCTGTCGGGATCAATTGGATAAAGAGATTCGTGATCGACATCCCCGGCATGTACGATCAGACGCCTGTATGCGACCCACCCACCGGAAAAACGGTTGGAATCGTGGGTGCCGGCCCAGCGGGATTGACCGCGGCATGGTTCCTTGCGAGAAAAGGCCACAAGCCGATTTTATACGAAGCCAATGAAAAAGCCGGGGGCATGCTGCGATACGGAATTCCAACGTACAGGCTTCCCGACGATGTTCTCGATCAGGAAGTGGACTTCATTTGCAGAGTCGGAGCAGAAATTAAATATGATGTGAAAGTCGGGAAAGATATTTCGGTTGACGAACTCATGAAAAAGCACGACGCGGTTTTCCTCGCGACGGGCGCATGGGCCGGAAAGCCGATGAAGATCAAGGGCGAGTTCGATACCGAAGGGATAGTCACGGGAGTGGATTTCCTTCCGAAAATGGCCGCCAATCCTGAAAAATTAACTGGAACAGTTGTCGTTGTCGGAGGCGGGAACACGGCGATGGATGTCGCGCGCACCGCATGGCGACTGGGCGCAGACAAGGTTATTATCCTTTATCGCCGCACCAAAGATGAAATGCCCGCGGACGCGATGGAAATCCGGGATTTCCTTGAGGAGGGCATCGAGTTAATCGAATTGGCCGCACCGGTCGGGATCATTTCCGAAAATGGAAAAATCAAGGCCTTGCGATGCCAGCGGATGAAACTTGGCGAACCGGACAGTTCCGGACGTCGCCGCCCGGTTCCGCTCGAAGGCTCTGAGTTCGACCTTCCATGCCAGCTTGCGGTCTCCGCTATCGGACAGGATCCCATTCTCGAAGGGTTAACCGAAAATATCAAAGGCCAGACCCTTCAACTGACAAAATGGAACACTATTGTCGTCGATAAAAATTCCCTTGCCACAAATATCACGGGGTTGTTCGCAGGTGGAGACGCCGCCGACGACGGCCCGACTGTGGCGATCGACGCAATCGCCGATGGAAAGCAGGCTGCGGCGGCTATCGACGCATATCTGAATGGTAAAGAAATTCCGAAACGGCCGTTTATTGTGCATAAGGATTTCTGGAGCAGGCCGGAAGCGGCACTGAGCGACGTCAAGGAAAGCCCCCGTCACGAAATCCACATGATGGATGTTGAGGACAGGCGGGGAAATTTCCGCGAAGTGGCTGTCGGTTTCGAATACGAGGATAACATCCACGAATGCGACCGATGCCTCTCGTGCGGGTGCATCAGGTTCGATGACTGCGCCTTAAGGCTCGGTGCCGAAAAATACGGCGTCGATATGAATAAGTACAAGGGTTACATTCGCCGCCACAAAGTCGATGATCGCCACCCTTATATTATTTACGATCCGAACAAGTGCATTCTATGCGCCCGATGTATAAGGACCTGCGCGAGGGTGCTTCCGATTTCCGCTCTCGGGCTTGTCGGCAGGGGTTTCAAAACTGAGATGCGCCCCGCTATGAACGACCCACTTGTCGAGACCAGTTGCGTAGCCTGTGGTAACTGCGTCGATACATGCCCGACAGCCGCGTTGACAATAAAATATCCGTTCCCCGGCCGCGCGTGCCTTGAGACTGAAGACATCCACACATACTGCGGATTCTGCTCGCTCGCATGCCCGATCACAGTGAAGAAATTCGGCGACAACCGCTATTTTATCGGGCCGTCGGGCGTTCCAGGAGAATATCTGTGCAGATATGGACGATTCGGTACCGAACTATTTATCAAGAAAAGGCGGATTACCGCTCCGATTCTCCGCGAAGGCAATGCAAGGCAGACTGTCGAGCTTCCAATCGCGTTAATCGAAACTGCATCCGGATTGAAGAGGATCGCGCATAAATATGGCGCGGATCATGTCGGCGTTTTCGTTTCCCCGGAACTCACAAACGAGGAATTATATCTTGCCGGAAAAATCGCGCGAGAAGGCCTCGGCACAAACAACATCGCGTCTCTATCCGTGCTTGGAACCGGCAACCGCGCAGGGGCGCTTGACAAATCGTTTGGATTTACCGCCTCGACATCGGATAGATCATTCATCGATGGCGCGGATTTAATTATCTGCAACAACACGTCGATGGAGTCCGATCACCTGATACTCGCGGTCGATATCATCCAGGCTGTCAAGGCTGGGGCGAAAATGATCGTCTCCAATTCGACTCTTGATAAAGCCGACCAGCTTTTATCGACGCTCGCTATGGACCCCATGCGCGGTCGCGCCGCGATTTTATGGAACGGCATCATGCAGGTACTCCTTGACGATGGTTTCATCAGTCAGGACATTCTCAAATCCATTCCCGGAGCTTCGGAATTTCTAGCAGGCAGGGATTTTGGACTTAAAAATGTGTCCGCACTTTCAGGAATCGATGCTGCTGAAATAAGTGCTGCCGCTGACATTATCAGAAATGCGAAGAAGATCGTATTTATTCACAGCACCGACCGCACTCAGGATCATGCTCCCGGTGATATCGAGACGCTTGCCAATTTCGTTGTCCTGCTAAGGGCTGCGGGAATCGAAGCTGATCTCCTTATGCCAAGGTTGATTTCCAACAGCGCCGGACTTGAGATCATGGGCGCCGACCCCGCATTCGCGGCGGGAAAAACACCGGTCCCGGAAAAGCTTCAAGGCGCAAGATCGCACGAAGAGCTGATCAAATTGCTTAATGACGGCGAAATCCGCTCGGCATTGATAATCGGCGAAGACCCTATGGCGTGGGGAAACACCGGAACATGGTTCAGGAACATCGAATTCCTTGCGGCCATGGACTGGACGTCGAGCGAAACCACACAATTCGCGGATGTTGTCCTGCCCGGCTCTACGTACCTTGAAACAAAGGGCACGCGATGCAATTTCGAGGGCAGGGTCATCGAATTCGAGCAGGCTGTCGAACCTCCCGCCGAAATTTCAGGAAGAGAAATTCTTCAAAGACTTGCCAATGAATTCGGGATAAAAGTCAAGGACGATATCACTTCCGAAATCAGTGGAATAGTAAATATTAATATGGGAGATTTACTCGGTTTCTACTGGAATACGGGTCAGAAGCGGAAGTCCCCGTCTGTCGCGGGGCTTGTATCGACCAGCACTGATGTAAAGACCACATCTATCCAGCTTCCACTCACTCATGGCGAGCAGTATAAGAGAGAGATACGCGAAGTCGGCACAGACCATTATCGTGTCCAGGCGGGTTTGGCACGGTAATTCCAATTGTACGTTACCTCAACATCGCCGACAAGGAATGAACGCAGCAGAAATCGTACATGGAAGATTCCTGGGACAATCCGAACACGACGTATTAAGGAGTTAAGGTAACTATCCCCGAATTAGTACTCTCCTTACAATACCTCGAAATGCCGCAAGGATAGAGGCTTTCAATGCTAAAAAACGCGTCATTCGTCACTGGCCCATTTTTTCGATAGGTCACTGTCCGAATTTGCCAAAGGTCACGCCTACACCAATTAACAATAATGCAATTACCGCAGCCAATAAACTTAGGAGCAATCTTGTGTTTTGATCATGAATCGCTGATTTTTTTGCCTCAAGCAGGTTTTTGCAAGTACTAGATTCCAAGTATTTCTTCATTTCTTCTCGAATAAATATTGACCTTTGAGATGGAGTACGTCTCAGAATTGAGCCGCTATTTTTAATTCCCCTTCTGTCTAAATAAATTGCAAATTCATACTGGATTTCTTCTAAATATTGATATATACATCCTTCAGTCTTGAAGTTAGCTTTTGCGTCATTATGAGCTTTAATTTGTGCATCTATCCAGCCATCATTATGGGCTTTGACTTCGGGCAATGGTCCTTGTCGCATAACTTCAGGTATCCAAATCCCAAAGAAGACAGCAGCTAACATTATGCATCCCATAAAAGCCAAAAAACCAAAAAATATTTGCATTATCTGAATACCTCAAATAAGTGACGTAGCCGGGGTCCGTTCCTGATCATCTCTTTTTCCGCTTACTTCCGGGCTGGCACCATCAATCGTATTCATAATCCATCCCCTTTACACTGAATATTATACCATCTCCCGCCCCCCAATCCAATGGGAGCATACCTTTCTTTACATACGCATGAAAACTCGACCACTGCCAGTCTTTCGGCGATGAAACAAGCCCATGCTTAATTCAGGGACAGCAACCTTTTTATCGGCCACCTCAATTAAGACAGTTTTATCCAAATTACGGAATTAAAGTAGCTGTCCCCGAAATAGGACAGGTGTCCTTGTATATTCGCGAATCTACCTATTCTCCACCGGAAGCTCTCCGCCAGGTCCCCATACAAATCCGATCTTTGTATCGCCGCCGACAGTGTAATTCACCATATGCTGCGTCTGCTCCGGTTGCAGCATGTTGAAATTGGCCGTGGTAAATACCTCGGGATCCCATGGCACATATGAAATCCGCCACGTTTCCAGACCGCTGTTCTCACCGGTTACTTCTACCGCCCTTCCTGTACGAGCCATTGCACCCGGCGTCGACGAATACAGGAAAAAGTCGCCAAGAGGTGAGAAATCGACCCAGAGTTTCATATTGTCGAAAACCGCAAGGCGGCGGCTCATATCCGAATCCAGACTATAAAGAAAAAGCTGCATTCCGGATAACGGGGCAGCACCCTCAATAAATTCCTCCGCATAATCTACCGTGTACAATATATATCTGCCATTCGGATGCCATGCGGGATTTCCCGCGCTGTTGCCGATCGCCATCCTTGTTATCATTTCAGGTTCGAGGGTATCCATCGCAATCAAAAATAACTCTGTTCCATAATTCATATCGAATGTCGCGGCATATTTACTCCCGTCAGGTGAAAATCCCCCAAGGTCAATGACTGAATTTTCAGATATCCTGTCCGACCTGACCCCGGCGCTATCAATAAAATATAAACCTTTATCGCCGGTGCTCTCATCCTGAAGAATTGAAATTGCCAGTAAAGTGCCGTCGTCGGATATTGTCAGATCAACTATTTTATCAGGTGTTGAATACCATACCGATTCTACACACGTAATCTCAGGTTCCCGTTTCTCTTCCGTGCCAAATGCCTCTTCCGGTTCCTTCCTTGTGAATTCCAGTTTCAAAATCGCATTCTCTCCGGTTTCAGTTTTACCCAGGACCGCGATCACATCGTTCCGCGACGCGTCCCACTGGGGAGCCTCGGTAACGGTTAGCGAGGTTTCAAAATTAGCCTCGGTCACAAGTTCGCGATCGCTCTCCCGACGCGTGAGACCCAGAAGCCCACGGTCATTTTCGCGAAGCATGTATGTCGAAGTCCCGGTGGTTTTTATATCCTGAATTCCATCAAGATCGTACTCGATACAGGCGATATCGTTTGTGGTTTTTGAAATCCGGTAAAGCGCCGTTTTCCCATCGCGCGTTTCCCAGTACATGACCGGATGGGCGAATTCCATGTAAGGCTCAATTAAGCTTTTAATTACCCCTTCAGGCGCTCTGTGAACGCAGCCCGGGAAGATAATTCCAATTATGATAACAGCATATATCAATATTACGCGTCTCAATTTTTGCTCCTTATATCTATTAGTAATTATATTGACAATTTAAAATTAATGCGATCCGTTGCTCATCGCGATAAGCCTTAGAAATTCCATGCGGGTCTTTGAGTAACTCTTGAATCCGCCGCGCATCGCGCTCGTGATCGCCTTCGAATTCTGCTTCTGCACACCGCGCATCATCATGCATAAATGAAACGCCTCGATAACAACCCCTACACCCTTCGGTTTCAATACCGCCTCGATAGTGTCCGCGATCTGGTTCGTCAGGCGTTCCTGTACCTGAAGCCGCCGCGCGAAAACATCGACAATCTCAGGAATTTTGGATAGCCCGATAATCCTCCCGTTCGGTATATACGCGACATGAGCCTTCCCGTAAAACGGCAGAAGATGATGTTCACAAAGCGAATAAAGCTCGATATCGCTGACAAGGATCATCTCGTCGCACTTGTCCTCGAAAATTCCTTCGCCGATTACTTCGTCAAGGTTTCGATAGTACCCGGCGGTCAGAAACCTTAAACTTTCCGCGACACGTTCCGGAGTTTTCTTCAGATTGTCGCGATCCGGATCCTCCCCTAACAGTTTGATAATTTCGCGGTAGTGGCTGGCGATTTTCCCCGACGTTTCGCCATTCATCGGTGGGAAAAAAAGTCCCTCAAGGTCGATTCCGGATTTCGACGAATTATCAACTGAATGTTTCGAAGCTTTTTTAGACGCCATAAATAAATCCTTGCGATAAAATCAAGGATATAATTATACCGCCTGATTAACAGGGCTGTCTATTTATGGTACCTGTGAAGTTTACTGCTGCACGTTGATATTGGTACAAAAGCAAAATCAACTCGCCGCGCCGATAAGCTCATCCACTTCGTCCTGCTTCAAATTCTTGAAATCGACGCTGACGACCTGCGACACGCCACCGCCACCGCGCATGGTTACGCCATACAGCCTGTCCGCGCGTTCCATCGTGATTTTATTGTGCGTTATCAGAATGAATTGTCGATCAGAGAATTCTTTACCGAGATAATCGAGAAACTTCTGGGTATTGACATCGTCCAGAGCAGCCTCGACCTCGTCCAGAACCGTAAAACTCGACGGTTTGACTTTCAGTATCGCGAACAGCAGCGCGAGTGCGATCAGCGAACGTTCGCCGCCGGAAAATTGCAGGAGATCAAGCTCCCCTTTTCCGGGAAACCTGACCCGGACATCGATTCCGCTGTCGAGAGGATTCTCAGGTTCAGTCAGACCCAACTCGCCTGAACCGCCCGGAAACAACGCCCCGAAAGTCGCGGCGAATTTCTCTTTCGCGACATTGAACGTCGACACAAACGCCTTCTCGCTTTTTTCCTCGACCTCTTCAAGCGCTTTCCGAAGTTCCACCTCGGCAAGAATAAGGTCGTCGCGCTCTCTCTGAAGCTCATCCACTCTGGCTCTCGCGTGTTTTTCCTCTTCAATCGCGAGAGGATTCACGCTTCCCAGCGCTTCGAGTTCCTCATTCAGAATCTGCAGCTTCTCCATCAACTCTTTTTTGCTCGGGATATCCTTCCCGCTCATCTCGCCCGACCGAATCCTCCCGGCGAATTCCGGAAATTCATCGAGTCCCGTCTCAAGAGCCTGCAATCCGCCCTTCAATTCCGCCAGACGGATTTCCTGGTTATGGACCGCATTCTCCGCATTATCTACAGCCTCCCTCGAGACATCCAGATTCAGTTCGGCTTCGGACACCAGTTCGACAAGCTTGTCGATTTTTTCCTTCGCTTCATTTTCACGACGTTCGAGTTCGGGTAATTTCACTTCGAGTTCATTGCGAAGTTTAATCGCGTTATCAAGTTCATCGGACGTTCCCAGCGCCTGATGTCGGACCTCATCGAGATGACGCTTCTTCGCCCCGGTCTGGTCGATGATATTCTTTATTTCTCCATCGATCCTTCGGGCTTCCTTCGAAGCGCGTTCCGACTCTTCCCTGTATCTTGCCTCCAGCACAATCGCGCGCTGAAGACGTGAGCGAAGGTCCTCCACCATTGTCTGAAGGAAGGGAATTTTATTTTCGACGGCCTCAAGCGAATTTTCCGAATCGATCCGCGCGCGCCTCACAGCCTCTATCCCATGCGACGCCAGCCTCGCACTCTCGACACATCCGTCCCTGTCCCTTCTTATTTCCGCCAGACGTTCGTCAATCTCAAATAAATCAACTTCTATCTGTTCTATTTTCAAATTCAACTGCTCGCCGTTGAAAATCGCTGCCCGGATTCTATCTTCGATATCCGCAAGTTCCGATTCCAGTTCTTTCAGATTCGCCTTCAAAGTATCGATTGTCCCATGAAGGTTTCCGATCCCGGCCTTAATTTCCGCATCCAGATATTTTAATTTATGTATCTCGTGCCCGATCTCCTGTATCCGTGCCCTGCGGGTTAAAATCCCGCTCGCGGGAGATCCTTCCGATCCCCCTGCAATAATCGCCGGAGGCCGGAAAATCAAACCATCGGACGTTACCAGTACCTTGTTTAAACCGGAATCCCTGAATTGGCCTGCATTCTCAACCTTCGATGCTCCGGACAATAAAATCGCAAGCACCGGCTTTAGGTCGTCATCGATTTTTACAAAATTGATCAGATCCGATTGTCCATAATCTTTTGCGGTATCCCGAACCATCTCCAAAACAATACACGCTACCGATCCGAACTGACCCGACCGCGTCTCTGCAATAATTTCAAGAGCATGATCCATCGTGTCCGTAACAAGATATTCAATCGATTCACCAAGGACTTTTTCGAAAATCCTCTCATAGCCCGTATCGACATTTATCAATTCGCCAAGAGTTCCGCGAAGCCCCGGAAATTTCGCGCGTTTCCCGAGAATCGCGCGAGTCCCTTCTCCGTATCCTTCTCGCGATGCTTCCAACTCCTTGAGAATTTTAAACTCATTTTCGAGAGCTTTGATTTCCGACTCCGTTTCACGCTGCCTGCCCGTTGCTTTCGATAATTCCCCTTCCTCATCATGAATTTTCTGTACCGCGACACCTATCGCTTCTTTGCGTTCGGATTTTGCGGTTTTTAAAAGCTCAAGCTCGTCATGCAAGCCCGTCCTCTTTATTTCAAAGCCCGACTTATCATTTTCCAGTTGCCCTTTTTTACCCGTCAACTCCCTGAACTCCTTATCGAACGCTTCCGCGCGGCGGTTATGAAACTCCGCATCCCGCGCGAACAGCGACCCTTCGCCCTGAAGACGTTCCACACGTCCGGCGAGACGCTCCCGTTCCCGCTCGTAACACCGCATCTGCCCCCATTTCCGCGACAGATAATTATCGAGGTCCAGCCGCAGCCTTGCGTTGTCCCTGAATTCATCGCCCGATGTCAGCGCGATATTTTCATGTTCCGACTGGCGTTTCTTAAGTTCCTCGATTCTCCCGTCCCTTTCATTAAGTTCATTTTCAAGCGTCCCGATCAGTGTCGATAAGTGCTTGTTCGCATCGGTGAGCCTTCGCTCTTCCGCCACCGCGTGATCAAGCTCCCTTCGACCCTTTTCACTCTCGCGCAATGTTTCCGAATTTTCCGTCCGGGCATTTTCGAGTTCGATCTTCGCCTGCCGGAGATCGACCGACGCCTTCTCCAGCGCTTTCTTTATGTCCTCAAGTTCTTTTTTCAATTCCTCCAGACGGGATTCGTTCCTGGCGTAATTTCTCTGTGCGAGAAGGTACTCCTGTGCTGCGGACTGTGCTTCCGCCTCGGTCTTCGCGTCGGTTAATTCGGCGTGTTTTTTCGCGGCTTCAGCCTGGACAGCGAGATTATCGACACGCACAAGCATCTCCCCGATAAGGTCGCGAAGCCGCTCCTGATTCCGCGCGGTCTCCTCAAGCTGGCTCAGAATTTTTCTTTTGTTTGCCTTGAAATCGGAAATTCTCGCGAGGTCTTCGAATACAAGCCTCCGGTCGCCCGGCACAAGAGACAGAAATCCGTCGATTTCCCCCTGCCCGACGACCGACAGGCTTCCAAGCCCGAATCCCTTCCGCGCCATTATCGCCCTGATATCCTTCAGACGCGCGGTTTTTCCATTGAGCGTATAGACGCTCTCCCCCGATTTATAGTACCGCCTTTCGATTTCCCATTCCGTGGGTTCGCCCTCGATTTCGGTTTCCGTATTGTCTATTTTTATCGCTACCGACGCGAATCCGGCCGAGTCGCCGTTCCCGTTTGCCGGGCGATATATCGCTTCAAGCCCGGTCTGCGCGCGGATCGACCGTGGCGACGGGTCGCCGAGAATCCACTTGATGGCGTCGACAACATTCGATTTCCCGCTCCCGTTCGGACCTACAACACCGGTCAGCAGTCCATCGAATTTGAAGACCGTTTTATCCCTGAATGACTTGAACCCTTCAAGAGCTATTTCTTTGAGGACTTCCACAGATCACCCTTTTTCCTTAATAAAAAATAATTTCAGGACTACATGTCAGGACTATTTTACGAATTATATATTGTAGCCATACCCGGCATGGTTTCAAGGAATTTGCACTACCTCTTCCTTTTTACCGGCTTTTTCTTCTGTTTGATGATTTCGGCCTCGTACGCCGCTTTCGCGGCTTCCTGCTCGGCTCGTTTTTTGCTGCTTCCCGACCCTTCGCCAAGCTTCCGACGATTGTACCGGACTTCAACAGTGAACGTTTTCAAATGGTCGGGACCTTCTTCGCTGACAATCCTGTACTCCGGAATATCCTTGCACATTTCCTGCCAGAGTTCCTGCAGACGCGATTTGTAATCCGACGGTCCTTTCATATCCGACAGATTCAGGCAAGAATCCTTCAACGTACTCATAATAAATTTGCGCGCCTGAATATATCCACGGTCGGCGAAAATCGCCCCCACCAGCGCTTCAAAACAATCGGCAAGTATCGAAAATTCCGCGCTCTCGCCCTCGCGGATTCGTACGGTGTCCGCCCTCAGAAATTTATCAAGCCCAAGATCGACGGCTTTTGAGCCGAGAGATTCCTGGCTGACAACCATCGCCTTGATTCTCGACATGCCCCCTTCTTCCTTGTCCTTGAAATGCTGATACAGGAAATCGCTTATCACCATCCCGATCACACTGTCGCCGAGGAATTCAAGGCGTTCGTACGATTCGGACGGTCTCTCCGCGGCGGATAAATGGGTCAGCGCTTTTCGGTAAATCGAAAGGTCTTTCGGCTCGATGCCGATTTTTTTCAGGAATGTTTCTAATCGCGGCATAACTATGGGGGATTATAATAAAAAAATCGTGACTTAGCATTTTGATTTCGAATATTTCTACCCCCCCTCCTCCACACCCCTGTCGAGCGGATGCCTCGCGTACCGATCGAACAGACGCCAACTCCAGACCTGAAACAGCATCCCGATCAGTACAAGCGCCGGGATCGAAATATATAGCGCAATCACATTCGGGTTACTGATTTGTGCCGCAACCTGAAAGCCCTGTTTCAGAAAATACCAGGAAAAATATCCTGCCGTGAAAATCCAGACAGATAATAGCGATCCCGTAATGCCCCTCCTCGCAATCAGCCATGATATCCCAGACGCAAGACTCAATCCTGTAAAGTGAAGTATGTGAATCAAAATCACGTAGTAAATATTCAGAAAGAAATCCTCTGGATAAAAAAGGCTGATAATTACTACATAAATCGAAAATGGCAGCATCGGGATCATCCTGTGCGTTAATAGTACGCCGAATGTCCCTGAAATAAGGCTCCTGCCCTCAATCGGGGTTATAATCACGGATTCCCACGCCATCGACTCCCTGTGATACCTTGCCAGACGAATGTACGCATCGAACGGGGATACGATCGAGATTACAAAACCTGTCACAAGCAACGCATATAAAATTCCGCCCTTTATTCCCATCAATAACAAAGTAATTGCCGCAAGGATCGGGTTAAACATCCCAAAAATCACAAATAGGATAAACCCCGCGACAATCCTCGATTTCAGCGTGCTCGACGGTTCATAGTACCCCTCCAGAAATCCTCTGAATCGCGCGGTGTGGCGAGTGTATATCGGACTTTCTTTTATAAACTCCGGAAGGCAATCGATGAAAAACAACATCGTCCGCTTTCCGAAAAAAATTATCGCGATGATAAAATTGAACAACTTGTCAGTTGAGCTTGGTTTATAGTCCTTACTTCCGACCGGGATATAGATTTCGATAGAGGTTTTCGGGACACGATCCGCGCGGACAAATTCCGGCGTGTACCATGGCTCTTTTTCCTTCCTGTATTCGCGTAACGTTTTTTCCGTCAGACGTCCAAGTGGGATCAACCCCGTGCGCATTTTCTGGATTTCGGTTGTACCTTTTCTGACTATCAACACCGCCGTGATAACCACCGCAACGAACGACATCACCCATGTCGGAACCTGGGGAAACGTGATCGACGTCGGCAAAAAGGCAGAAAACCATGTCGACGCATAGGCGGTGTGCATCCAAATGACAAGGCGATTTATAACCCATATCAAGAAATAGAAAATCCCGTTAAAAATACCGCCGATCGGGTATACGAACATCCAGAACAACAGCGCTTCCCATCGCCGTGTAAATCCGGCAAGGAAAAATACGCTGACCGAATAGATAAAAAATCCCATCAGGACATTCTGGATAAACCCGATATAGCCGCCCAGAGTCCCGACTATCACCACAACAAGCGGAATTAAAAGTAATGCGAATGGCGTAAGCCCGATCGTGAAAAGTATCGCGAATTTTCCGAAGAACATATCCCTTGACGATAGCGGGGAGACAAGAATTATCGAGTTCGCGCGCCAGTCGTTGCGGAAATACATATCGCTTGCGGTCGCTGTGACGAACGGGATCATGAAACACGCGACATAAAACCAGGTAATAAATGAATAAATAATCGTATATGGAGATGAAAAATAATCCGGAAGCTCCGCGAGCATCGACAATCCGGACGATTTCCATACCGGAGGCAGCCCGCATAAAATCAGCGGAATTGAAAGCGCTATTACCGAAACGAAAAATGTCGCAAGACTCAGAAGCCCGGCTTTTTCTGTCGTGCGCCTTAGCCCCAGAAGGAAAAATGGATATAGCCCCGCCAGTAATCCCATCAGAACTTGAATTCCCCGCCGGTGTGTTTTTCGAGAAATTTCGGAAGCGTCTCCCCCGACGGTCCGAGTACAGTCTCATCGTTAAAATCGCTCAACAGAGTCTCCTCGATATTGAATTCGATAACCGGCACTCCAAGCGCCTTCGCTATTTGCGCGAATCCCGCCGCCGGATACACTGTCCCGCTTGTCCCGATCACAAAAAACAGGTCGGACTCCCTTGTGCGCGTTTCAGCTTCAATCATAAGTGACGGATTAAGCATTTCCTGAAAGAAGACGACATCGGGGCGCATCCACGATCCGCAGATGTCGCATTTCAGATTTTCTTTCGCGATCGGTACGTCGGTGTTACGCTGCGATTCCTTTTTACATCTGGCGTTAGAGCATTTGATTTTCCAGAGCGAGCCATGAATCTCGATCAACTTTGTACTTCCGGCGCGCTGCTGAAGCCCGTCGATATTCTGCGTGACGATAAAAATATCGTACCCGTCTTGCTCAAGTTTCGCGAGCGCTTCATGTCCGGGATTCGGTTTGCACATGCCCATATTTTTCCGACGCTCGTGGTAAAATTCCCAGCCGCGTTCCGGGTTGGATAGAAAACCGGTCGAGGTCGCGATTTCCTGCACCTCGATCTCGTTCCACAGTCCGCCCGACCCACGGTATGTCGGAACACCGCTTTCCGCCGATATTCCCGCCCCGCATAGTGCGGTAATTCTCGTATTTTTCGTGATCTTGAACGGCCAGTCATTCATAGGTTCGGTGTTGTAGAAATGCGCAAGGCCATCCGTACCCCAGACATTCATATTGTTAACCTCTCAACTTTCAGTACCGTCCCCGCGCCGAGGACTTCATCGCCATTATAAAATACCGACGCCTGCCCGGGAGTGATCGACCGCACGGGCATTTCCAATTCGACATTGCCCGTTCCGTCGCCGGTCAATTTTATAGTTCCCCTGACCGGCTTTGTCCTGTATCTCACCTGGATTCCGATAGTGCTATCCAGCCTGTGAATATCGCGATCATATTTTACGAGCGACACATCATCCACATTGAATCGCGACGCGTAGCATTCCTTTTCTGTCCCAATAATAACCCGATTCCGAGCTGCATCGATATCTACAACGAACATTTTTTCAATCATTCCGCCCGGAATTCCTTTCCTCTGCCCGATTGTGAAATTCCCGATCCCGCCGTGAGTCCCGACAATTTCGCCGTCGGTCGTTACAATCTCCCCATTCTCGCCAGTTCTCAATTTTTCAAGCGAATTTTCCCCTGTCGCGAAGAAGCATAAATCCTGGCTTTCCGTACGATTATGCACCTTCAGCCCGATTTCCCTTGCCTCGATTCTGATCGCTTCCTTCGTATCATTTCCGTTGGGAAAAATAATCCTCGCAAGTTCCTTCTCAGTCAGAAACGCGAGGAAATACGACTGGTCCTTGCCCGGATCGATTCCACGGAGCAGATGAAATCCGGTCTCATCGTTCGAAATCCGTGCATAATGCCCGGTCGCGATATATTTACATTCTAACTGATCCGCGCGATTGAGGAGGACATCGAATTTCATATAGCGGTTGCAGAGGATGCACGGATTCGGCGTCCGTCCCCGCGAATATTCGAGCCTCGACGGTTCGATCACTTTTTCGTTGAACACTTCCGCAAGGTTCGTCATGTAGTGCGGAATCCCCAGATGCGCGGCGACACGTCTCGCATCCTCCGACGCTTGTAACGAGCAGCACGCTTTGTCATCGGTGGCCTGTGCGCCGGAAACTGGCCGATTCCCATCCGACACAAGGTGCATCGTCACCCCGACAACGTCGAATCCGGCTCTAACAAGCCTGTACGCGGCGACGGACGAATCGACCCCGCCGCTCATCGCGACGAGGATTCTGGAGCCGGAAGGGATATTATTGTAAGGAACCATATCAATATCGCTGGATGTCCGCTCCTTCCTTCAAATCCTGCATATAAAACCACACCGCGCCATCGGGCTCCAGACCGTGATTCGTCTGATATACCTTATACTCGCCGTACGCAACCCGAAGTCTTCCATCTCCCTCCCTAATGATACTCGTCGTGAGCATCGTCGACGCCCCCAGCGCCAGAAGCAGCATGAACACAATTCTCATCGGGATGTTGTATTTCACAAGTTGCGCAAGCCATCCATACAATGCGATAATGCTGAACGCCGCGAGCCATGAGACCACCGGATAGTATGAGATAAAATACCGTCCCGAATAAACATGCCCCGTGTAAAACGTATTGAATGCCACAATCCAGAAAAAGATAAATGGAATCGGTCTCCGATCAATAATAAACCGATAAACAAATCCTGCGAACGCGAATACGAACAGGAACGGTCCCATCCCCCACCAATTCAGTGTCAGAGATCGCGGATAATCCGGCAGATGCGGACCCACATGCGCAATCTCAAAAATCGACAACCTCAAAATCCCGAACCAGACGATAATCAGAACCAGAGCGGTGATCCCGTACAGAATCAACGCCCGTCGAAGGCCCCTTTTATCGACAAACAACGCATAACATATCGGAACCAGCATCCCCAGCACCATATCGACCCGAACCATAATCGCCCACGCGAACATCACCCCCGACGCGATAAGCCACCATCGCCCGCCCTTCACACGATAGCTCATCACCATGAGAAAAACAGCAAGCATGAAAAAAAACAACGCGGGAACAACGGGATTCGAGTATTCCCCCGTGATCCACATCATCGGACTGATCGAGAGCAATGTCGAACTGACCAGCGCGACCCGTCCACCCCAGATCATGTACGCAATCGCGACGTTCAGGATCAATATCCCGATCATGAACCACGCATTCGATGACGCCATAAAATGCTGAATCCCCGCAACCTCCACATTGAATATTTTCGCCAGCAGCTCCATCAGCCAGTAATACCCGACATGTTTTGAAAACTGGTAGAAAAGTCCTTCCGAATACGGCACTCCGCGAAGCCTCTCAGCGATCCCGAACGCGAATTTCGCGGCGTCGGGATCGTTGAAATTCGGGCAGATATAAAAAAGCCTTGAATAAACCACCCAGGCCGCAAGAATTACGCCCCACATCCACATCAACCCTTTCCCAATCAACCTTTTACCGCCGTGATCTTTCGGCTCCGGCCACGACGGGCCCCTGACCGGCTCGCGAACGTCCTTTCCGATCGATGGATGATTCTCAGGAATCCCCCTGGGTAGAGATTTTTTCGATGTCCCTTCCGGATTATTCACAACCACAGGATTATAGCAGGATTAGATACTTCGTAACATTCGCTATTTCCGGGGACACCTTTTTTTGCCTGGCGAGATGTGAGAATTTGTCATGTATATATCAGGCAAAAATAAGGTGTCCCCTTCCCCGGTCGCTAAAAATGGGGTACATCTAGCTTATGGCTCGTCCTCGATTCTATTCGCCACGACGACCATCATATCCGGTTCCTTAAGCTCGGTCTCGCCGGTCAGCGAGTCACATTCCGCGATTATTTTCAACCCGCACTCATCGAGGAGTACGCCGATATTCTGCGACGTATAGCCCTGGTAGCACAGGCTGTATTCTCTGATTCGGGTGTTTTCGAGATCGATTACAAAATGGAATTCCACCGCGGAATTATTCGGTTCATCGAAAATGAATTCCCGCAATGCAAGATACGGATGTTCGCCGAAAAGGCCTTTGTCCGACACCGTATGCCAGGTACGGCCTGCATTTTTCCTGTAGTAACCGATCGAGTTAAGTTCGAGAATAATCACGCCTCCCTGATTAAGCGATTCCCTGACATAAGTCATGATTTTCACCAGGTCATCCCTTATGAAGCTGTTCGGGATCCCGTAATTGAAAATCACTGCATCGTATCCCGCGCCATATCCGGTAGTCCTCAGATCGCGCTGGCTGTAAGTCGCCGGGAGCGCTTCATTGCTTGCTGTATGGCGCGCGTACTCGATCGCCGCCGGCGCGACATCGAAACCTTTCGCCGTGTATCCCCTTCTCGCAAGTTCATTCGCGATCAGCCCCGGTCCGCACGCGAGATCGAGCACCACCTTCGCCTTGCCCGGTTTAAGCCATGTCTCATCGATCCAGTCGATCTGTGCCCTCAAAACTTCGGGCGATCTGCTCGCGAGATTATGTGTCGGATCGAGATGCTCCGAAAGCATCCGTTTCGAAAATTCCGTATCGTGCCACGGGAAGTTGTACTTGACATCCACCCACGGGACAGGAGACAGATTTCGATTCGCGAGTTCAGGGAGGTTTATAATCGGCATCGAGGTCGGTGTCCTTATAAAGTTCTATGTAAGAGTGTTCTACTGTAATTGTAACAGCCCTGAAAAAATAATCAACGTGTCGGATGCGTCGTGTGCATCCGCGATTTGATACTGATGTGTAAAGTGCGGAGACTGGCACACTGATTTTACCGTTAAACAAAACTCCACTCTCCTCATAATTTCGCACGGCAAAATCGAGTGCCTGTTCCCGTTACTTCAGAATTCATTGCCCAAATTACCCCTGGGAACAAGCCCTTCCTTTGCAGGTAAGCCAATAACATTGTATTATTAGTAATGAAATTAAAAGGCGGGGATAGTTTGGGTATTCTGGAAGGTAACTGAATATGGCGAAAAATCGTTTTTTACATTTTACATGCTTTATTTTTCTTCTCATGGTTTTACTCGGCTGCTCGGAGAACCCGGGCGCTCCGACCGATCCTGGGAAAACCGATTCGAAAGAAATCGACGCCTCGTCGCACATCCTTCTCGGCTTCTGGGATGCGAATGTAATTCCCGACAATCATGGTTCGGCGGAAATATCTTTTGCCCCCGTACGAACATCGCAGGTGCATCTCAATGTCCTGGGCATTCTCCAGGATACCCCCGGCAAACTGACGATTGAGGGACCGATCTCATTCACAGACAATATCCTCGAATTCACGCTTCGATTTCATCACCCGCTCGATATCCCGAATTACACGGTTTTCGATATGCGCGGGATTTTTATCGGGCACGGCTCGAAATCCGGATTCAGCGAGGGACTAATCTATGCCGACGATACCGATTTCCAACTCCTCAACGCCGATGGGCTTACCCGACTCTGGAATCCAGCCGAATATTCAGGGCTTGGCTATGTCGACGGTCACCTTGGCACGCCGAATTCCGTCGCAAATTACACAGCGACACTCAATGGTTACAAATATTTCGCTACCGACCTCGATCCCGATCAGGATGTCACAACGATGGATACATCCAACCGCGGCGCGTTTTTGGTGAGTCAAAGCGCTGCACGGCATATTGTCATGAAATTCGCGGACTACGGATTCCAGTTTCAGTATGCAGTCGATGTAAACTGGTGGACGCCGACTCTACCGGTGGTTGTTCCCGACAGTTTCGATGTTACTCGCGCGAACTGCCCGGAACCGTATCAACTCAGCGTATGGGTCGGACCCGGAATTACTGGCGATGGCGGATCGACTCAGATGATGGTCGATGTTTACGACTGGCAGGATGATGTATCCAATATGTATGTGGAAGCGCCATTACTTTTCGATGGCCCGATCACACTCTCCGATCCAGTCGATATGGGCGGATTTTCAAGGTTTCAAGGAATTATGGAGAATCTGAACTTACCGCCTGACAATTCCGCCGATCTGCTTTTCTATGCTGAAGGTACCGACCCTGTATCCATGAAAGTTTTCAGGACTTACAGATTATTCAGCCTGCCGCTGCCCCGAACTCCTTCCGAAGGAGTAATAATCACGCTCCAGGACGATATGGCGTATAAAACTATCGGTGTGAACTACGGTTACGGCGGCTCCACATACGATTATGCGGGCGGAAATCCGGCTCCCCTCGACCCGTCTGATTCGAACGGCCCGTGGGATTTCACACAGATTCCCGCAGATGGAAGCTCCGTACGGTCTGCTCTCGCGAAGACAGATCCGGCAGTATCGGGTTTTGCCGGGAGTTTCAGCGGTTATACCCAATACTTCTTCCAGACTCAAATGTCCCTTGGGTCCACCCCAGAGGATGTATACCAAGCCGAAGAACATTACGAAGGTGGAAATTTGCTTCGCATGTGGGGAATTTACTATAACGGGACAGCTCTTCCCGAAGGCGTCAATCCCGCAATACCTCTCGACCCGCCGATCGATTTCCCCTATCCGATGGACATCAACACACATTACGTCATCGACAAGGAATATATCATCGTGAAAGTCGGCCCAGTTGTTTTACTGAGCCTTCAGGTCCATTTCGAAACATGGGGAATCGGAGAAGGTCCTGCGTTTGTTCCCGAAACGCCCGGTGTCAACGGCTGGGGATGGAATACGCAGCCGGTCCTGGTTACCCGTACGGTTGCGAGCCTCGCGACCGGAGGCACACTCGGTCAGGGCTCGATGGGTAACGGGCTGATTTACCAGTGGATCGCAGATGACGGCACGCTTTACGGCTCTATCATGGCCGGTAACGGCACCAGCGGCGACCCGAATTATAATGAAGTGACCTACGAAATCATCGGCTCCGCCAGCGCCAACGCCCTGAGGTCGATAACTGAATAATTTTTCGTAACGCAGGACGCTGTCCCGCACTCTCCCCCTTGAACGCACTCTATATATCTGCTAACTTTCTCCCGATTAAACTCAGGGAGGATTTCTATGCGTTCAATCACAATCTTTTTATCGATCATGGCGTTAATCTTTATCGGGATTTCATCTCCCCTGCTTGCAGACGATGTCGAAGGTATAGACTGGACCAATCCCGACTCGATCAATCCCTTACAGGAGGGAGTAGGGGATTTTCTGGACATAAACCTCGATGAAGCCCGACAACTCGCGTACGATAAGTACATGGCCGGCGATTATGAAACCGCCGCGAAATATTACCTCGCGATTCTACGGTTCAATATCACCGACGGGAGCAGCATTTATAATCTCGCTTGCTGCTACGGTCTTATGGGGGAAGCGGAACTGGCCGCGAAATTTGTCGAGAGGGCTTATAATGCGGGTTACACGGATGTGGGTTGGATAAACAGCGATCCGGATTTTGATTCCGTAAGGGATAATCCGGTCTTTACGCTCACTCTCGCTGCTCTTATCGAACGTGCAAGCGAAGAGGAATCCAAACTCGGCGACTTGATCTACCTCGACGCCGAAGGTTTTTTCGAGTGCCGGATAATGCTCCCGGATAACTACGATCCCGCAAAACAATATCCGCTAATCGTCGGCCTGCATGGATACGGCAGCAATATCGACCAGTTTATCGGGCTATACGCTAAATTCCAGAACCACGATTTTATCTACGCGACGCCTCGCGCGCCGTTCCCATTTTTCAACGGCAGTAACCTCGGTTATAGCTGGAACGAGGGTGATCCGAACGATGACAGTTTCCAGGCGAGAAGCACCGAACTTGCGATCGAATATGTCGCGGGCGCGGTCGGGCAATTGAAAGAACGGTACAATGTGGGTGATGTATACCTCCTCGGATTTTCACAGGGATGCGGGCTTACATATATGGCGGGGATCACGCACCATGAGATATTCGATGGGTTGATCTGTTTCGGGGGATGGGTCGATACGGATTACCTTGATGAGGAAACTTTACGAGCTGGAAACGACTTGAGAGTTTTTATCGGGCATGCGACCGATGACAGGGTTGTCGAGTATCAAAATGGAGTAGATGCGCGAGACCTGCTCATGGGGTATGGGTACGATGTGACCTTTTTCGATTTCGAGGGCGGCCACAGCGTGCCGGAGATTGCCATCGGCAGTGTCGAGCAGTGGTTGAAGGGAACGGATGGAAATTTCATTTATTTCTGAAATATACGAAATATTAATCATTTTTACATATTAAAGAGAACATTACGCGCTATAAAAAATCCCGCGCTAATCTGAAGATCATGCGCGGGATACAAATTACATAGGATGAGTAAGACGCACTGCCGTGCGGTTCCACTAATTGACTATTTTATAAATATCAACTAACCCGGCAGGGTCAGGGACATATAATATCTCATTGACTGTATCCAACCCCATATAGCATGGATTGAGCGCAGATGATTCCACTGAATACACAAGCTCATTTAAGGCTGGATTAATTACGTAAATTGAGCCCTTGCCCGCGAATACCTGTCCGGTTGCGAACAGGTAGCCGCTCACAGGGTCGTATTTCAGCGCCATGATTAATTTGGTGTTGGGTTCGTTCACTATTACGGAACCGCTGTAGGCATTGTTGTTCATATCGTAAAAATCAACCATTCCGGAGAAGTGCCCCGCGACATAGAGCGAGTCATTGTCCGGGATATACGCCATTCCGACAACAGCCTGACCCGCCTCTTCAACATTGGAGCTCATGGCGAAAAGTTCCTGTGCGTTATGAGAAATCGTGTCGACACCCCAGATGGTGTTGCTTAGCTCGCAAACGACATAGAGCATATGCTTGCTATCAGCCAAATAAATCGAAGTGGGGCCGTCGCCGACATCGAAACGCATAATAGCCGGCTCAAGAGTCCCGGCCGAAACAACCCCGACTTGATCCTCAGCATACATGGAGAACCAGACATTTCCAGAAGCCTCGTCGCACTTGAAATCAAGCGGAATAGTGTCGTTAAACCCATGTTCCGATGGGAGATCGAAATTATGGGCCAGCGCCTTGGTCGTTATATTAAGCACCGATACGTCATAGACCCATCCAGGGTCATCAAGGCTGGTCGCGCAATAGAACTCCTGGGTGCTTTCGCAGAATCCGGTTCCACCTGTCTCCATCATCAGCGGGAATCCGCTTTCAACAAAGAATGAGCTGTCGATCCCGATGAATTTCTGAGCGTTTTTCCATGGGAACGGGCTGAACCAGCATGTAAGATCGTCCGTATTGTAAAACCCCTCAAATACGCTAAAACCGCCGGTATCGACCGTTTCCTGGAGAGCCAATGGCGGGACTACATCAAGGTAAAAAATATTATATGCCACCGTGTATCCGACAACGGCCGTGAATATCTGATCCTCCGCTGAGATAAGAATGGGATATCTCCCGATAGGGGCATTCAACTCGTTAGGCACTGTCGCATGGTAAAGGCCATAAAGCCCATCGTCGCTGACAAATGACGCCTCGATAACCCCTATGAAAAGCTCCGGGGCTTCAAGAAGAACTACGCCGATCGTACCGGCCCCCTGCCAGTCGTAGATTCGAATATCGAGGTTAAATTCACCGCCTAAAGGGGTTACATTTCCCGTTGTATCTTCCTCGATTTTATACGCTTCCAAAGCGTTGGCGGTCTCCGGAAAATCTCCCGGCACATCCGGGTCCTGGAGAGGAACGGGAAGGTTATAACCGCAGTCGAAAGCATAGCCAATGTTTAAAACCTCAGTGTCGGGATCCGGCGGAATCCTTAAATAGTAGTGCTGTGTGACAACCTGGCCGCATTCAAATGCGTGGCGTTCGGGAAGCGTATAAAATTCCTTGTACGGATTCAGGGTAGCTGTGGTGTTGTATCCCGTAACTGCATATTGGGCCTCAAAATATTCAAACAACGGCTGGTTGAACTGATCCATCGGCCATTTATCTGGACACCATAAAGTGGAATACCCGTCGGCATTGACAATTGAGTAATTGTTGCTTCCATAATAACTCCAGACAAGACCATGTTCCGAGAAATTGTAACCGCCGTTCACAATGAAAATCCCGTGAACATCGAATGCAGTCATGTTGGAACTATTAACAGGATGAGTCAGGGTAAAGGTAATGTCGAAGTCGCCTTCCGGGGTCATCCCGGGAATATCGGCCACAAAACAGGGGCCGCTCACGCATTCCTGTATTATCTTTGTGATGTTGAAATGAAACTGGGCATTATGACTGGGCACCGCCTCGATCGTCATATTGGCGGGGTCAATATAGAGGCGCCCGTATGAAAGAAGGTAGCGGTCATTGACCCCTGTAGCGGTATCGCCTGTTATATCCTGGCTGGCGGGATCGGATGTGACAGGATTTGATCCAGCTCCGGAACATCCGGCAATCGCTATCAGGCAGAATAAAAATGCTGAAATAAATAAACTCTTAGACATAATCTGAACCTCCAGGGTTGGACTATCCCCAACTGGTTTTTCCCTTTCCTACATTATATC
>JAPKYR010000024.1 GCA_026394215.1 bacterium
AGTAATTCACATATCACGGCGCGAAGTGCGCGATGAAGATATCGTAACCTCCTGCTGAAGTCAGGACTGCCTGGTTCGGCTCGCCCGGTCCGAATGTGGCCGATCCATAAAACCTTCCTGTCACGACTATCGAATTGTCCGAAAGCGACGTGATTCCAAAGCCTATATCATCGAAAGGAATCCCTCCAGCGCGTTTCGCCCAGGCGAGTGTGCCGTCCGGGTTGTAACGCGCGATGAAAGTATCGTCATAACCAGCGGAAGTCAGGACGGTCTCGTTCGGTTCACCCGGTCCGAATGTGGCTGTGTATCCGAACTGTCCTGTCACAACTGTCGAATTGTCCGAAAGAGTCGTAATTCCAAAGCCTTTATCAGTGCTATAAGCATCATCACCAGGTCCTCCGGCGCGTTTCACCCAGGCGAGTGTGCCGTCCGGGTTGTAACGCGCGATGAAGATATCAAAATTTCCAGCAGCTCCCAGATTCGTCTGATTCAGCTCGCCCGGTCCGAATATGACTGATCCATAAAACGTCCCCGTCATAACAGTCGAATTGTCCAAAAGAGTAGTGATTCCTAAGGAAGTAATCGCGCCACTAGCTTCTACGGCGCTTTTCACCCATGCGAGTGTACCATCCGGGTTGTAACGCGCGATGAACATATCGCTATTACCTCCAGCGGAAGTCAGGATTGTCTGGTTCGGCTCGCCCGGTCCGAATGTGGCCGATCCTCTAAAATATCCTGTCACGACTGTAGAATTGTCCGAAAGTGCCGTGATTCCATAGCCCTCGTCAGAAGATGCTCCTCCGGCGTGTTTCGCCCAGATGAGGTTGCTTCCATAGTAACCTGAAACGACGATTTCTAGCGATTCATCCAGCATGTCAAACTGGCTCTCATCGTCCGTTACCCGTAGCTGGACAAAAAATATGCCGGATTTGGTCCAGGTATGGTCGACATTTTCGCCTGTTTCATCAAAGATTCCATCGTTGTTCCAGTCCCACTCATAGAGCTGAATATCCCCACCATCGGGATCATATGAACCTGAACCGGAAAAGCTGATAGGGAGATTAGCCATCTGTGGATTCGGGACAGCATTCGCGATAGCAACAGGATTCTGGCCACTTCCATCAGAAATCTCAATCTGAAGGGGGTCATCCAGAATGTCAACCTGGCCTTCATCATCCGTTACACGAAGTTGGACGAAAAAAGTGCCGGGTTCTGTCCACGTGTGATTGACATTCTCGCCAGTTTCATCATAAGCCCCGTCATTATTCCAGTCCCACTCGAACAGCTGAATATCCCCACCATCGGGATCATATGAACCTGAACCGGAAAAGCTGATAGGGAGATTAGCCATCTGTGGATTCGGGACAGCATTCGCGATAGCAACAGGATTCTGGCCACCGACGTCAGAAATCACAACCTGAAGCGGTTCATCCAGAATATCAACCTGACCCTCGTCATCCGTCACCCGTAGTTGGACGAAAAATGTACCGGGTTCGGTCCACGTATGATCGGCATTCTCGCCAGTTTCATCGAATGTGCCGTCATTATTCCAGTCCCACTCAAATAGTTGAATTTCCCCACCATCGGGATCATATGAACCTGAACCGGAAAAACTCACTGGGAGATTGATCGTTTGCGGATTCGGGATAGCAGTCGCGATAGCAACAGGATTCTGGTTACTGGAGTCAGAAATCACAATCTGAAGCGGCTCATCCAAAATATCAACCTGGGTTTCATCGTCCGTTACTCGAAGCTGAACAAAATAAATACCGGATATGCTATATGTGTGGTTGACATTCATGCCTGTTTCATCATAAGTAGCGTCATTGCCCCAATCCCACTCGAATAGCTGAATTTCCCCCCCATCAGGATCATATGAACCTGTACCGGAAAAACATACAGGGAGATTTATTAATTGCGGATTCGGATCGGCACTCGCAACAGCGACAGGATTCTGGCCACTGGCGCCAGAAATCATAACCTGAAGCGGGTCATCCAATAAATCTGTAACACCTTCGTCATCGGTTACCTGAAGTTGAACAAAATAAATGCCGGATATGCTCCACGTGTGGTCGACGTTCTCGCCTGTTTGATCGTATATGCCGTCGTTGTCCCAATCCCACTCATAGAGTTGTATTTCCCCGCCATCGGGGTCATTGGAGTCCGATCCCGAAAAGCTTACAGGCAGGTTGACCGTTTGCGGATTTGGGTCGGCAATCGCGACAGCGACAGGATTCTGGTCACTGGGGCGAGAAATCATAATCTCAAGCGGTTCATCCAATATATCCGTCACACCTTCGTCATCGGTTACCCGAAGCTGAACAAAATACACGCCGGACACGCTCCACGTGTGGTCGACGTTCTCGCCTGTTTCATCGAATGTGCCGTCATTGTCCCAATCCCACTCGAATAGCAGTATATTCCCGCCGTCGGGATCATATGAGTCCGATCCCGAAAAGCTGACAGGCAGGTTGATCGTTTGCGGATTCGGATCAGCTTTCGCTACCGCGACAGGATCCTGAGGATTGTTTGGCGTAACTGGCGGCGTGCCATTGTCGTCGCAACCGAATGTTGTGAATCCTGTGATTATAATCACCAGCAATACCGCCAGGTTAAATTTTTGAATAATAGAAACCATTTTACTACCACCTCTCAGGATATAGACTTAAATGAAATTATAGTAAATAGTCTGGGTAAAAACAAATGGAAATAATTCAGGTCTTCAGAAACATCTCATGTATTCTAGTGTCCCCGCTAAGCTCCGGATGAAATGTCATACCAAGAATATTTCTCTGCCTGACAAGAACCGGGTTTCCGTCGAATTCCGAAAGCACTTCCACGGATTTCCCGACTTTCGCAATTCTCGGCGCCCTTATGAACACTCCGGGGAATTTTTCACCGCCAAGGCATGGGATATCCAGATCGGCAGTGAAACTATCGACCTGACTTCCGTATGCGTTCCTTTCTACCGTGACATCCAGGAGTCCCATCGATTCCTGCGCGGGATTAATGACTTCACTCGCAAATAATATAACCCCGGCGCAGGTAAGCAAAACCGGTTTTCCAGCCCCGACATGCCGCCTTATCGTTTCCGTCAAATCATGAAATTCAAGTAATTTTAAAAATGTTGTCGATTCCCCACCCGGAATAATCAGATGTGTAGATTCAGCGAGATCCTCATCGGTCCTGACCTCTAATGTCGCTGCTCCGAGGCTTTCAATCGCCTTCTGATGGGCGTCGAAATCTCCCTGGAAAGCCAGGAGCCCCACGGTGAGTTCGCTGTAAATCGATTTATTGTTTTCTTTTACGCTCATTGTTGAAATATTTGTATTCCCTGCCTTGACACAAGCGAGGGGTAATTATATATTGTGATTAGTGGAAGTTAAAGATTTTCGACAGAGGAAGGTGCATAAATGGTGTTAGCGGGCATCGAGGCTGCCAGTACAGCCGTAACTCAGGCAGTGCTTGTTACGAAGCAGGTTAAGAACCTGATTGAACTTCAGGGGGAAATGGTGGTCAAACTAATAGAGAGCTCAAATATACCGGGTCCATCCGACTTGCTTGAAACCCCGGGAATGGGCGGCAGGTTAGATATTCATGCGTAAAATCCGGCGGGTGGGAGTCTACCGTATAGTCCTGGAACTGGAATCGAAGCCAGCCTTCGTTTGAAGCTGGTATTTTTGTCACTATAAATCGGCACCGCCGAATGAAAGGAGTTCGGTTATGGAAATCGCAATCCGCGGCAAAAATGTCGAACTTTCCGATTCGTTGAAGGAGTATATCGATGAGAAAGTCGGGCGCCTTCAAAAGTATCTCGACAGCATTCTCGCAATCGATGTTACCCTCACGGTCGAAAAGAACCGCTCTATCGAGAACACTCAGCGTGCTGAGGTTACCGTGCATGTTAACGGTAACGTAATCCGCGCCGAAGAATCCACAGTCAGTATGTATTCATCCATCGACATCGTCGTTGAAAAGCTGGAGAGGCAGCTTAAAAGGTACAAATCCAAGATCTACAGCTCAATGAGGGACAGGAAAAGGTCGAGTAAGGAAATAGGTCTTGTACCCGAGCCTGAATACGGCGGCAACGGCGAACCGGTCGACCATTCCGAGCCTTATATCGCAAGGACCAAGGAAGTCATACTGCGACCCATGACGCCTTCAGAGGCTACACTCCAGATGGAACTTCTCGGCCACGATTTTCATCTTTTCCTTAACCCGGAATCCGGTAATGTGAATCTTGTTTACAGAAGGAAGGACGGCAATTACGGTCTTCTAGAGCCGGAAACGACCGCCTGATTCCCCTGATATATTGTCATCGCCTAAGTTCAACCTCCCGCTATCGGGGGGTTTTTAATATTACGGGAATATTAAAAATGTATCAGAACCACGAGCGTGAGCGAGTGGTATACCAACAACAATCTCGGACATTATCTCATTTGCGCAAATAAATAAGTAAGTGAACATGGCAGAGCGGTCGCTCAAGCTCGCGGTTCTGATACGTTCATTGTAAAAAGCGTATCCCCGATACCATAATTCCCGATTACCATTGAAAACAGCCCGTCTGCAGGGTAAGATATACGATTCACGGTCGAAATACTTTTTGACGGATGTGAGCGGGTTTCCGCATGCTTTTCGGCGGGTATCGTGTATCGGTATGCGTTGAAATTTCGACCGTCGGATAAAGTTAATGTTAAACTGGCTATACAACAGATTCAGTTGCGATATTGGTATCGACCTTGGTACGGCAAATACGCTTGTCTTTCTGAAAGGCGTCGGCGTTATTATCCGCGAACCATCGGTTGTCGCGATCGATAAGGATTCGGGACGGATTGTCGCTGTCGGTGATGAAGCGAAGAAGATGATTGGCCGAACCCCGGCTAATATTATCGCGATTCGTCCGCTCAAGGACGGGGTTATCGCCGATTTCGACACCACGCAGCGCATGTTGGAATATTTTATCCGCAAAGCAAGAGTGCCTGGACGATTTATTCCTCCAAGGCTTGTTATCGGTATCCCATCGGGAATTACCGAGGTCGAGCGACGCGCGGTATATGAAGCCGCGAAAAATGCCGGTGCACGCGAGGTTTATCACATTGAAGAACCTATGGCGGCGGCGATCGGCTCCGGGCTTCAGGTCGACGACGCTTTCGGAAGCATTATTGTGGACATCGGCGGCGGTACAACGGAAGTCGCGGTTATTTCCCTCGGAGGGATAGTCAATTCGGTCTCTATCAGGATTGCCGGCGATGAATTCGATGAATCGATCGTCAATTTCGCCAAGCTGAAATATAATCTCCTGATTGGCGAACGGACATCGGAACGTATCAAGATCGAAATCGGCAGCGCGTATCCTTTGAAAGAGGAATTGAGCACCCTGATGCAGGGTCGCGACCTTGTCACCGGACTTCCTAAAACGGTGAGGATCACGTCGCCCGAAATCAGGGAAGCCCTTGCAGGACGCGTGAATTCGGTTGTTAAAGCTGTCAAGGACGCACTTGAGGTGACCAGCCCGGAATTATCGGCAGATGTTTTCGAGCGCGGCATTATGCTTGCGGGCGGCGGAAGCCTTCTTAAAAATCTCGATAAACGTATCGCGCAGGCGACCGGCATCCCGACTTTCATTGCCGAGCATCCTCTCGATGCTGTCGTCAACGGCACCGAGCGCGTTCTTGAAGATATCGAGCATTTAAGGCATGTACTAATGACTCCTATCAGGCGGTAAGAACTGAAGTGAGCATCTCTCGTCTTCTCGGACTTATCGTATTATTCATCTTCATCGTCTTTGTGGCGACATTTTTTACCGTGTTCGTGCGCCTCCTCAGGGTAGGAGTCAGTAACGACCGATACGTAAAGCTTCAAACACCCGAATATACGGAAGACGAACCAGTTGATACATACTTCCGGCTTCTCGGGCAGGATTCCGAATCCGGAAGCTTGAAATTCAATGCCTATGCCGTAATTGACAGCGCATCTGCGCCATTCGATACGCTTGATCCCGGCGACCAGATCATCATGAGGATCGAAAACCTGATTCCCGATTATCACCGCGAAACCGATATCGACGCAGAATTCCACAACCCGACCGGCGACAGGCTTGTCACGGTCGATTTCGGCGAATTCCTTCTCGATGTTCCCGATGGCAGGGATTTCTATCCGTTCGACGCATATGTTATCAGGTTTAATTTCGCTTATTATATTCCGGGCGACTGGAATAATCCGGCCGGATCCTGGCATTTCCCGACGGTACTTACGCTCAGCAGTATGACTAATTTAATTTTTAACAATCCGTACTATGGAGAGACAGCGCTTGGTATCGATGGTTACAAAACCATGGTCGCGAGGCTGAGGATTTTCATTATCCTTGTAATCACGCTTATCATGCTTGAAATCCTCCTTCTCATCTACCTCCTGACAATCGCAAATCTTCAGGAACTTCTCGCCAAAGGGCTATCCTACATAATCGCGATTTTTTTAATACGGACAATAATAGTTACCAATGCTCCCCAGACTCCAACCCTGATGGATTACGGGATGCTTTTCCTTACATGTGTGGTCTTTTTCGTGATGCTGTTCAAGACACTGGGGGGGGCCGAAGAACGCTCTATCATTACTGTACCGAAAGCCTGGACCGATGCTGTTTTTGGCGGGCAGAGTCCAAGGGAAAACCATGTCGAAAAAAATGATGACCAGATTGATGAATGACGCTTATCAGGCATGACACCTTATGTATCCCCGACGCAGAATCAAACCCATCGCGCTTACAGTAGCCATTATTGGCATTCTGGTAATAATCGTACTTCTGGTCGGGCTGCTTGATTTTCCCGGTTGGATTCTAAGGGGCATGGAGAGCCTTTTTAAATCCGGAGAACCGTCCGCCTATACAGCGGAAGAGGTCGAACAATTAAGAACAAGAGCGGGCGAGTTAGAAGGAGAAAATGCTTACCTGCATGAGCTGGTAACGACTCTTCAGGACCAGGCTGGGATCGAACCATTAAGTTCGAGCATTGGTTACGATCTTCTTGCGGCGAAAATTGTTTATAGAGACACTTACCACCTTTTCTCAACCGCGATTGTCAACCGCGGGTTAGCCGATGGAGTGGAGGTCGGGATGCCGGTCATCGATTCGCAGGGGGTCGTGGGACGAATTGTGGCGACACGTGCCGCGGTCTCGCGTATGGTGCTGATTTCCAGCCCGGATTGTTCATTCGGAGTAATCGACCAGCGTTCACGCGAAATCGGCGTCGTCAGGGGAAGCGACAATACTCAGTGGGAAAGCCTGAATTCAAGCGGCGATAGCGGCGATTTAGCTCCCGGAATGCTGGTCCTCGACTATTTCAGCCCGTCCGCCGACATAAGCATCCATGATACTATCGTTACCAGCGGACTTTCGGGTATTACTCCATCCGGGATAAGGATAGGGGAAGTCGTCGAGATCATTAGTCTTCCGGAGCAGGGTGCGTTCGATGTTCATATCCTCCCGTTCGCCGATCTCGAACACATTGAAACAGTGGGAATAGTTCTTTATAACGAGGAAATCAAGACGCAGATAGATGGACTTCTCAATGAAACCAATACTATCGTCGGCCCTCCCGCTCCTACGGACTGAAAAATCAACCTTGAATTTTTCATATTCACCATGCTGGTGTATTATCTGATAGTGAATTTCAGATCTCTATTCATTTCAATTCTCCTCTTCCCAATACAAATCCTCCTCATGTGGGGACCGGTTACCCATTTCTATCTCAACAAACGCGCGCTGGAAAAGATCAATCCTGACCAGATCCCCAACCCCGAAATTAAAGAAGTCATTTCTGAATCTTCCCTCCGAAACGTTTTCATAAATTCATCAAACTCGACCGACCTGATAAAAGCTAATTACCTTCGCAACCGAGAGCGATGGTTCGAGTACGCGCATAATACAATCCCGAATTATTTTACGGGTGCCCCTATCATGGGCTCCTACCTTCTCGACGAAATAAAAAAAAACGGTAACTATCCAACGCGACGCGCATGGGCGCTGGGATGGCTTGCGCATCAGGTGTCCGACCAATTCGCGCACAAAATCCCCCATGCAGGATGCGAGGGCTGGGTCAACTCGCGCCGTGTGCTCGCCGGATATTACCGCCCCGAGATCGAGGAGGAGTCGATAAGTATCGCATCGGTGCGGATCGAGCTCTATACAGCCGATCACTGGCTTGCGGAAATGCTTGTCGATTGCCTCTGTTACTCCCGCGAACGGAACTTCATCGACTCGCTCGATATCGATCTCTCAATCCCGACAAAGGGAGAAGTCCTCGAAGCGAGCAAGCGAATTCTTAACGGATTCGAAAAGCAACTTGGACCGGGATATGTCTATTTCCAACCCCTGACGGATGAAAAACTCACTGCGATTGTTGATTACTATCACCTTGTTATCCTCTGCTCCATCGATATTTACCGCGCGATTTTGAAATCGTATCCGGATGATGATTTTGAGAAATACATCGCCGCAAGCCCGAGAATGTCGCGTCTTGACGATTTACTTAATAATTCCATCGACGCGATTATCCAGGTTCTCGTGCATCCGGAAAATCCGTGGGAGCCGTATCGATGGCTGCCCGACGGGACCAATGATTTCGCGCATTCAGTATACGAATATGAACGAATCTGGCGGCCGGGACGATTCACGTTCGGAAGGAAATCCGGCCTTCTCGGATCGATTTACTACAACGCGCTCACAGACCGCCTGATCGCAATATCACGGGATCTCGCCAAAACCCGTAATTTCTGGCCTTTTATCAATTTTGGCCTGAGTACGCTTTACAGTCACGGTAGAAGTCAGTGGCCGATTGCAAGCGCGTTTATAAGAAAATTGATCCGCGAGAAACCCTTAAGCATTCAGGACACTACCGCCAGTGTAGCTCGACATTGCCGCCTTGAAAAATACGAGGAACCTATCCCGGACTAGCCCTTTATTTCTCTTCCAGCCGGGCCCCTATAACCAGCCCGCTCTCTGAATTCACGCAGTGCTCGGGAGCATAAATCTCCGCATGTCCCCTGATCCTGATTCCTTCTCCCTTCTCAGGCGCTGCAATTATCAGCACCTCCCCCTTATCCAGCCTTTCAGGAACCGGTGCGTGCCCATCATCCACACAGTTAAACAGCACCCCGACCCCATCCTCCAGCGCTTTGATTATCAATACTGCTTCTGTTCTATCGCTCATTTTATCACCTGTAAAATATTATCGTCTGTTTGGACAATTGCGTCAACTGATTCTAATGGATGAAGTGGAGGGGACTGGCAACACGATTTTGCCGTTATATAAAACTTCACTTTTCTAATAATTTCGCACGGCAAAATCGAGTTGCCAGTCCCCGATCCATTGGCTTGCAATCGATAACGCCAAGGCTAAATCATTTCGAGGATGAACTCATTCAATGCCAGCACATGTTTCATCTCCACAAATGCTGTATAATTTATATACAATTATGCAATTGCAATTCGAACAGTCCGGCGGAATGCTCGGGCTCGCCTTTGTCGAGTTCGTCATGGTCTGCCTAGGGCTGTTCTACATGCTACTTGAATCCAACCGGCAGAAAAAAACCGACTATGGCTCGCTCACATGGGGACTCGCCTTATACTTCGCCGCCCTCATTGTTGAAATCCTTCAGAACGTTTCCCTGAATTCAAAACTACTGATGATTTCCCCATTCTGGGCGATACTCAGCAATTCCCTGACCGCAGGGGGAATCCTTCTTCTCGTCCACGGTCTGGTAAACCGTCGACTGAGCGACCGCAGCCATTTTCATATTGTATTAAGGTGGGTCGCGATCACACTTGGCCTGAGCGCGATACTCTCCGGCATCCTTTCTACAGTCCTTACCGATTCCGGAACCCAGGAAGGTACATTCAACCTTTTCGGACAGCCTCGCGTTTTCGCCTGGGAAATTGTTTTCTCGGTCCAGGAAATTTTCCTTCTGGTATATGCGTTTTTCACACTGATGTCCCAGTCGAAGCAGAAATATGTTTACACCCAGGGATTTTTCATTTTCATGACTTTCGGACGTCTGGCGTACATGGCCTACCTCATCACCGACCTGAATCCCGGTAATGACACAATGTTTCCGTTCATACTGCGAAGCCTGCTTGATCCACTCGGTTTCCTCCTGCTCGTTATGGCGATAAATCAGATTATCTCCGAGGACCTCCAGCTGGTTAACATACAGCTCCTAAGACGAACCGAACTCCTCGAGGACGCAACCCGCTCACTATCCAAGCTGAATCAATTATCCATGAATTTATTGAAATCGACGCATATCCCTGACATCGTCGAAACCATACTTGCCGGCCTTGCCGATGAATTCGGCCTTCCGCACACATTCCTCCTCCTCCTCGACCGTCAGACAAATGTCCTCAAGGGAATACGCCTCGATTCGAACGGCATGGGCTACCATTTCATGGACATAGATATGCGCCAGGATCATTTCCTCAAGGACGCCATGCTCAAGGGCAGAAGCCTTTTCTTCGGCGACGGGTCGCGCAATCCCGATCGCGAATTTATTAAAAATTACAACCTTTCCAAAAATCTCGTGACTGTGCCGCTCATGACCAAGAAAGAAAAAACGTGTTACGATATGTACGATTGCGACAAGGTCAGTTGTCCTGTGCAGGCTTTCGGATGGAATACGTGCTGGCTCTGTAAGGAAGAATGCCCGTTTTATAGAAAGGAACAGGTTCTGAATTTCACCGAATGCGTCAAATGCAAAGCTTTTAATCTTGTCGGACTTCTAGTCGTCGATAACCGAAACCAGAAAAAAAATCGCGTCGATGAAAAAAATCTCGCCTT
>JAPKYR010000271.1 GCA_026394215.1 bacterium
GGAGCCAGGACATTTTCATAGCCCGTTACAATCCTGACGGAACGCTGGCATGGGCGAAACATGTTGGGGGATCAGGTTTCGAAGCAGGCTCCGGAGTTACCGCACTTTCGGATAATTCGATAGTCGTTTCCGGACCGTTCACCGGTACCGTGATATTCGGTCGGGGTGAAACCAATGAAACTCAGCTTGTCTCGACCAGTATGCAAAACATTTTCATCGCAAGGTTTGGACCGTAGATGACCACACTGACAATCCCTACCCCCTATACTTCCTGCTCCTACTACCTCTCCGCCTTAACTTTGCCTGCCTTGCCTGACCCGGCGTCGTCGCACGCCGTTTTCTTTTTTTCTTATTGGCCGCCTGCTGATCGGCTTTCCCGATTAAAAATTCCTCCAGCATACGGATTTCATCTCTCAACTCCGCGGCACGCTCGAAATTGAGATCGTTCGCCTCGGAGAGCATTTCGGAGCGGATCATATCGACAATCACCGGAATCTCATCGCGCGTTAATTCGACCCCCTCGAAATTAATTGTCCCGCCTTCCTGCGACGCGACCGCTGCCTCCTCCGCTTCCATGTCCCCCGCGATATCCCTGATATCCTTGTGGATGGAGGTCGGCGTGATCCCGTGCTCTTTGTTGTACGCTTCCTGGATTTCGCGTCTGCGGTTGGTTTCCCTGACCGCACCTTGTATCGCTGGCGTCATCGTGTCGGCGTAAAGGATGACCAAGCCGTCTGAATGGCGCGCCGCGCGTCCCATGGTCTGGATCAGCGACGTTTCGGTGCGAAGGAATCCTGACTTGTCGGCGTCGAGGATCGCGACAAAGCTGACTTCGGGGAGGTCGAGACCTTCCCTGAGCAAATTGATTCCGACAAGGACATCGAAATCGCCCCTCCGAAGGTCGCGCAAAATCCGGACTCGGTCGAATGTATCGATTTCGGAGTGCAGATATCGGACGCGATGCCCCATCCGCTCAAGATAGTCGGTCAGGTCCTCGGACATTTTTTTTGTGAGTGTTGTGATAAGCGACCGCTGGCCCGCTTCGGAGCGTTTCGAAATCTCGTCCATCACATCATCGACCTGCGTTTTCACGCTTCGGATCACGACTTTCGGGTCGATCAGACCGGTCGGACGGATAATCAACTCGACTGTCTTATCGGAATGCTAGCGTTCGTACGGACCGGGGGTCGCGGTAGTAAAAATCACCTGGTTGATGAATTTTTCAAATTCCTCAAAATTCAAGGGGCGATTGTCGAGTGCAGCAGGAATACGGAATCCGTAGTCGACAAGGTTTATTTTTCGCGACTGGTCGCCGCGATACATCCCGTGAAGCTGCGGGATAGTCTGATGCGACTCGTCGATGATCATCAGGTAATCGTCCGGGAAATATTCGACCAGCGTCGCGGGAGGCTCGCCGGGTTCGCGACCGGAAAAAATGCGCGAGTAATTCTCGATCCCCGAGCAGAAGCCGAGTTCGCGTATACACTCGATATCGTAGAGAGTGCGGTCTCTCAGGCGTTCGGCGTATAGTTTCTTATCCTCTTTCAGAAATTTGTTGTACTGGACATCGAGTTCCTTCGCGATATTGTCGAGAATCCGGTCCTGGCGTTCAGGCGTGTAAACATAATGGCTTGCGGGAAAGATCGATATTTCATTCAGGATTTCGAGTACTTCCCCGGTGACCGGGTGGATTTTCGACAGGCTTTCGCATTGGTCGCCGAAAAACGACGCGCGGATGATGACTTCCTCGTTCACCGGGTAGATTTCGATCGTGTCGCCTTTCACGCGGAAAGCACCACGCATGAGTTCGAGGTTGTTGCGAAGGTACTGCATGTCGATTAATTTTCGGAGGAATATACGTCGATCATATTCTTCTCCGACAATGAGGTCGATCGACATGTCGGTGTATTCGGTGGGATCGCCGAGGCCATAGATGCAGCTCACGGTCGCGACAATGATGACGTCGCGGCGCGTGAGTACGGCCTGGGTCGCTGCGTGACGCATGCGGTCGACTTCTTCGTTGACATCGCTGTCTTTTTCGATATAGAGATCGCGCTCGGGGACGTATGCTTCCGGCTGGTAGTAATCGTAGTAGCTCACGAAATAGCCGACGAAATTGTCGGGGAAAAACGCCTTGTATTCGGCTGCGAGTTGCGCTGCGAGTGTTTTATTGTGAGTAATCACAAGTGTCGGACGCTGGATCGATTCGATCAATTTCGCCATCGTGTAGGTTTTTCCGGAACCGGTGACGCCCAGGAGAGTCTGCATTTTGCAGCCTTTATTAATACCGTCGATCATTTCCTCGATTGCGCGAGGCTGGTCGCCGCCGGGTTCGAAATCGGCGACAAGTCTGAAGGGTTTGGTATTTTTATGTTTGGACTTTTTCTGCATATGGATGATGAATACAGGACTATGTCATAAAGAAATATTATACCATACGTAACGGATGTTTAGAAGCTTCAATTATTTACTATCAACGACATATCGTATCAGAACCACGCGCGTCAGCAAGGGGTTTACCAGGATCACGTTAATATTTGGTCTGATAGGTGCAGGAATGTAGGGGAGTGTAGTTGGTAGACCACTTGCTGACGCGCGCGGTTCTGATACATGATCCTGGACATCTAATCCCAATACCCATCGTCTTTTTCCGGGAACGATGTCGCGATCGCGCGGCAGTACTGCTCGATTTCCTCTGAATTCTGTAGCTGAAGAGCATCGACGATAACCCTTTCGTAGCCGGATGCCAGATTGGTTTTCAGATTTACGTCCCATTTTGTGATCCCATACTGGGTCTGGACCTTGACTACCTTTGCAGACTCGATCATCTCAACCGGGATTTTATATTCCTGGTCCTTTTCGGAATATAAGAGGGTGACGCCATCGCAACTAAATTCAGTAGGATGATTGTTTCCGGAAAATAGCGTCTTCAATAATTTTTGCGATGATCGGAATTGAAATGATGGAACTTTCGCGATTTCAAGCCCCGCTTTTCTACGCTGTCTACGGTGATACATGATTGTCTTTCGAACGATCTCATTACCGTCATCGGTCGCGACGATCGAATGAATCGCATGACCATCGGTCACCCTGAGCCGCGATAATCCAAGCAGAACGGCAACTCCTACATTAACCCCGGTCAGGATTAAGCAGACACTGATCAGTATCACTAAAGTACTATCAGATATTTCTTCCTCCACAATCAAGATTATAAGTGTCGCGAGTAAATACAGGCCAATACTCACTCCAAGGCCGATAAGTCCGAAAATGAGTCCAATTGATCTCTGTTCAGCCACTGTGGATTCACGGGGTTTTAGAATACTGGTTGCTGCATCGGATGCAGATGTATCGGAAAAGTCCACATGATCGCGACTTTCAGGGGCGCCATTCAGGTCAATTAAAGAATCCATTTTATAATCCTCTTTAATGGGATTATCAGGGGTAGAATTTGTTGCCTCTGGATCGTTCAAATTAAGTGTCCTTAAAGGTATTGGGGGGAATTATAGCGTCTGGAAGGTACGATGAGAATGGGGCACGTATGTCTGGCCTAAAAAAGAAAATGCGGGCAACAAATTCATGTTACCCGCACCTCCTAAAACTCGTATCCGATAGTATTTTATGCAGTCTGCGTTCCAAATTAGAATCTTTTCATGGAAAAGGGAAATTTTCAAGCTATCAAATATTTTCACCCCCAAATCCCGATGAATAAAGGCATGCAGAAATTACTCCCCGGCGTTCAGGAATGGGCTTTCCACATAAAACTGATAAGATTAAACTAAATTGTTGCAAACTGCACCAGGTTACAAAATGCCATCATGCATATTGCGACATAATCAGGTATAGTGGATAATCGTCAAATGAGCCTGAAATCCGTAAGAAATCGAATCGATTTTAGCGATCGGGAAAGGGGACACCTTATTTTTGCCTGTGAAATTCTTGACTTATACTAACCTCTCGCCAGGCAAAAAAAGGTGTCCCCGTAAATACCCTCATAGCCAAAAATGATTAATACTTCGTTTAATACCCGACTATCTTCCCTTCAAATCCGCAAGACGCTTTCTGATTTCGATAAACGGCATGCGATACACAGGGCTTGCATTCAGGGAATTAACGAAGCTTTCGCCCCATTCATTTCTGACCGCTCTTGGATCGAGGAGAATTACGGCACCCGGAGGTTTTCCGGGATCGGCGTTATCTGGAATCGGACCCGCGATCAGGCTGTCGATCCAGCGATTCGATGTTTCAACCGCGAGAGGAACGAGGTAGGTTTCCATCCCGTCGCCGCCATGCGACTCGATTTCATCAAGCGCTGCGCGGTGTACGGGTTCCTCGGGCGACGCAAAGGGAAGCTTGACCATCACAAGAACCGTAAAACCCGCTGGACGAAGGTCAACGCCATCCAGGAAATTTCTTCCGCCAAGCAGAAGGGTTTTGGGATTTGTGAGATATTCACGGACGAGAGAACTTTTGGTCCCGTCCATATATTGAGCAAGGACGATACAATCCGACGGTGGATTTTTATCGAGAAGTTCGCGCACCCGTCGAAGTTCGTGATGCGCGCTGAATGCCGCGATAGTCCTGCCCCCCAGAGTTTCCGCGACCATTTTGAGGAGATTCGCGGTGCGCTCCATGTATTTTTCCCAGTGATACTTCCGGCCGGATCGCGCGGTGGGGGAAGTCACATCTTCCGGAATGTAAAGCTCCGGTAGGACAAGCGACGAATCTTCAAGGACTATTTCGGAAACCGGGTAATCAGCAATCAGATTCCATTGTTGCTTGAACTGCTCGAAAGAATCGCCATACCTGAGATGACGATCGACCGCGACAACGCCGGATTTCGATTCGTCGAGCATACGTTTGATAATATGCCCCACATCGACCGGGACAACTTTCAGCGTGACCCGCTTGGGTTTTCTCACCGGAACACCCTCGATAGATGCGGCCCATCCGGAAGGGGATTTTCTGAAAACCTTGATTGTCTCGGCGGCATTTCGGAGGATTTTCACGATTGATTTATTGGATGCATCAATCCCCGGATTCTCCTCAATTTCCTGAATCGCTTTTGACAAGCCGTTCCAGGCAAGATCGAGTGCACCGGCAAGTTCGGAAAATTCCTCATCGTCCCAGGTGTCGCCGCCTACATAAATCGGACGGGTGCTTTCGCTCTGCTGGGTATTTCGGATTTCACTTATTGTGTCCCTGCAAGTTGAGGTAAGGTCCTTAAACTGATCAAGGGCTTTGTTTATGCTTATCAGAAAACCAGTGCTATCGTCCCTGTGGAAATAGGCCAGCGCCTTGAGCCGACGGATCATGGCGTCAAGCTCAATGTTGTAGCTTTCCGTTTCACGGGCTGCGTCGATAAGCTGCGAGGCATTTTCAATTATGCACGTATCGAACGTATCGAGAAGCCGCCCCTGTGAATTATCGCCGGTATTTCGCATGCAGATATGCTTCTGCGTAACTATTACCCGTCCGGCATTTGAAGCTTTCGACCGCGCAAGTTCGACGAAGGAATTCCCGGAATTTTCAACGCCAGGATTGTCGCACTCGGCAGAGGAAATGCCCAGAATATTCAGATGTCCCTTCAGGCCGGAAAAATTATTGAGAAGCCACCAGTTGACTCTCGCTATCCTGCCCGTATGGGTTCCGGCGAGCCATCGCGCAAGCACGACGCGTTCGAACGGGCTTAGCTCAAGCCAGCCAAGCGGTCGGCCATCGGATTCAAAGGCATTCTGAGTACAGACATAATCGCTTCGCGAACCAAGAAAAAATGCTCCGTCGGGTTCCGCATACCCATCGACGCCGTTATCTTCACCGAGAATCAGCGGGAGATAATTTTCATCGGGGATCGCGACCACAAATTTCGGGGAATTTTTCGCGCCAATCGGGATCGATAACGATGAGGGGGCAGTACCCGGTCGAAGGTCATCGATCAAAGTTACATCGCTTCGTTTGAACGCTTTAATTATTTCGCCTGAAAGCTCTTTGTCGACAGTAATCGCAGGCGGCTTAACCCCTGCAGGCAGTTTAATAAGAGGCAGCGGAGTATCCATGCCGGGATTTTCAAGACGATGAATAATTTCCCGACCGAGGTCGAAAGTGTCCGAATCAACCGGATTATCTTTGAGCATTAAATCGAAAAGGTCGAATATCGGATCGACGCTTTTTCCGCGATAAGATGCAAGATGCGCTATGAAGCATCTTGACCATTCCGCGATTTCATCAACCAATTTGACGAACAACCGTCCGGCCATTCGGGCGTCCTGAAGCGCCCTGTGCTTGTCGATTACCTCGATTTTCCAGATATTGGCAAGGTTACCAAGCTGGAGAGAGGCAGCCTCCGGGTTGATTATCGCGGCAAGATGAAGAGTGCACAGCGCCGGGTTATCGAATAATTCGAGCCCGGCTTTCTTAAGATGGTGCTCCAGAAAACTCGTATCAAATGGCGCATTGTGAGATACGAGAAGATCATCGCCTATGAATTCGACAAAATTCTGCAGGGCGGATTTCGGATCCGACGCATGGTCGAGCATCGAAGGCTCGATTCCGGTCAGACGTCGGTTTCTTTCCGGGAGGCCATGTTCGGGTTTTACAAGGACGCGGAAAATCTCGCGCTCTTCGCGATTCACAAACCGGACCGCGCCAAGCTCGATAATTTCACCCTCGGCAGGATTCAGGCCGGTGGTCTCCAGGTCGATTGCGACAAACCTTGAAAAATCGGATGTTTTCCGAACCTGTTTTTCAACCGGGTCCTGATCCGGAGAATTAATATTTTGGCTTTCTGTCATAAGAGGCTGCTTTCGACGAAGGTTGGTCTCCATTTTGAGTTTCGAAACGTTCTTCAAGAATATTGTTTCGAGGCGTTATATTTTTATCATCCGCCCATGCAGGATTAATTTCGACAAGGGCGCAATCGATTTTATTATCGTGACCGGCGGCAAGGATCGAACCGTCAGGCGCGACAATTCTGCTTCCGCCGCGAAATTCGATTTCACCTTCCGAACCGGGATCGGTCCCTACCCGTCCGGCTGTAACAATATATACCCGATTTTCCATAGCACGGGCACGGATTGCAAGCGGACACGCGTCGGGAAGGACAAGATTCGCGGGATGGGCAATTATCTGAGCGCCGGTTCCGGGACCGGTACCCCACGCCAGAAGTCCCCACGGTTCGGGAAAAATCCAGTCGAAGCATATCTGCATTGCGGCCCTCGCCCCGCTGGTTCCACCGATAGCGACTATATCGCATGGTTTATCGCCCGGCTTGAAAATGTCCTTTTCATCGTTAAAAAGATGTACTTTCCGGTACTTAGAGATAATCCCGTCGGGGCCGATCAGCCACGCTGAATTGTAAAGCCCATCCGATTTAACGCGCTCAAGAAATCCCGCGACAACGTGCATTTTGAAAAGCCTGGATGCATCGACCGCCATCGCGAGCGGGGTACTCATCTCATCGGCTGATACTGAGAGGAATTCCGCTTCGTCTTTACTTCGGACGGCGTATCCGGAGTGGAAAAGTTCGGGAAGCACAACAAGGTCGGCTTCCTTAACTCTCTCGATAAGGTTGTATGCCTGAGATAAGTTATTCTCAGTGTTACCGATTCTTGGCGAGGTTTGTATGAAGGCAAGGCGCATTGGATTCATGTATTAACAGGAAATGGGATTAAAAGCAACTGAAAATATCGCAATAAAAAACCTCACCCCCTTTTTCCCTGTACAAAATCGGAGAGGGGGAAAGGGGGTGAGGGGTACTAAAGATGTTTATATTCGGTAGCTGTTATCCTACCGTCCACGGCATGTAACAGCTATCCGAGAAATGAAATCCCGTTTATTCGGGCGTTGTGGTGGTTCCTTCCGGAGGCGCGGTGATTGCGCCGGACAGAAGGTCCTCGATTTCCTTAATGCGGTCGTTGAAATCGCCGAGGAACGCTGTCAGCGCAGCGGCCTCCGCAGCCATAACATCGGTCTCGTCCCTTCGATTCCTCAAGCCGTCTTCAATCTGCGCGAACGCCTCATCGAAATGCGCCTCGTACGCCTGCACCTGCGCCCACTGTGCGGCATTCGCCTTGATATTTAAATATGGCGAGTTCAAATCGGCGGCGACAAGGTCGTTGAAATCCGCCAGCGTGAGGGGAGTGTAAATCTCCATGTTGAACCGATCCCAGACCGCTAGACCGGCGAGAAACGCCTCACGTTTGGCGATATATCTCTGCTCCGCATTGACGATGGTTTCGTCGGTAACATTTACATCGTTATAGAGGACGACAAGGTCGATTGTTTCGCTGCCGAGATCATTCGCGAGGGCGCCGATATCGACCGCGAGCTGGTCGGCGATTTCCTTAAGCCGAACCGTGGCGTAATTTCCAAGCTCACCTGGAGGAGCTTCTTCCGGTGCTGTCTCCGACGGGGTGCGATCTGGTCCGCCTTCGTATTGGAATTCGTCCGGGACAGCTTGCTCACCTTCCCCAGGAACTTCTTCAGTCACCTGTTCCGGAGTTTCTTCAGTTGCAGTTGACTCATCCGTAGTCGCGCCGGGCTCTTCGGTAATGGTTTCCTCAACCGGAGTTTCTACAGTTGCAGTTGACTCATCTGTAGTCGCGCCGGGCTCTTCGGTAATGGTCTCTTCAACCGGAGTTTCTTCAACCGGAGTCTCTTCCGTGACTACTTCTTCGGCAGGGGCTTCTCCCGCAGGAGGGACAACTTCGCCCATCCTGTCTTCAAGATTATTAACTAATCCCTCGATAGTTTCATCTGTCGCAGCCTGATCTTCAGTTGATTCTTCGGTCCCGGATGGCGCGGTTTCTGGTGGTGGACGGAAAAGATCGTAATCATCCTGCGCTTCTGATGTACCGGAAGCGGTTGTTCCGGTTTCCTCAGCACCTGAGACTGGAGTTGTTTCTGTGCCGGTTTCACCATTCTGAGCTGGGACTTCAAACGGATTATGGCTGTTAATCAAGTCGGACCAGAATCCCCTTCCGGTCTCGCGACGCGATGCTTCCTGATGAGCATCGTATATTTTCTCCCCGACCTTATTCACGACAGCGGTTTTATACGCAAGTTCGTTATACTGATCGTATTGAAGGCCATAGAAACCGCATCGCTGGGCATACACCGTCACGCTCGTGAGGAGGTCCCACAGGAAAAGGTATGGATCGTCATCGGTAAGCTCCCTGTCGGGTACGAAACCGTAGTCGGCGAGATGTCCCAGAATCCAGACCGCGGGGACTGTAGGATCGCGGCGGGATGCGCGTCCCATAGTGTCGTCGCGGTAACTTATGTAATCATCCCGGTATTCGGGATGCGGAAGCCATGCTTCTTCGTAAAAAGAAAAAAGATAATTTCGGGCATCCTCATTCTGATACCATGGCTGGAGGATATCGGGAATCTGAAGGTCTTCTTTCATGGTTGTAATAAAAGGAAATTGGGCGGAAATGACATCGGGAAGAAGACCAAACATAGAGATAGCTTCAAGCGTGTCTCCGCGTTCCGCCGTAGAACCGGCCATAACGAGCAGACGAACCGTCTCGCTCTGGTCTACCAAACTTAGGTTTGCGGGAAGTGTTCCCAGGGCGTCGAAGAAATCTGCCAGAAACTGCTGCTCATACATTTCGCCCCTTGGAATCGGCTCGAATGGCCTATAGGTCTGGGAAAATGCGGGTGATGCGGCGGACAATATCAGAAATCCCGCAATAAATGCGAGTGTATTCAGTCGGGATAAACTCATTTCTGGTCTCATTTTGATTTTCACCTTAGCATAATGCTACATCATGAAGGTCGCGGTTGCCAATTCACCCGGCGAAAATTAGTCCGGGCACATAACATTATATTATAACCAATTTCATGCGGAAATGGTTCAATCGTTCTAAACCTTATAAGTTATACTGTCGGAATCTTTTCGGCATGCTTTACATTAATTTGGCAAAAGTTTCCGTAACATGCGACTCTGGCGCGTGAAAAAATTAAGAACCATCAATGCTCCGGAGTCGCATTTTACGAATTGCATGAGCAGGTTCAATTATCAGAACGGCGCGAATCCGCCTTGCGACCAGAAATCATCCTGCAGCATTTCCTGCTGGCGAAGAAGCGCCTGGTAATGCATCTGCTCCCAGCCGGCAAGCTCGTTGAAAAAAGCCTTAATAGCGGTATCGGACGATTTTCCCGCCTGCTTTTTGTAATAATCCATTGAAGACATTTCCAGCGTAATACCGATCGATAGAGCGCTCATCTCGAATTGGGATTCATTTATCCGATTTTTTATTTCGGGAGAAAATATTTCATTGGAGCTGAAATCGAACTGCCTTCCAATGTTTAGATTAATATCGATATGCCCTGTAACGGCTACCGACTTGTACTGGGCTATTAAAACATCCTTATGCAGAAGCTCTTCATCGGCAAGGATGCGAAACATTTTTCTGCCGGTTTCATCTTTTGTCTTTTCGGCGGCTAACAGATAAAACATGTATCCGTCGGCTTCGGCCTGGATAGCGTGTTTGAGGCCTTCCAGAACTTCTAATGTGGATTCGATCATCGAATTGCTCCTTAGATTTACTGCTGTTTAATAATGGTTATGGCCCTATTCATGCAGCACAATTTATATTGGGCAATTTATGTAGGACAGGCTTTCCAGCCTGTCGTTTCCAGCCTGTCGCTGCCTGCCTTTATTCATCATGGTTTCAGTAACAGGCTGGAAAGCCTGTCCTACATAAACTGCTTTAAAAATCCGTTATTTCAACAGCCCCATTTGCGAGTAGCTAGTTCAGTTTGCCCTTTAATTTCGCTAGTTCATTTTTAAGGGAAGCGAAATGACCGAGTTCCTCCCAGATAATCTGATCGATTTTATTCCGCTCATGCTCGTCGCGCACAGCCTCTTTCATACCGAGGTAGAACATGACCGACTCCATTTCTTTTCTGACCGCGATATCAAGAACCTCATCAAGGCTCTCTTCACCTGTCAATGAGACAAGGGGATCGTCATCGTCCCCGAAAATAATCTCATCCGAAAAAACTCCAAGGTAATCGACGACCATCTTGTCCTGTGGTTTTGAAATGACAATTCCACCGGAATGGGAATTGGATTCCCGCATGGCCTTGAAAATCTCCCTGTGCGTATCTTCATCGCGTGCAAGCCTGATCAGGAGTTTATTGACTTCCGGAACGGTATAGATACTTGCCGCGCGACGGTACATCTCGACGCCCCGTTCCTCGATCTTCTCGGCGATTCTGATCACTTCATCGGTTTCAAAATCGATAGGCATAATTTATCCAAAAATCCCGTTTGAAATTACAATAATTACCATTTGAAAAGAGGCGGGACAACGACCACGCGCATCCCAAGTTCTTTATCAAGCTGATAGAGTCCGGTCTTATCTTCGCCGATCATATTCAGCTTCTGGACGACGGCGTCTGTGGACTCTTCCTCCTCGATCTGTTCGTTCACAAACCACTGGAGAAGCCCGACTTCCGCGGTGTAATCATTTTCCTCGTTCGCGATTTTGACAAGGTCGTGGATTTTACCGGTGATATGAAGTTCATGCTCAAACGCTGCCTGATATATTTCAAGCGGCGATCCCCATTTATACTCCGGTTTTTTAATTTCGAGAAGCTCGACTGCGCGGCGACGTTCATGCATATGGTTATAAAACCGGTGAGCATGCATCATTTCCTCCATCGCCTGGCATCGCATCCAGTGTCCGAATCCAGGGAGATTTTTCGTTTCAAACCATGCGGACATCGAATAATAGAGATAGGCGGAGAAAATTTCCTCCTGTATCTGCTCGTTCATTTTTTTATGCAGCCTGTCGCTTAATTCTGCCATAATAATTCCTCCGTCTTTGAAAGACCGGTTAATTTTGGTAACTAAATATTCATCTGCTTCCGAAAATCTCAGATAAGGTATTTTAACTCATACTGAAGTTACATGCAGCATTTTCCAAGTTTTAACAAATCAATTAACGAACTAAACCGGGGGATTTTTCACTCCTTCCTGCAGCTATCAATGAACGCATCGGGGCTCAATTCCTCGCGAATCCCGAGACGCGTAATCGCGAAGTCGTATTTCACCGGGTCATCGGGATTTATTTTCCTGAACGCATTTGTGATCTCTATCACCGTGAGAAGGTTAGCCTGTTTCCGGCAGGTCATAGCAAGGTTGGAGCAGATTCTGAACATGTGAACATCCAGCGGGACTAAAAGCCGCGATGGTTTTATTTTTTCCCATCCGCCGGGATCGACATCATCGCGGCGAATCATCCATCTTAAATAAAGGTTCAGACGTTTGCAGGCGCTGCCCATCGATGGGTCGGGAAGGAGCATCGGGAAATCGCACCCGGCTTCCATACTGATCTCATTTACCAATTTTGCCAGACCCGGAAGGATATTTTCGTCTTTGTCGGAAATACCTGAGACAAAGCAGTTTTCTATCGACTTGTATTTTTGCACCACCTTCCCTACCCCATATAACAGGTCTGCGAGATTTTCTCCGGTCGTGAATCGATGCTTGAAGTCTTTGAAAATTTTCCTCAGGCGCGATTTTGAAGTCCTGGCGATAAAGTCCCGAGGGTTTTCAAGTTCACAAAGGACCTTCGTGACGCTTTTCAGAATCTGCGAGACTCGTCCATATGCAAGAGACGACGCTATCAAGCCGACGATTTCGCGATCCAGCGGGTCGGGGTAATCGTAGAGAAACTGTAAGGGATCGGGCGATACATAGGAGCGATGGTTGTACTTAGTGTAGAGGGATTCGAGAATATCGAAGCTGATGGCAAATCCGGGTAGATCCGGTGAATTTTTTACATCGACCGTATTTTCTTTTCTTCGAGCCATCCATACTATTCTTTCATAATCGCGGGGAATTAATCAAATGCAGCATTTTTATAGGTCAGTTTTAATATTGTGCTATAATGTAGTTCTGAATGTCAGGCTTGGGAAACAATTTCGAACTCATTCGGGTTTGCCATTTGAATATCGGACTTAATTTCCAGAAAATATACTAAAAAAAGAGAGGATGCGAAATGAGGATCAACATCAAAACAATTATCGCGATCTGTTTTCTGCTTTTGTTCGTCATGGGTTGCGGAGGGGGAACAACAACCCCCGGAACGACCGGGAATTTGACCGGAAATGTATTTGCTCCGAACGGCACTGATCCTGTCAGCGGCGCGTTGGTCTATATTCTTGACAAAGGATCCACCGCTGTCGGCGACCCACCGACCGAGCCATACGACGCGTATGACTACAGCGAAGCTAATGGTTCATTCCAGCTCGATAATGTTCCCACAGGCTCGCAGACCCTGAAAATTATCAAGGGCGCATTCACAAAAACAGCAACGATTAATGTCCTGGAAGGCACTAACGCGCTTCCCGCTGCCGTCACCACCCTGCCATCGTCGGGCGCGGGTGTCGAGAAGATGGCGGTTGTTACTGGCAACTATGACAGCATCCAGAACGTCCTTGCAAAACTCGGACTTGGCGATGTAGATGGCGCCGGTTCGCTCATTATCGGCACAGAATCTTTTACGCTTGTTGACGGCGACGGATCCCTCGACGATGCTACATATGCTAATTTCCTTGATTTTATGGGCGATCCCGCGAATTACCAGGATTATCGTACAATCTTCATCAACTGCGGAAATAACTACGAAGATGAATTTTTCGGCGACACCGTTAAAGTTGATAACCTCAAAGCATGGGTGGCAGCCGGCGGACGGCTTTACGCTACCGATTGGTCCTATGATTTTGTCGAGCAGCTTTGGCCGGAATATATCGACTTCTTCGGAACAGATCCGGGGCTCCTGACTACTCCGGAAACCATTGATGCTGCCCAGGAAGGCGATAGTTTCGACAGCACTAAGGCAACAGTCCTTGATGCAGACCTGCTGGCGTGGCTTAAGGGCATTGGCGTCACAAATACGGATGATACAATCACTATTGAAGGTTGGCTATCCTCATGGGCAGCTGTGGATGGTTATTCGTCCGATGTTAAGAGCTGGATGAAAGCACTCGTAGATGTCGCCGGAAGTAACAGCTCCCGCGATATCACCCTGACATTCCATCCTTCTAATGGAACTGTCTTTTATTCAAGCTATCATACTGAGGGATCCCTGAGCCCTGGATTAACCCCCCAGGATCGTGTGCTTCAATACCTTATTTTCGAAGTCCTGTAAAGAATCAGTGATAAAAAAACAAGTCCCGATATTAAAACGCCGGGACTTTTTTTTATTAATAACAGGCGTATAATTTCAGTATGAAGGTAACTTTATGCAGGCTACTTTTTTTCGTATTTTCATCTATCGCCTTCCTTCTGCTGGCGATCCCCGTATTCGCCAACGCTTATTCGACGTGGCAGTTCCGTGAAGGCAATATTGAGCAGATGTATTTCGCAGATGACAACATGAGGTTGTATATCCTGGTGATCGTAATTTTTATCGAGGCGTTCCTGGTTTACAAATTAACGAATTTAACAAGACCGCAATCTATCGCTTTTTCTATCGTTGTGAACCTGGTCTCCGCAACAGTCGGCCTGTTAATCAGAATACCAGCTGAAGAGACTGTCAGGTCATCTATTTTACTCGACTGCCTCCCGCTTTTTTTCGTAATTTTATTCGCATTGGCAATGCTATTTCTCATGCGGGCGCCCTGGTATTTTTATTTGACAGGTATATTATCAATTCTTGTTGGTTCATACATCGTGAAGATGAACCTTGGTTGGGAAATTAATTGGGTCTATAGAAGCCGGATTTTTTTAATGATGGCTGGCCCCATTCTGATTCCATACGGAGTTTCATTACTGGTTGAGGCTGTTCCGGGATATTTCTGGTTAAAGGGAAAAGACCTGTGGAGAACAATCTTAATTATTAATACTTTCTCATATTTTATTATTGTACTATTGATCCCCATATACGCGCCGGGTATGAAGCAACCTCCGAGTCAAAGCAGCACCCTGCGCACACCTGGTTCTTCTCAACTTGCATATCAACAGCATCATCAAAATTTTCCGGGTTACCCGACTTCAGTCGGTCAGGGGAATCTGAGTAATGATGTCACCCTTAATAACCTCGGTACATCGGGATTGACCGATCCACCGGATACCCCTTCTGAAAGCGAAACCTCCAATCCCTGAAATTCCAACCTAACTGCAACCTGGCTCCATATCGCCAGTCCATCAAATGGGATTGCTAAACCATTCCTTTAGTGTTAGCATCCTGTCCGTTTTTGATGTAAAGATGAAAATTAATAAGAATGTCATTCAGATAATAATCGCCTGCCTGGTAACCATCCCCGGACTCTGGCTTAAAGTTAGCGGGATCGACCTCTCATCCCCTCCCCTCGAAGCTTTTTTGAGCGGGCTCGCCATCCTCGGCGCGTCATTCATTGTGCTGTGGGCGTGCGATGTCGTGCAGCTTGATGTCTCGCAGACACTCGCTATAGCTCTGGTCGCATTGATCGCAGTGCTTCCCGAATACGCAGTCAGCATGTATTTCACATGGATGGCAGGGCAGCATCCTGAAGGCGAATACGCGCAGTTTCCGGTCGCCAACATGACCGGAGCCAACAGGCTTCTTATCGGCGTCGGCTGGGCGACGATCGCATTTATCGCATACTATAAATTCAAAAAAACCATTATCCTCCATCGGGAAAGCGCAACCGAAATCCTTTTTCTCGGAATGGCGACCATCTATGCTTTTGTAATTCCAATCAAGGGTACTTTGACCTGGATCGACGCATGTGTCTTTTTCGCATTGTTTGTCTGGTACATGATAATCGCGAGCAAGCGTCCCACGGTCGATATCGAATTTGAAGGGCCGTCCGAGCTTATCGCCTCGCTTCCTAAAATCCCGCGACGTGTGACAACCTGGCTGATGTTTATTTTAGCCGCGTCGATTATTGTGCTGAACGCGGAGCCATTTTCCGAAGGACTCGTCCAGACAGGCAGGCTTTACGGAATTAATGAATTTCTTCTGGTACAGTGGCTCGCTCCGATTGCGAGCGAAGCGCCGGAATTCACGGTCGCGATCATTTTCTCGCTGCGCGGCCAGAGTAATATGGCTCTCGCCGCGCTTCTGTCGTCGAAACTCAACCAGTGGACATTGCTGGTCGGGATGATCCCAGCGGTTTTCGGCCTTTCAAGCAGGCAGTTTCTGAATCCTATCCCGATGGGTTCTTACCAGTTGCACGAAATTCTTCTCACCGCGGCGCAATCGTTTTTTGGCGTAGCGGTCCTGATCGATTTCAGGCTTGGAGCTAAAGAAGGTATTTTATTCCTGGTTCTTTTCATCGGGCAGTTTTTCCTTTCCCCGTTTGCCGATTCTCTTGCCGCGAAGGGATACCCAATAAACGGCGACTGGGTACATATAACTTTCAGCGCGATATATATCATCCTTGGACTGGTATTCCTTTTGAAAGACCCGAAAAGAATCTTGAAACTTCGCGATGGATTCAAGGTCCTTCCGACGCCGAGGTCGGTGCCAATCCCCGACGCAAAACATCATAAGAAATGAAGTTTGAATCCTGGAATAACCGGAAAATAAAAATCGTTTTTATATTTTTCCATTGCTGACAAATCCATATTTAAATTCATGAATTATCGTTGCTCATCCTTTTATATTATGATATCTTGGAAATACGGACTTATTAACTGCTAAGGGGATACGGATGACCAGAGGACGGGTAAAATGGTTTAATCCTGACAAGGGTTACGGGTTTATTCTCATTGATGGAGAAAATGAAGTCTTTGTGCATCACACCGCTATTCTGGGAGACGGCTTTCACACACTTAACAACGAAGAAATCGTGGAATTCGATCTGGTCAAGGCCGAAAGGGGCTACCAGGCAAAAAATGTGGTTCGTCTCGGGCTTCCCGACGATATCGATAAAATTAAGCGAGATACCTCTGACTCTGAAGATTCTCCCCAATCAAATGGTTCCCCCTAAATGATTAGTTGACCTTGCGCTTAACTGGCGCTATCCTGCCCACCAACTAAAGTCATGGTATTTTTCAGAACGATACTCGGCGCCGTTCTCGGCTCAATTTTCTGCCTTGCGGTCTTTCGATTTATTCCGTTCACCCCCGATCTTTCGGACTGGGGCGGGAAAGCATTTCCGCGCACCTATCTTTTCCCGTTACTGGTTGTGGCGATTGTGAGCTACATCGGTGGATGGATCGCAGCGAAGGCGTCGCCTGTTACCGGACGGTTGTGCGGGATGTTGTCCTCTATAATCGCGGCGGGGGCCTCAATCGGATGGAATACCGGTTCTTTGATCCTGATGCCGCTGTTCCATCATCCGGCGTATCCGGTATTTTCCGACCATGCACTGCTTGGACTTGCGGTGATGCTGGTCGGCGGACACCTCGGAGGCTTGAGGATTGAGAAAGGAATTATGAAACCGGAAGCGATTGAAATTCCGCCAGTAGATTTTATACCCGAAGAAACCGCGTAAAACGCTATCCTTGACACTGTATTCCCACGGTGATACTATCTGTTTCATCCAGAAAGGAGTTCAATGTGGCCGACGGTATAGTAAAATGGTTTGATCCCGAAAAAGGGTACGGATTTATTACATCAAAGGACGGGGCGGACATTTTTGTGCATTACACGTCGATTCCCGGGGAAGGATACAGGACTCTCACACCGGGCGAAAAGGTGCAGTTCGATCTCATTATCAGCAATAAAGGTCCCCAGGCAAAGAATGTGCTGAGTTATACATAGGAATGAGATTATTGAAATCGTAAAGAAAATTAAAACCGGCATCCAGCCGTTTTTTTTTAGGAACGGGGACACCTTTTTTTCAAACTACGAAAAATAAGGTGTCCCCGATAATACCTTTAATACCCGATAGAAATTTTAGTCAAGAGGATGCGATTCCCGCCAGTCGCAGCGATTGAGCCAGTCGTAGATGGTCGCCGCCCATGAATCGAGCCGGTCCAGCGATATCACCCTGTCCCAGTCGGAGTGCGTTTCCAGATACATATTTTCTGAAATCCGATACGCTTCCCAGAAATTCTCCCTGGCAAGGGTATATTCGCCTGCCCGGTACGCGCATACGCCAAGGCCATAGTAACAGGTCCGTTTAATGAAATCGTATTCCGGATTAAGGGAGAGGCATTCAAGGTACAATTCCTGCGCTTCCACATACATCCGATCCGCGATCAGGCTTCCCGCAAGGTAATAAACGGGCAGCCATGTATCGTCGAGGGTACGCGCGCGTTCGTAACGCCATCGCGCGTTGTCCTCCTCCATGAACGCGGCGAGAAATTCATCAAGCGCCGGAGATTCAAGCAGCTTGATTCTCAACGTGGCGGTATTTTTCATATCCGATGTCAGCGCGTTGTCATATGCGTCCTGATACGCATCAAGCGACTGGAGCTGCTGGCCGGTTCGCGCGTATATGTCCCCTTCGAGAAGCGAGAGATAAGTTACCCAGCTCTCCATGCTCTCCCACGACCGGACCTGCTCGATTCCTCTCAAGGCGATGTCGTACTTCTCGCCGTAATAGAGCATTCGCAACTGCGAGTAGGCATACCGGGGATTCTGCGGGGAAAAATCAAGGAGCGTCGTGTACTCATTATAAGCGGAATCCCAGTCCTTGAGTGAGACATACTCACCAGCGAGCCGCTCATGTTCCGCGAGTTCATGCGCGCATACCTGCACCGTGAATTTTTTCGGCGCGAACGCAAGCCTCGCGTATTCTATCTCACCATTTTTCAGCGGGACGTGATCGAGGTAATTCATCCACTGCGCATCGGTTTGTTGTGCGCTTAAGCCGATCGCTCGAACCGTGTCGTTGTCGATATAAGCGGTTTTGTAAGCGTCGATTCCGTAAGTATCGATAAACCACCTGTTGTAGCTTGCGCTAACATAGTAGTTCATCGTGATCCGACCCTCGTAAAATCCTCCCGGCATGAAATTGCTTAATATGGCGGAAAGCATCGAGGATTTTTCCGGAAACAGTTTCAAAGGAGCAGTATCGCGGGGAAAAAATGTCCCTTCATAAAATGGGTCGTCGGCTTCGCGCAAAGCGGCGGTCCATGTGTGATAAGTCAGGTCATTTTCGGAATTCCACTGGACGCCTTCCGCGATCCCCTCTCCATAACCGCTGAGGAGCGACGATCCAAAAATCGGCAGCCCAATCGGAGCGGAAATCACATGCGTAAGCTCATGTTTCAGCGCCTCGATCTGGTTCTTGTTGTACTCGACATGTATCTCCCCGGTCCATGGTTTTGCGTAGACGCTTGACCCTACCCCGGTCAGGAATGTTTTTGTCGCAAGATCGGGATAGATATACGCCCGGATCGGGCCTTCGGGTGCCGTTTTTATTTCGTTGACTATCGACCAGTAATAATATTCATGCTGCTCGACAATCCGGTCGATATCATCCGCAATCTCCCCATGCGACGGGTAACGGATAATGAAATGCTCGGAGACAACCTTCGCATCGAGCACATGTTCGAGAAAATTTCGCGTGATCTCGATCCCGAGCGGCCCCATATAGTAAAGCCCGACAATAAGCAATATCCCTGTAAGGAGAAGAGTCTGAATTTCGGGAAGGAAGCGGTCCGGTTTCCATACGCTCGAGAAGATGTTTTTTAAACTGTAATTTTGAAAACGCTCGCATGCGGCCAGTACGCTCAGATTTGCGAGAAACACGGCAAAAATGAATATAAACAGCCTTGAATATAGAAATCCGGAATCCGGATTAGCTTCCTGGTCATAAAGCGGGAGGTTAATCGTGCCAAGGAACGGATCATGCATACCGATCGTGTGTCCGAAACAGAACCTGAGTATGACCCTTATAAAAAATATGATAAGCACGAAGAAATAAAGCCATCCCGCGATTCGCCTGTTGGGTGTTACAAGTGCGCAGAAAGACGATATCGACACTGTGAAAAACGAGCTGACCACAGGAATTGTCAGGTAAAAAATCAGGCCGGTAAGGGAATCGCAATTTCGAATCGAAAAAAACAGTCCGGCCAGTTCGATTAATACAAGCGGGATCAGGATAAGCCAGACCATCGCGAAAAGAGTGCCAAAAATAACTCCCCAGATGACCAGCCTCGAATGAGGGCCGAGTGTAAACGGGCTTCTATGCGCGAGATCGCCCCTGAGAAGATTAAATTCGCGTATCACAAGAATCGCCGCGAAATGGCATGTGAACAGTGCGATTACAGCCGAGAATTCGTAGCCAAGTATGTTCAGCAATGGGATAAATGCGCAGGCGATTGTCAGCAGGATAACGACAACCATCATGATTTTGTACCAGAGCCATGAAATCGTGCTGAAATAAGAACGTCTGAAGAAGGCCGTGAATCCTTCCTGCGATGATATATTACTGCCTGATGGTTTTACCGGAAATGGCATGATTAGTTAAATTTGTGTTAAATATATTATACGCCTTTTTATTTCATGTATACTAATAACGTCCTCTACATGGGACAAATCCTATCCACGGACGGTTTGAAATGCCGGGATCTATCGAGTTCAATAAATCAGGATCAGTCGGACGAAGAGAATGCAGAAAAGTGATTGTCGGACATGACGGCCGCCGTAAAATCGGGATCGGAGGCGGCGAACCGGTCAGCGTCCAGTCTATGATCAAGCGCAAACCATCCGACGTGAGTAACATCATCGCCGACTGCCTCCGCCTTGAAGACGCCGGTTGCGACCTTATCCGCCTTACTATCCCCGATGAGGAAGCCGCGTCCACTCTCCCGGAAATTCTGAAAAATACGAATGTCCCTTTGATCGCAGATATACATTTCAACCCGAAAGCCGCGCTCGCATCTATAAAAGCCGGAATTGATAAAATCAGGATCAATCCGGGCAATATCGGACGGGAATCGGACGTCCATGAAATCGCGAGAGCGTGCAAAGATACCGGAACCCCGATTCGTGTAGGAGTCAATTCCGGAAGTCTCCCGCGCGATCTGATGGAAAAACACGACGGCAACCGTGTGAAAGCATCTGTCGAAGGGGCGTTACGGCATATCGAGATGCTCAGGGACGCCGGTTTTGAGGATATCGTAGTGGCGGTAAAATCCAGCCACACCGATGAGATGATTTTCGCGAACCGTCTGCTCGCCAAATCATGCGACTGCCCGATACATCTTGGTGTTACCGAGGCTGGCTGCAACTGGGAAGGCAACATACGGTCGGCGGTCGGTATCGGGACACTTCTTGCGGAGGGGATCGGCGACACAATCCGTGTCAGCCTTACCGACGATGTCGTGGAGGAAGTAAAATCGGGGCTTGAAATCCTCAAATCGCTTAGGCTTCGGGAATATGGAATAACATTCATTTCATGTCCGACATGCGGACGGCTTGAATCGGACATCCGCCCTGTCGCTCTCGCCCTTCGTGAAAAACTGGGCCATTTAAAAAAGCCGCTTCGTGTCGCGCTTATGGGATGCCCTGTGAACGGTCCGGGCGAGGCTGCGGGAAGCGATATCGCGCTTCTTGCGGGCAAGGATAAGGGCGTGATATATCGCGGTGAGAAAATCATCCGGACAATCGCAGTGGAGGCATATATAGATGAAATGGAAAAAGAGGTACTGAAGCTGTACAGGGAGATGTACGGGGAATGATGAAATCCGTTCAAGAGAACACCGAACTGATTGATTGAATCCGGTACTCACCACAGTCTGAAAATGCAAAATCCGATATTTTCATCCCCGACATATGCATAATTCGCATTCAGGCAGATTCCTTTTGTGTGGTACGCCAGTGTGTCGTAAAAATGGATGTATTCCGATGCATCCGCCACGGGGTGTGAGTCGAATATTGTTAAAAAATCGCCTGTAACAAACCAAAAACCGTTTCGCACTGCAGAATTCATGTTGTTATTGGAGAAAAGCTCTTTGACAACAGTAGCGCTTTCCGGCGGATCTATGTCGACTATGGAAATATCATGACTCATCTGGTTCACATAGGCATACCCGTCGAGAACGCTGACATCGAGACCATCACTGGAAAGAATGACGTTCTTCACAATATATGCGTTCGATATAGGCGTTATATCAACAATGAACAGACCGCCCGTATCGGTAATCACATAAGCATAGTCAGCGTCAATTGCCAGCTCAACCGCGTTGTACCCGATAGGAACATTCTTGACTATGTACGCCGAGACCATTGGATCTATATCTATAATAGTCAAGCCTGCATCATAATCCGCGACATAGGCGTAACCTTCACCAATAGCAATGCCGGAAGCATCTCCCATTGTCGGGATCCACATTGCGACGGTTGGATTTTCCGGGTCTGCGATATCGAATACTTCCAATCCCGAGCTTCCATTTACGGATAATGCGTAGTGCTTATAAAAGCCGATATCATAACCGTGCAAGGTCGCAGTATCGTCTATCGGAACAGAAGCCACCCAGTGCGCCAGATCCACCGGCTCGACGTCGATCACTTGCAGACTGTTTTTAGAAGTGTTAATCGCGTATCCATATCCGTTCTTGTAAGCGACAGCGTCCTCTTCGTGCGTTGATTCTATATGAGCTGTCATCCAGGTCGATAGCGGGGGATTGACATCATAAAATTCGATATCCCAGTTCGCCGTAATCGCATAATCCCCAAAAAGTGTAATTTGTTGAGCTTCCTGCGTAGGCATTGTGTTTATCACTGCGGCATTGGGAGGGTCAGAGATATTCACAATGTTCAGTCCAACCGCATCATCGGTGAAATAGGCCGTATTTCCGGAGATACAACAACCATAAGCGTATCCGCCGTTATCGATTGTCTTGATAACACTTGCGGAACCTGGCGGAGACACATCGACAACTTTAAATCCTTCTGTCCAGTCCGTTATATAGGCATACCCGGAAGACACCGCAATGTCACCAAGTAAATCTGGCAAAGTCACAGTGCCGGCAACGGATGCGAGTTCGGGGACAGCAATATCCACAATCAATAAACTGAAATAGCCTCCCGTATAAGCATAATTGCCATCTATAGTAACACTGCCATTGCCGCCATAAGCTGAAGACAGCGTTTTAACGACATGCGCTGAATCGAGTGGATCTACATCTATAACCAGGAGGCCTTCTGATTGGACTGTTTCATAAGCATACCCACCTTCTACAGCAATATCCACCGCATAACCGACCGAATCTACGGAATTAAGATATGTCGGAGACACAGGATTCGCAAGGCTGTAAACACTGAAACCGGCATAACCCTTTGTTACATAAAGGTTGGTTCCGTCAATTTCCAGATTTATAGTGTTATCGGTAGTATAGAAATAAGATACAAAAACCGGATTATTCGGATCGGAAATGTCCATTATGGATATAAAAGGACCGAGGGAAGCGTAGTAGGCATAATTTCCATAAACGGCGATGTCTTTCGGTCCGCCATGAAGCCAAGGAGGGGTTACATCCTGTATATTAAAATTCGGTTCAACTACGATCTGTAATGGGATATCGAGCGTATCCGTCGAACCCTCATCATCGGTCACTTTCAACTGCACCTGGAAATTACCGGCATCCGAATAGCTGAGATAGAGAATCTTCCCGGAAAATTCGAATGAACCATCATTCTCGGTATCCCATTCCCATAAAACGATATTGTTTCCTCCACAAAGGCCATCGTATGAATCGCCGCCATTGAGAGTTATTTCCTCATCGGGAAGCGCATAGTATCTGTCAGCGGTAGCGACCGCGGTAGGCATAACATTAGTTATTGTCACAGCTATCGGGCTGTCAAGTGTATCTGTCATCCCCTCATCGTCCGTTACGCGATACTGAACATAATGGACACCGACCTCCGTCATCACAGCACTGTAAGCACCGCCTCCGGATTGTTCGAAAATACCGTCGTTATTCAGGTCCCATTCGTAATTCTGAATCAATCCGCCGTCGGGATCATAGGACCCATCGTCCATGAAAGTAACCGCTCCGCATTCCTGTTGAGTCATAGGCACAGCCGTGCCGAGAGCGACAGGCGCCTGACCGCTGACAAATTCAAGGACAAGCGGAGTGTCCAAAAGGTCAGTTTGCGCTTCGTCATCAGTTACTCTGAGCTGGACAAGTACCGTCCCTGGTGTTCCTGATTGAAACCAGGTCTCGGTGCCTGTTTCTTCATATGTTCCATCGGCATCGAAATCCCATTCGTAATTCGTTATCAAACCACCGTCAGGATCATATGAGCCGTCATCGAATAAATGAATCGCATGTCCCATTAATTGAGGATTGGGGTCGGCACCCGCGATGGCAACAGGTAGTAAAATTTCCGTACCCTGGATTATCACCTCAAGAGGCTGATCCAAATCATCGGGACATCCATCATCATCGATTACCCTGTACTGCACGAAATAAGTACCGGAGGCTCCCCACGAATGTTCGGTGACCGGATTATCTTCATCATATATACCATCGTTATTCCAATCCCATTCATGGGCTGTGAGTGTTCCATCGGGATCGATCGAACCGTTATCAAAAAATGAAACCGGCACGTTAATAAATTGTTGATTGGGAGAGAATCCAGCGTCTGCAGTAGGACAAATATTGTCCGAGAATATAATGTCGACTTCAAGAGGACTATCCAGTACATCTGCACACCCCAGATCATCTGTAACACGGAGCTGTACCTCATAGCTACCTTGTTCGGACCATGCATGCTGGACCTGGCTACCGATATCGTCGTATATCCCGTCAAAATCCCAGTCCCATTCGTAGCTCACAATTGTCCCGTCCGAATCATATGAATCGCTGGCGTCGAAATTAACAGGCACATTAATAAATTGCGGATTGGGATCGGCGTATGCCCATGCGGTCGGGCATTGGTTGTCTGTAACAGTAATGGTAATTTTATTATCAAGATAATCTTCCGACCCCTCATCATCAGTAACCCGCAATTGGACCATGTGCTCTCCTTCAACTTCCCAACCATGCTGCATTATTTGAGTACCGACCTCAAATATTCCCCCTGAATCCCACTGCCATTCATAACTAACTATCGACTGTCCATTGCAGTCGTTATCGACAGAATCGGAAGCATCGAATTGAACCGGTTGTCCCACTCCGACGGTGGTCTTGTCTGGCACGGCGTACGCAGTCGGTATTTGATCGACTTTTGGGTTTACATCAAAGGTGTAAATCTGATATGCCGTAAGATCCTGCCAGGGTTTTCCAACAGGATCATTTTCAACCGCCTCATGCCATATCAGGCATGGATAAGGTCCACTCGCTGCAAAATTGGAGTTTGAAATATCCGCTTCGTACCTTGTGTACGCATCCGTTTCGGAAACATATGTCGCTTCAATCACGCTGTCGAATATTTCCGGACATTCAAGCCGGACAGGATTCCACTCATCCTTGCCCTGCCAGTCGTAAAGGTCGATCGTTAATTTCGTCTCGCCGCCACATTCTGTAAGCCCATCGCCGATCGGTGATTCTATGACGATCATTTTCCAAGCTTCAGGGCAGTTGGCTGTAACGGGAAAATCCGTTATCGGATCATCTACAGGGGTTTCCAGCGGAATGTCCCAGTTCGCATCAACCGCGTAGCCGAGAACGAAGGTCGGAGTCGGAATTTTCATTGAGTAAGTTCGGGTTACCGAATCCCCCGCGTAATAAGCATTGCGATTATTCGAGGGGTTATCAGTCACAAATCTGAGATAGGCGTTCACATCGGCGTTCGGGGCTGCCGGAGTTGCCAGTTTGCCCTTGAAATATTTAAAAAAGTCTCCAACCGGCGCGGATAATGTCGAGGCGTTGAAGAGTGATGTATAACCATCGGCATTCAGGATTGCTCCGTCGCCTGTAAACGGGTTGGAGATCCTTTTGCCTGATCCCGGAAAGACTTCGCTTCCATTGAACATAATTATCCCGCGGACATCGAATATGGATAAATCAAGGCTTGTATTCGGGAACGGATGCTTGATCTGGATATCGAAATTAAGGTAACCGGGCTGCGGGATGTTGAACCCGACCAGTTTGAAACAGTTCGTGCAGGGAGTGACCTCGAGGAATTTCAATATGTTGAGGTGAATTGTGCCTGTCCTGACTGGAACGACCTCGTATTGGGGATCGTCATGATTTGAAACATCGATATAAATCAGATTGTAAAGAAGGCAGAAATGCTGATTCTGCGATGAATCAGGACTTAAGGTGATCGATCCCTGCGCATTTTCCAGCGCCGCATTACCGCCGGGAGCGGTCGGTATCGAGTGATTCGAGCAACCGGACACAATTAAGATGGAAACAAGCGAAATAAGGAATAAGCGAATTACGCTGTTCAATTTACTTTCCTCCTAGAATAGCATTGGATAATAGAATATCGAATTGAAATTTTAAAGTCAAATAGAGCTATGGCTTTAAATATGCCACTGTTGAAACATTTAGGTGCAATCTTTCAATTGGTAAAGGATAGGCGTAGCAGGCAAATCCACAGACAAAATTTTCTCAAAAAAAACCCGTTTATTAAGTCTGATTATGCAATGTTATATCGTTTCTTGCGATGGTATAAGTGGAATAATAAGTTATAGGCTGAACAATCGCAGTCTGAGATGAAGGAGAAACTCTAAATGAAATTATCAACATCTACCATAAAAAAATTCTGTATCGTGCCCCTGATCTTCCTGCTCCCCCCGCTCGGAGGATTCGCGTGCACCACGACGGCGGCATTGAATACGACCGCCGATGTGCTTAACGCCGCCGGGGACGGGATCAACGCCATGTCGGACAATATCAGGGAGGAGGCGCCCTATCTCGAACAGGACCTCGAGGCCGCCTGGTACAATCTTGCCGGCACGATGGGACCGGCCCCTGTCTCTGCAGATCCTGCCACGGCATCCCCTGCCCTCGCGGAGGCGCAGGAGGCTCGCGAAAAGCTGATTTCCGGCTCAAGTGTCGCCGATCTTGTGGCGAACGCGACAAACCTGGTCACCGCTGAAGATATTGAAAGAATAAATAACGGTGACTTTGGCGCTCTTAACGGAATTCTCCCATTCGAGATTAACGTGAATTCTGTAGGCGAGGACCTGGCCGCAGTATTGAACTCGCTTGACATCGGCCAGGTCTCCGCCATCCTTAAATCGCAGGCCGGGTATCACCTGATTCAACTGCTTGATGAAAACGGCGGGAACATACGTATCGGGCATCTGATTTTCCAGGTCGATCCGACTGCGGAGCCTGCCACCAATGAAACTGCCGGGGACGAAACCTCCACTGATACAGTTCCTACTGAAAATGCAGATCCGTTCCAGCAGGCGCTCGACAGGCTTATGGAGATCGCATCCGGGAATGGAAATTGACCTGAGTCTTACATATAAAATGCGGGGAGTCTGAATAAACCCACTCTCTCCTCTCTCTCTGCATGTTGGCCCTTTGTGATAGCCCCCGTTCTCTCCCGGGGGCTGTTTTTTTTCGTTTTTTCGATTTCCTTTTTTTATTTATAATTGGATCCCGGCGCGGGCTGGTTCGTAACATGGTATTGATCCAGGGGCGGATTTCTTATTGCCCTGCAAATGAATTGCAGGGCTACAGACTTGACCCGCCCTCTCATAGACGGGCTACATACTTAAGCATGTGCCATTCGTAGCTGTCCCCGAATTGCCCGAATTGTACGCCGCTTGACAATTGAAACAGATATGATATCTTTTAATTGATGCAGAAGTTAGGAGTCCTATAGCCGCTCAGCAATTGGAGGACAAGGCAATGTTCCGTAATATGCTTGTTATTGTGATCGCTATGATCGCGG
>JAPKYR010000087.1 GCA_026394215.1 bacterium
GATATCCCCGCTATCCGCAACGCGATCCTCCGCGAATCGAAAGTCCCTATCGGCACCGTGCCAATCTACGAAGCGATTTCGAGAGTGAACGACCCGAGTGACCTGACTCCGGAACTCCTTCTCGAAGTTGTCGAGGAACAGGCGGAGCAGGGAGTCGATTACATGACCGTCCACGCGAGCATCCTTCTCGAACACATACCGCTCGTAAAAAATCGCCTGACCGGAATCGTCAGCCGTGGCGGAAGCCTGATCGCGTGCTGGATGATCGAGCATCAGAAAGAAAATCCGTTTTTCACCCGCTACGACGACCTTCTCGAAATCTGCGCGAAATACGACGTCTCGCTGAGCCTTGGCGACGCGCTACGCCCGGGATCGCTTCACGATGCGTCCGATGAAGCCCAATTCGCGGAACTCGCGGTGCATGGCGAACTTGCACGTCGCGCGAGGGAGAAGGATGTCCAGGTTATGATAGAAGGTCCGGGACACATTCCGCTGCACGAAATCGAAATGAATATGAAGAAGGAGCAGGAATTATGCGATGACGCTCCGTTCTATGTGCTTGGCCCTGTCGTGACCGATATCGCGCCGGGATACGACCACATCACATCGGCTATCGGCGGCACACTCGCGGCATTCTACGGCGCGTCGATGCTATGCTATGTCACTCCCCGCGAACATCTCGGTTTGCCAAACGAGGACGATGTCAGGGTAGGGGTGGTCTCCTCGAAACTTGCCGCTCATGCAGCCGATGTCGCGCTTGGAAAACCGGGCGCGAGGGATATGGATGACGAAATGAGTCGCGCAAGGTACAACTTTGACTGGGAAAAGCAGTTCAAACTTGCACTCGACGGCGACCGTGCCCGCGAATTGCATGATGAAATGCTCCCGGGTATCGAGCATAAAACATCCGAATTTTGCTCGATGTGCGGTGAAAAATTCTGCGCCATGCGGATTTCGAAAAGTGTGAAGGATTGGAATATTGCCCGAAAATAGCAACAAACCCGAAGACCTTTTCTCCCGACATTATATCCTCCCCGAAATCGGCAGAAATGGACAAGCCATACTACTTCGCTCACATGTCGCAATTGTCGGAGTCGGGGCAGTCGGATCGCGTATCGCTGAATTCCTCATAAGAACAGGTGTTGGGAGATTGACCCTTATAGACTTTGACCGCGTCGAGTTCTCCAACCTGTCGCGCCAGACTCTTTACACATGGGAGGAAGCGGAAAAAAACGTCCCGAAAGTCGAAGCCGCGCGGCGTCACTTGAATGAGATAATCCCGACCTGCCAGGTATTTCCGATCAACGAAAAAATCACAAGCGAAAATATTTCGTCACTTCTGAAAAGTGCTGATATAATCGCAGACGGCACAGACAATATCGGCACTCGCTACCTGATTAACGATTACTGCCGCCAGGCCCGAAAGCCGTGGGTATATGCGGGCGTGGTCGCGACAAAAGCCTCCGTTTTTCCGGTTCTCCCCGACGGCGCCTGCCTTCGATGCGCGTTCCCCGAACCCCCGCCGAAATCCGCGCTTCCAGTCGCAGCCGACGCCGGTATCCTCGCGGCATCGACCTCTATCGCAGGCGCGCGCGCATCGACGCTGATCCTGAGAATCCTTCTCCACGACAAGCCTGAACAATTCTGGGAGACATGGGATATCTGGGCGGGCACTGTTTCAAGGTTGTCAATTGCCGACCTTAAAAAAGCCGGTGGCAATCAAAAATGCCCTCTTTGCGATAACTGAACCCGCCAAAACATTGAACTTTCTTCTCTCATTGCATACCATTCATAGCCACTATGGAATTCGAAATAAATAAACCGGAGTCGGAAGCCGAATTGGTAGCGATTTTTAAGGAGATATTTGAATCGGATGATCCTCCGCTTGATCTTATTGTCGGGATTGGCGACGATGCCGCGGTATACGAGCCCGGCGTCGATACGGAAATGAAAACCATCGTCACAGCCGACATGCTTGTCGAGGACGTCCATTTCCGGAAAAGATACCATTCATATTTCGACATCGGATGGCGCACCGCGGTCGCCAACATAAGCGATATCGCGGCTATGGGCGGCATCCCCAGATGGGGATTGGTCACGCTCGCCGTGACGCCGGATATGTCCGTAAATGACATAATGGAAATATGTTACGGCCTCAAGGCCGCGCTCGATGAGAATGGCGCACTGATTGTCGGGGGCGACCTTGCAAAGTCGCCCGATCGGATGACGATTTCCATGACCCTTATCGGGGAGTCCACGGGCAATATTCTCAGGAGAAAATCCGCTCAGCTTGGAGACATAATCGCTGTGACAGGAAACCTCGGTTGGAGCGGCGCGGGTCTCGCGATTCTCGAATCGGATTTCAATGATCTTCCCGACAATGTGCGAAATCTTGTTATTAACAACCATAAAAAACCCACGCCGAGAGTCATTGCCGGGCAGATATTTTCCAATGTCAACAACATCGGCGCCGTGATCGATATCTCAGACGGGCTTGGTATCGACCTTGCGCGAGTATGTGCGGCAAGCCATGTCGGGTGCCGGATTTTCGAGGAGAAACTCCCCGTCCCTCCTGAGGTAAAAATCGTCGCGGTAGCGATGAAAAGGGATTATCTGGAATTTGCGACTGCAGGCGAGGATTTCGAGCTTCTTGTAACCGGCGATGAGAGCGCGATAGATACAGTTGATAAAGCTTTAAAAGCCTATAAAAGCGCTCCAAAATTGACGAAAATAGGTGAAATTATCGACGAGCTTTAACTATCGGAAAATCGCTTCAAGGCGGCGAATTAATCAGCCTGACCGGCCCTCTTGGATCGGGCAAAACCGTACTGGCGAGGGGAATCGCAAGAGGTCTTGCAATCGACGGTCCGATTCGAAGCCCGAGTTTCAACCTTATGCGCGAGTATCATGGACGGTTGATACTCAGGCACTGGGATTTATACCGTCTCGACAGCGGCTTTGAATCGCTCGGGCTGGTCGAATCGGTTTCGGATGATTCGGTCGTGATTGTGGAATGGGCGGAGCGATGGTGCGGGCTTGATAAATTCTGTACTCTTAATGTAAATCTGAATTACGGCGATTCTGAAACAAACCGTGTAATTCGGATGACCGGAGATTTATTTATTAAATAAAATAATAAATAAATAAATAAATAAATAATGTATCTCGCAATCGACACATCGACACGAATAGCCCTTATCGCCCTCATTGGTGATGGTGAATTCGTCGTACGCCGGTTCGACCATCGCCAGACTCAGAAAGTGATTTTCGCCGAGCTTTCGAATCTCCTCGATCCTGAAACCCTCGACGATCTCGATGGAATTGCAGTTGGAATCGGCCCCGGTTCATTTACTGGCGTCAAAATCGGAGTGATCGCCGCGAAAGCTCTCGCATGGTCGCGCGGCCTTCCGATAGTCGGCATTCCAAGTCTCGATGCTGTAGCGGCGGGGATTAATCCAGGAAGTTTCGATGCGACGAGATTAGTCCTTGCAGTTCCATCGACAAGAAATGAAATCTACCTGAGAATTTACTCGCTTGATGAAAATGTGTGGGTTCCCTCAAGCCCGATTCATGACCTATCCCTTGATTCCGGAAAACTTGAGCAAATCCTCCCGACGGAACATTTTCATATTTCAGGCGAAGCTTGCGATCAACTCGCCGGCCATATTAAAAATCGAGAATTTACAATCATGGAAGAAAATTTCCGATATCCGTCCGCGGAAGGATTTTACAAATTATCCAAAATTCGATTCGATTCAGGAAAGTTGGATGATCCCATGACTCTTTTACCTGAATACGTACGTCTCAGCCAGCCGGAACGATTGTTGAACGGCCGCAGTTAATATTATGAAAAATATACGCGACATATGGCCCGACCCGTCTCTGAAACCACCCGTTAAAGGGGTTAAGATGATCGCGATGAGTATGGATCATCTTGATAAAATTGTCCGAATCGAAAATGAATCGTTTCCGACCCCGTGGACGCGCGACGCATTCGAGTACGATCTTACAAGCAACCATTTCGCGTATTATTGGGAACTTGTGAAGGCTGACGAAATTCTCGGCTACTCGGGTATCTGGCTGATGGGAACGATTGCGCACCTTACGACAATCTGCATCGTGAAAGAATATTGCGGAATGGGCCTTGGCGAATGGCTCCTCCTTAAAACAATGAAGTTCGGAGAAGAGCTTGGCGCCCTTCGTTTCACGCTTGAAGTCCGCGAGACAAACGATCCGGCAATTTTCCTTTATAAAAAAAATGGCTACCGAATCGTCGGGCGGCGCGAAAATTATTACCAGGAGATCGGCGAGGACGCCCTTGTCATGTGGACAGGCAAACCGCCATATGAAGGTTAATGCTCGTACTTGGAATAGATACATCATGCGACGATACATCGGTCGCGATCTTCGAATCGGAGTCGGGGAAGCTCCTGTCAGACCGCGTCTCGTCCGATATTGAGTTGCATGCGCAGTTCGGCGGAGTTGTCCCGGAAATCGCCGCCCGCCAGCATCTTGAAATTATCATCCCCATGATTTCAAACGCGTTCGATGAAGCCGGAATCGCGCCCGACCCTGATACAATCGACCTCATAGCGGCCACACGCGGTCCCGGGCTGATCGGCGGGCTTCTGGTCGGACTCGGATGCGCGAAAGCACTCTCGCTTGGCTGGAATGTACCGTTCGTGGGGGTTAATCATCTCGAAGGGCATCTTATCAGCGCTGCGCTCTCTCAAGACATCCCATATCCCCATATCGCGATGGTCGTGTCCGGCGGGCATTCGGAAATCTATCGCGCGAACTCTCCCGCCGATTATATTCTGCTTGGTGAAACACGCGATGACGCTGCTGGGGAGCTTCTCGACAAGGTCGGACGTCTCCTGGACATACCGTTTCCGGCAGGTCCGACAATCGACCGTTGGGCGCTTGACCCGGAGAATGGAAAATCCCCCGTCAGGTTTCCGAGACCTCTTCTGAATAAAACAGATAATATAGAGTTCAGCTTTTCCGGGCTTAAAACCGCGTGCCTGTATTTTTTGCGCTCGGACGAATCGGCAAATGTCCGCCGCGAAATTATCGGCGCCGAGGTTTTCCGTGCCGCAGTCGATTGCCTTCTCGGAAAAGCTTTTCTTGCGTCCGACAGGGAAAACCTTAGTACAATTATTATATCAGGCGGCGTAGCGGCGAGCAGCTATCTAAAAAGAGAAGCCGAAAAACGCGCTTCCGATGAAAACAAAAAGGTCATCTTTCCGGAAAAGAGACACTGTACCGATAACGCCGCGATGATCGCTCTTGCGGGTTTATATAAATTTGAGAAATACGGACCCGATACTTTCGATCTCGACTGCGACTCATCGATTACAGTGGGCAACTGATTCCGAGGTGCTATGAAGATTTATTGTAAATATTTATTGTCCGGTGTTCTCACAACTGCGATTCTTCTGTTGTTAATCTCCGGATGCAGCGTCGGTTCAAACGGATTCGGATTCGGACCGTTCTGGTATTCCGATCCCGGTCCCACTGACGGATACTCCGGCCCATATTCCGATATCCCGTCAGGTAATCTTGGCTGCGAAATTACTTATCCTCCATCGGGCACAAAAGCCGGGTGGGAACAGACAATCTGGATTTATGGCGTAGTCTGGCGGCAGGATGTTTATGCCGACACATACCCGTGGACCGGCCCGTTATGGTATGTCGACAATGGGCAAATCGGAGAGAATTACTATTTCTTTGACAGAAGCAGGCCGGAAGTCTGGGTGCGATTCCCTCTCGACGGACGGATCATCGGTCCGGGACAACACACAATCACTCTGCAGGCATGGGACAACAGAGGCGGCGGTGTTTTTCCTATATCGGATTCAATTTTTATTAACCTGGAATAAGCCTTTATTCAGGCAGCTCCTGAATTAAACCGCCCTGTTCCATAATATCCCCGACCTCAACCTTCGGTGAATCGTAAAGTACCAGCTCCTGTTCTGAGGTGGGGATTTCAACTTCAATATGATATCTGATGCTGTAAGCATTTTCCGGGAGAATCACATAAAACTCCCTGACATTCTCCGCGACCGGTCCCCAATCCTCAAGTCTGTCCGTTTGTTGCGATACAACATCGAATAAAATCGGACCATTTTCGTCCGACTTAAAACCGCTGCTTTCATCCGTTGGATTTTCGCGCAAGTAGGTTGTTTCGCCTGTCGGCACAGTCATGTCGTAAACAAAATTGACCCCCATTTCATCGGTCCCGACCGAATCGGCATTTTCAACTGTGACTTTGAAAAGAAGAGCTTCCGGAACTCCGCTGCCGTCCTCCTTTTCTATTATCTGCTCAAGTTCGGTATTAACGTTGATATTCCCAAGCGATGAAGCCGAATCACCGGTAAGATCCGGTTCCTCTTGATTTTTATTACACGATAGAAAGCAGAGGCCAATCAAAATGCCGGTAATAACAGCCGCACACAGTAATCTGATTTTCATTTTCATAGGAGTTCCTTCTTTTAATTTGATTTAAAGTCTACTTCCCATGTGTCTGAATGTCCAGACGTGGCATGCGACTCCGGCGCATGATCAGGGGAATTCATTCATGCGCTGGAATCGCATGCTACGATTTTGCATCTATGATTTCTAGTGGCTGAATTTTTTACGGTCCGAATTCGCGCGTACACGGAGGTGATCGATGCGTTTAGGGGTAGGGGGATGCATTTTGAAGAGGTTCTGGTATGGGTCGCGGCTGGATGGATTCACAATACAAAGCCCGCTCATGGATAGATCGACATCGTACGAACCCAGGAGAATCGCTTCCTGCAGTTTCATCAGGCCGTATGGCAGATAATCGGGATTGTCGAGCCTTCGCATCGCCCCGGAATCGAGGGCATAAATTCTTTTCTTATCGATTCCGAAAAATGAAAAAGGCCAGCCGAACAGGAATGCGGGGAATAAATTTAAAATTGTGGAGAGAATATTTGGATCGCCCGGCTGCTTGCCTGAAATCCATGCGCCGATCCGACCGGGTATTAATATCCACCATAGAAGGGTAGCGATCCCCGTATTGCCGGCAACCGATCCGTTCCTGATATCCTCAAGGGCTCTTATGGTTAACCCGATCTGCGATTTATCGTCAAGCCTTTCAAAGAATCCCTGGGTGAAAATCAGATGGGAATTTGTCGGGTTGTACCCGATTGTTATTACCATCGGCGCAACATTACGGACGATCCATAAGGATGGGGGACCGACTTTTGGGCCAGCCATCTTCGACGTGATAAGTTTGGTAATATCGGGATATTTCGAACCATTCAGCGGAGAAGCATTGAGTGTTCTAAGGAGGATTTTTTCCCCGGTCCATGCGGCAACAATCCACCAGATAATAGCGATTAAAGCGCCGATTGCATAGCCTATAAATCCCAGCGGAAGGCCAAGTACTAGTGACAAGACGATGGTGTACAGCAGATAAGCCGTTATCACCTTTCCATCAGACATTTCAGAAAGCTCCTAAAACCCATATTTCGGGAAATAAAATAATAGTCCATCTCATTCCTACGTCTTATTATCATAGAAACGTAGTGAATAATGTCTATTCATTTTTAATTAATTCGTATATTTAATGAAATAGGATGTAACCAGAAACCAGGCAGGTATATTTCTGCCTGATGAGCAATCCCGGTTTCATCACAACACAAAATAATTATAACCTACTGTTATTTGCCGTAAAAGTAATTTCAGGATTAATGTGGGGATTTTCCGGAAAATTTCAGTAAGAAGGCAGGATGCCGTCCTGCGTCATATTAATCCTCGTTATCTTCGGCGTAGCCGATAACCTGATCGCAGGATTTGCAGCGACGCGCTTCGACCGGGTTCATTGCCCCGCAATACGTGCATGATTTTTCTCCTACCGCTCCCGCCATTGAATCGAGAAGCTTTTTACATTCCAGACAGACTTTTTCGTTTTCAGGATTTTTAGCTCCACAGTGGGGACACAGGCGGTAGTGTTCATCGTCGGATTTCTCGCCGGGTTTGACCGCGAATACCGCTCTTGCCCTGAATAACAGATAGAGGGGGAGGAAAATGAAGCCGAAGAATACAGTGCCGACGCTCCAGAAGGTGACGGCGGCTTTTCCTAAGCCCCTTTTCGATGCATCCTGCTGTATGCGCCATCCTGCGAACGCAAACACGTACATATACACCGCGAATGCGATGAAAAAAAACAGCCATGATCGCTCGATAAATTCTGCGGACATAGTAATCAGGGAACCAAGTATAACTTATTGGGAACCAGGAGCATAATCTCCGGGGATTAACTGAACTGGCGGACAAGTCGTACGACTTTTCCGATCACGCTGACCGTCTGACGCTTGATGTCCTTGTACTCCGGGTTGGCTGCCCTTAAAATTACCCCGTCCTGGGCAAAGAAAACCCGTTTCAGTGTAACCTCATCGTTATCAAGACGCACCGCGCAAACCGAACCCTGATCGAGCGCATTTTTCAGCATGGGGGAGAGTATTACGTAATCCCCCTCGATAATCCCCACGCCCACAAGGCTGTCGCCTGTAACCTTCACCGCGAATAAACTCGGGTCATTCGGAAGCCCCGTTTTCTCGACAGATAATTTTCCAACTGTATTCTCTTCGACTCCGACAGGGAATCCGGCGGGGATATGTCCAAGTATGGGAAGCTCATGGTTGGGACCCTCGGTCAGCGCATCCATGAGATTTTTTTTCATATCTTCAAGCTGCCTGAGAACGTCCTGAATGTCGCCGCGAGATTTAACAGTTATCCCGGAATCCGCGGCGGTGCCATCGGACACATGTCCCTGGGTGAGTTCCGCTTCGACCCGCCTGACAATTTCTTCCTCATCGAGCGGGCGTCCGGATTTGTCGAACTCAAGATAACCGGCAGCCATCATTAGTAAGTCGGCCCGGACATTAAGCGCGTCCGCGAACCTTTGTAAAATCCTGGGGGAGGGGGGATTTCTGTGGGCGTTCTCCAGCCTCGAAATATAGCCGGCGTCCACCTGGCCGTCTTTTGCCAATTCGTAAATACTCTTACCCCTAACCTTGCGGATCTTGCGAAGGATGTTGCCAAACCTGCGACGGATGGGGGTCGGCTCACTTGATGTAGATGGTGTGTTATGATCCATGGTAATAATAGAATCGACCATTTACCGGAAAACTTTGCCAATAATCCAACAAATCGCTATGCTATTTGTTGAACATTCGGTGCCAAATAAACAAATGCCATGCCATCGTGGACACAATCCAATTACTTCCAAGCATAATTTAAAGCCAAAATTGCCACTTTGTCAAGGTTGAGAATCTTGCGCTTCGCCCTCAACAATTCGCAAGAGTTTTGAGGGCAGAAAAAAAGCCGGTTTTTAAGCCGGCTTGGATAATTACTTATCTTGCGAAGATTTAGTCGGTCGACGCAGGAATGCGGCCTTCACGCTCAAGTCTCTCGGCAAATTCTCCGATAGTAACCTTGCCGGTATCGCCGACTTCACGCTCATTGACCGAGACTGTGCCCGAGTCCAATTCCTGTGGTCCGACGACAAGAAGGTATGGGACTTTCATCATACGGCCATCGCGAATCTTGTAACCTACCTTTTCATTGCGAAGGTCGGGTTTGACTCGGAAGCCAAGGTCGCGAAGTGATTTCGCAACCTCCACCGCATAATCGTTTGTCTTCTCGGAGATCGGCAGGACTCGAGCCTGCTCCGGGGACATCCATACAGGAAATGCTCCGGCGGTGTGTTCGATGTAAGCTCCGAGAAATCTTTCAATGGAGCCGATGATCGCGCGATGTACAATTCTGGGGCGCTGCTTGTCGCCATTCTCGTCGATGAATTCCAACTGGAAGCGTTCGGGCAGATTGAAATCGACCTGGATTGTTGACAACTGCCAGGTTCGCCCGATAGCGTCTTTAACGAAAATGTCAATTTTTGGCCCGTAGAAAGCTCCACCGCCGGGATCGATTACGTAATCCCAGCCGATTTTTTTCAGAGCTTTCGCGAGTGCGTCTGTGGCAGCTTCCCAATTTTCGTCGGTACCGATCGAGTCGGCGGAGCGTGTCGCGAGTTTCACTATGTACTCATAACCGAAAGTCTTGTACACAAAATTGGCGAAGTCCAATAGTCCGATAATCTCGTCCTCAAGCTGATCCGGCCTTACGAAATGGTGTGCGTCGTCGATTGTAAGGTTGCGCACTCGGGTCAGACCGTGCAGAACTCCCGACCGCTCGAAACGGTAGCATGTACCGAACTCGAAAAAGCGTTTAGGAAGATCGCGATAACTCCTTAGCTCGCTTTTATAAATTAGAATATGCCCGGGGCAGTTCATCGGTTTCACGGTATATTCCTGATCCTCCGATGCGTGCTTTGCGAGGAACATATTCTCGCTGTAATGGCTTAAATGCCCCGATGTTACAAAAAGTTCCTTCTTGAAAAGATGCGGGGTTATGACAAGATCGTACCCGCGTCGGACAAGCTCTCCCTCGATGAATTTTTTAAGGACGTCGACAACGATCGCGCCGTTGGGTTTGAAAAATACGAACCCGGCGCCGGCTTCATCGGACAGCATGAAGAGATCAAGCTGTTTTCCGATAACGCGATGGTCGCGCTTTCGCGCCTCCTCGAGCATATTGATGTGCGCCTGAAGGTCTTCCTTTGAAAAAAACGCGGTGCCGTAAATCCTCTGAAGCATCGGATTGTTCTCGTCTCCCTTCCAGTACGCTCCGGAGGTAGCGAGAAGCTTGACATTTTTCAGTTGTTTTGTTGACGGCATATGCGGTCCGCGACACAAGTCCGCAAAATCCCCCTGCGAATAGATTGAAAGCTCAGCCTCGTCAAGGTCGTTGACATGGGCGATTTTGAGGTCCTCGCCCATTTTTTTCAGGCGGTCGACGACTTCCTTCCTGGAGAGGATTTCGCAGGTTATGGGGATATCCTCTTTCGCGATATTTTTCATTTCCTTTTCGAAAACCTCGAGGTCTTCCGGAGTGAAAGGGGTATCGACGAGAAAATCGTAATAGAAACCGTCCTCGATCGCCGGACCGAATCCAAGCTGAGCGTCGGGACGAAGTCGTTTGACTGCCTGCGCGAGGGCATGCGCTGCCGAGTGCCGCAAAATTTGAAGGGCTTCGGGATCCCGATCGGTAAGGATCCGGAGGGTGCCGTCTGTCGTCAATGCCCGGTCGAGATGTATCAGGCCGCCATTAAAAAGCGCGCCTAAACTCTTCCGGGCAAGGCCCTCCGAGATTTCCCGGGCGATATCAATCGGTTTGACGCCGGGAGGGTAATCCTTTGCACCACCATCTGGTAGTGTGATGCGTACCATCGGGTAGCTCCTTTTCGCCCCGGCACTCAATCGGACCCAGGGCGGGATAATTTCGGCTATCTTATCACAATCGTCCTGAGAGTGCAGAAGACGCCAATTAATTAATATACACCGAAAAACGGGGAATAGTACCGGACGATGGGAGAATAAGTGTAGTTTTTTAACCATGCGCCGGAGTCGCATGCCACGAAACAGTCAAAGCTTGATGCATATTCCATTGCCGACATGATCCCTCTGGGTTATACTGTTGTCTGATTAGCATATTGTCGCGGGGGGATTGAAAAATGAAAGATAAATCAAAAAACATCCAGGCAATCATCTATGGTGGACTGCTCATACTGATCGCGCTGTCGTTTCCGCTATGGGCGATGAAGAAGCCGACCGGTATTCTCGATGAGAGGATATTGGGCAACAATGACCTTTTATATTTCGCGACCGATGCGCCCGACAACTTCATCATCTACTCGCCGGGGCTTCACGAAAATCGCCTGATCCGTCCAGCTAGCGAACGCATGGCTGATATGGTGATCAATAATGATGGGAATGTAGTTTGGACAGCCACGAAATCGGGATATGTCGACCGCTACGAAATCAATGTAGATCAAAATATTTTGACAACGCCAGCCGTCGATCATACAAGGATCGCGCCGGTACTTGCCGCCATTGCCCTTTCGGCGGATCAGCGTTTTATCGCAGTAGGTTACGGAAATTCGGAGGATTACAATTCGCGGAGCGTGAAAATTCTGCCGTCCGATTCAATTTCGCTTGCCGATGAACTTGCGGATTTCGCGGTAAGCGGGGATATTCAGGATATTGTGGCCAATCCGGTTGATAATATTTTCTATATTGTGAACTCGCACTCCGACCGCGTGCGTATTTACAACGCGAACAGGTTCCGCCTCGAATCCGACATAATAGAGCTTGGTAACTCCCCCGGAAGTTTTGTAGTTCGTCCGGACGGGCTTCGCGCATACGGTGCGATGAATGCGCGCCAGGCTATAGCCATTGTTGACCTCGAGACCAATGAGACAATCCAATATACGTCGCTTGGGTTCCCGCCGTATGCTTTGGCTTTCAATGCCGACGGTTCGCATCTTTATATCGCCAGCCGCGACTCATCGACTGTCGCAGTCCTCGATACGAATACCAATGAAATCGTCAGTTCATTTAACCTCCCGCCGCGACTCGAGGGCATGATGGAAACTAATTATTCCGAGATGATTGCAGTCTCGTCGAATGAACAATATTTGTATGTTATGCCGAAACGTCAGGAACTTGTTATTTACGATATTTCGCCGGTAGCTTCGGGTGGAATACCCGAGATGGTCCAGAGCGAGGTATTCGCCGCCAAGCCGTTTTTCATGGACATCAGGCGGAATCATACGGTGCCGGGAGTGCAGTAATAATATTAGGATTTTATAACCTTTTCCTTAAATCAAGACATAAATAAACCGACCATTATGCAGGTCGGATTTTTTTTAACAATATTCTGATCCAATTCCCCTAATTCTCGCTTGCAGGTGATTTGTCCGAATCATCGGACTTGATTGCCTTGTCTTCAGATTTCATCGTGCTGTCTTCCGACTTGCATGCGCTGATTTCCTTCTTCGCCGACTTCGCCTTGCTTCCGTTTCCACCGCCATTATTACTCTTACGGTTGTCGGTCGCGTAGAAACCGGAGCCTTTGAAAATAACGCCGACATTGCTGATAAGCTTCTGCGAGTCAGCGCATGAACATTCCGGACACTTGTATTTTTTATGTTCCCCGATCGCATGCTCCCTTTCGAAAACATGGCCGCACTTCCTGCATTGATACTCATAAACTGGCACGATTCATAAACCTCTGTTAACTTCTAATTTTTTTGGGGAGACATGATCTCCCCATCGGTCCCCCATTCCAGATTGGATGCTAATCTATTTCTTGCCCTGGTCGACAAGTTCGCCCTTAACATCCTGAGGTTGAACTGTGCGGACCGGTTGTAATGGACTTGACGATCGCGGCACCAGCCCGACCATCTCATCGTAATCATGTTCCGTAAATTTCTGCTGTATTTTTTCGTAGAGCCGTTTCATTAGTTCTTCAACAGTATCATGCATTTCATCGAT
>JAPKYR010000235.1 GCA_026394215.1 bacterium
AAAAACAAAAATTCTCTAATTCTACAGATTGTTGTTGGGACACTCCTGTTTGCTATTCCGCTTCTAATTCCCGCATGCTCCGGGTTGAATACTGAGCAAATCGAAGGGGCCGGGGTAAAAGTCGCGAAAGTGGACACCGACTATGTCTACGAGGCGAATATCGACAAATACATCGACGATTACCGGCAGGCCGGTCGAACAAGATTTTCGAATTTCGTAGGTTTCACTCCAGACATGATTCTGATTGCGCGCGAGACTGCGATCGACAATGAAATCCGAAGAGAAATCAAACGTCTGCCTGGAGTTGAAATATCTCCCCGCGATGTGAGGGAACTTGCGGCCCGGCAGGTGGAGGAACTTGCGCACGAGTTGTACGCGAGGATTACAACGGGTGGCGAGGATTTCGCGGAGATCGCGCGCCAGTACTCGACCGGCGAGTATGCCCGGCTCGGCGGGAAGCTTCCGCTGTTCGGCGTCAACGAGACTCCCGAACCGTATCAGGAAAAAGCGTATGAGATGCAGGTCGGGGAGATAAGCGAACCGTTCTCCAACTACGAAGGCTGGAGGATTATCAGGCTGGAGAGCGTTACCGATGATCCATACGAGGGTCCCCAGTATCAGATCAGCGTTATTTTTCTGACTGCCGATCTCGCAAGAGCTGAAGCGACAATTGTCGACGAGAATGCCCAGGGCCATGCGATTGAAATTCTTGACCCGAAATATAATTCGCGGCAGGCGTTGATTGGAGGGAATTTCGATAAAGCCCTTGAGATGGCCGACGAAGCGGTCGCGAGGCGCGATGAGGACGATCTAGCGCATTACCTTCGAGCAAGGGCTTTGTGGGGGCTCAATCGGCATGATGAAGCCTTCCTGGAACTTGAGAAAGCTTCCGAGGTCGGGAAAATTTCGGACGCCCTTATTCCTTATTACCATTACTACAGAGGGCAATATTACGAGGAGCTTGGCGATACCGAGAACGCGCTTACGGCTTACCATGCCTGCTTCGATTCATGGCGCCAGGACATTAATCTTGCTTACTTGCTTCTGGATACGTTCCGGACAATCGGCGATGAGGAATATCTTGCGACAATAAAAAATGAAATAGATATAATCCAGGCGCAGGATGCGACGGTAATCTGGCTGCATGCATCCGGCAGCCAGAGCGGTGTTATTGCGACAGGTGAAGGAACTGTCGAAGGCTCCGCTGCGGAATATGAGGAAGGATACAGGGGAGAATAGGGTGGAAAGATAACAGGGGAATCTGCTAAGCTCTGGAATCAAGAGAGGAAAATTGAAATATGAATAATACTTTAAAAAGCGGCGTGATTTTATCGACAATACTTGTCGCCCTGGCGGCGTATTACTTTATCTGGGTTTACGTACCCGGCGGCGATGTGAGGATCGATGGGCTGGGAATTGAAGAAGTTTCCGGTGACAATCAGCCATCTGAGAATTCAACTGATAATTCCGGAAATACTCCGGTTGACTATCTTTCCACCGCGCCGGTTATCCCTGAATCGAGAGCCGTTGCCGTTAATGAAATGGCTCCGGATTTTTCTTATTACTCGATTGATGGCCGCGAGGTAAGGCTGTCGGATTATATCGGCAATAAAAATGTCATACTCGATTTCTGGGCTACATGGTGCGGTCCCTGCATGATGGAGCTGCCTGCTCTCGAGGAGTTCTATAAGACAAACAGCGATCGGTTTGAGGTGATCGCGGTATCGAGCGAAGCGAGAAATTCCGCGAATTCTATTGCCAGCGTAGTAAATCAGAAGGGACTTACTTTTCCGGTCATCCACGATCCATCGGGCGGGATAGGGAACCTCTATCCGACTCGTTCGATTCCGTACCTGGTTTTGATCAATATGGACGGGACTGTCAGGAAAATGCAAATCGGATACAGCCCGACAGTGGGAGAGGAAATTCTTGAGGAGTTCGGTTTAAATCAAAATGAAAGCGAATCGACCGTAACCGATCAGGGTGTATAAAATCCTGAATCGCTGGAATCTATGTTTAGAACCAAATGCCGTGGAATGCGGCATTTTTTCTATTCCGATCTTTCTATCCATTCGGGATGGAACCAGTAATGATTCACAATCGCAGTTTCGTTCCGTTTCGACTTTACCAGAATATAGCAGAACGACCCGTCCGACCGCGGGTTGAAATATGGCTCAAGCGAGAACCTGCATCCCGCCGCGCAATCGACCACTCTCGGAGCCCCTTTCGCAACCTGGGGATTTGGAGCGACAACCGGCAGCCCCTTTACTTCATGCAGTTTTTCCTTGAAACCAAGTTCAAAGCAGACAGGGCATAGCGGCTCATCCGACGTGAATCCCATCCCGCGCCCGAGAGATTCTTTGTCTTTTTTCTTTTCCTCTTCTGTCATAAGAAGTCCAAGTCTAAGAGTTGGATTTATGTTATGTCAAGCCTCAGACTGTATTCCGTAAGGTAAAAACAAAACCGAATGATGGAAATGCAGGAAAATTTCCTACACCGCGACCCTCAACAGAAATGAATAGAAGCTCCTGATTTCTCTCATAAAATCGTCGGCGTCGAGAATTTCCCCTGTCCCTCCCCGAAGCGAAAGTGTCATATCGAGCGATCCCGCATTTGCAAACGGTTCCCAGCCATACACGCTCGTCCCGTATTTTCTCAGAGCGCCCATACCGGTCGGCCACGGCGACATTCCGGTAACCAGTTTCGCTTTCGGATCGGCGTCCGAAAGCGACGCTCGTACAAGCGCCTGCGTTTCGGGGGCCAGCTCGCTTTCACCCGGCATTGTGTATTGTTTTTCCGCGAGGTAAACCCCGTCCGATTTCAGAATATCGACTACCTTCATCGCGATTTCTTCGACATTCTCGCCCGGATTGAAGCAGTACATAATTTCGGCTTCCGCGCTCGACGGCTTCAACCCGTCCGATGCCGATGAATCCAGCCTCAGCACAAACTGCTCAGTTTTCAGACTCGCCCTGACAAGGGCAAGAAGACCCGGATCGACGGATTCATCCTCTTCGATAAATTTAATTGCGCTCCCAACAGTGGATTCACGGTTAAGGCCCTCGAAAATTTTCCGAAGCCTTGAGTCGGGGATTGTCTCAGAAACGGAATTAATAAACGTTTCGGATATCGGCGATATTTTCAGGTCGAATTCTATTTTCGCGAGAAGGTGGAGGGCTTTGACAAGCCGGTTGACTGGGTCGGTTCCGATCTGCACGCCCGCCTGTCCGCCGGACGCCTCCGCGCGAAGTTTCAGAGTCAATGCGCCTTTTTCGCATGGAATTTGATCCGGACCGATCCAGCTGAACGATCCCCATCCGAGCGCGATATCGGACGTAATATATTCAAGGTGATTATCCGCGAGGATTTTCAGTCCCACTCCCCTGCCGCCGGAGCCCTCGCTTGTCGCGACATATCGGACAGTGCGCTTTAAGGGCCTTTCGCTTCTGGCGAGAAGGATCAGCGCCATCGCATGCGCGACGGAAAGATGCGTGCCCATAAGCGCGCCGCAGCCTCGAAGCGAGTCGTCCTGATCGCGCGGCGGAAGCTCGATATCGTAAAGCGATCTCGGGGCGCTGTCGAGATGGCTCATCAGGAGGATCGGCTCCTCGGCTCCCGACCCGGAAAGATGCGCGACAATGTTGGGCCTTGAAAACGCGAGGCTTGATGGTTTTGTCCCATGCGAATTTCCATAACCAGTCAGAGGGGGAAGAAGTACGGCGGGGATTCCTTCCGATTCGAACAGGTTCAGTAAATATTTCGCGGCTGGCAGTTCGAAGGCGGGCGGAGAGGAGGTCCCGTGCGACAGGATATGGCTGAGGTGGTTACCCGCCTCGCGAGTTACATCGGTCCATGAAATACTTTGAGATATAGTCACGCCCACCACTTGAAGGAAAGAATTTGAAAAACCCGCACGAATCGGAACCTGTAATCGATTCATGCTACCGATCATTGTAACGACCGGATGATTTTCAGGCAAGGAAATAATCGCGAATGGGAAATAAATAGTTGGAAACATTTCTGCAGACATGGGTTTAATTTTGCAATAATATTGAAATATTTGTATAATTCCATATTGATTTTCATGTAAAAAGTTGGGGAGGTCACCATGTCGAACATATTTTTAAAATCCATTCAAATTTATTTGATCGCGATATTTACTGTGATTCTGTTTCTTGGATGCTCATCGGGAGGTGGCAATTCTGTTACGGTTGTGCCCGATATCCTGACCGGTGAATCTAATCAGCAAATTCCCGAATTGACAGGAAATTCGGAAGCTCAGGCGCAATATGAATCCAATCATTATCTGATGCTTTACAACCTGATCTATGTTGATCCGAACAGCCCGGATGGGC
>JAPKYR010000228.1 GCA_026394215.1 bacterium
ATTCTGTACGACGAAAATTTCACCGCGATGCAGAAGACAACCGGATTTGGGGCGGCGGCGGTCGCGGCGATTCTTGGGTCGGGCGCGATGGATGGAAAGAAGTACGCGAATTATGTCGATGTGCCGTCGGAGGATTTTAGAAAGAATATGAACACGCTGATTCCGGAGTTGGAGTTGTAGGAAATCACTATTAATCGCAGATACCCGCGTTTGATGCTAACAGCCTTCCATGGAAATCATGAAGTACATATTCTATGACGAGCTGATCGATCAGACTAAACTCGACAGAAAACCTCGCTTTAAAATCTACACCCCGGATAATACCCATATCGTCCTCGGCTTTGGTTCAGACCTCGATAATGAGTTGAATATCGACCGGATTGGCCAGGACCGGATTGACGTGTACAGGCGTCGCGGCGGTGGATGCGCAGTCGTGCTCGATCCGGGAAATGTCATTGTTTCCGTCGTGCTTCCTTCGTCAGGTTTTGGAAAAATCAATGAGTATTTCAAAATGATATCGGCCTGGCTGATAGAAGGGTTAAGGGAATCCGGAGTCGAGGAGGTATATCGCGAGGGGGTCAGCGATCTGGTTATTCAAAACAGAAAAATCGGCGGTGCGTGTATGCAGAGGAAGTGCGATTTTGTCTATTATTCGGTGTCGCTCCTTGTAAATCCTCAAATAGATTTGATGGAGCGGTATTTGAAGCATCCGCCGAGAGAGCCTGAATACCGCAAAGGGCGAGCGCATAGCGATTTTGTGGGGACAATAGCCGAATCAGCCGGGATTCATGATACGCGGGAATTGATGGAAGCGCTGATAAAGAACCTTCATATAGCGAAACTCGACATAATCGCGCCTGTGATACATAATGGTTCACAGGCATGAACAATTTTCCTGCTAACTTTATCAACAAGACAGGAAGCCGAGGTGAGGAATATGATGAATAACTTCTCGAGAACCAAAATTAGAAAAATATTTAGATTTAGAAAATTCTACTGGATTCTTCTTATAATCGGAGGTCTTCTGATCATGATCCTCTCCGGGTGTCCTCAGAGCGGTAACGGCCAGCCTCAGAATGATAACAACCGGAACGGGAATGACATCATCGCGTCCGGTGCATCGGATGAATCGGGATCGCAGGGGGATTTCGAAAATGAAACTGTTTCTGAATCCGGAAGCGAAACAGAATCGGGTAGCACGGATAAGGAAGAGGACAATAACAGCCAGATACTTCACGGACCGGTGACGGGTTATCAGCCAACTCAGGATGAGCCTTTCGCGCCGGGCGCTCCCGACGCGAGCGGGGTCGAGAATGTGCCCCCGGGACAGCTTGCGCTGGTCGCGAGTCTTTCGGGAACGGGCGATATGGTGCCACTGATCGATAGCGCGGAAGTTACCGCTGGCGACAGTGTATTGGTCCAGTGCTCTATTGTTAATAACACGGATGCGGTTGTCGAATTTTCGTATATTACAAGCCAGAAGTTCGATATTTTTGTTACAGACCGGAATGGAGAGCAGGTTTACAAGTGGTCGCAAAACACCCGTTTCGCGCAGGTCCTGGGCGATCAGTTTGTCGAGGCGGGAGATGTCTGGTCTCATGAGCTTACCATCCCGATCGGAGAGAACGGGATATCGCCCGGAACATATGGCATCGAGGTAGTCCTTACCGGTCTTCCTGAACTGAGGGTATCGGCGTCGAATGTCATAATCATTGCGAGTGAGTAAAATTTCCTTTACTTTTCAACTAAATAATATGAATTTCAGTCGGTGGATATTATGTATAAGAACCACGCGCGTCAGCGAGTGGTCTATCACAGCCTGTCAATTTATTGGACCTATCAGATAAATAATGTTCGAAACCGAAGTTGGTAAACCACTCACTTACGTTCGCGGTTCTGATACGTCCCCTTGAGGCCCCCTGTAAAATTCGCTAAATATCCAAAATTTCTCCATAAAAATCGTCCTGATATAAAGCCCCATTGAATGACATTTATAACTCTACCGATACTCATCGCGATGTTATTCGTGAACTGGGAGCCGTGAACAGGTTCTTCCGTTCAACGTTTATTGAGAACGCCATGGGAATCCGGTTTATGGGATCCGGGCTCCAGCGTTAAGATGAGCGAACGGAACTTTTAAACAAATGACCTGCCAGGTTTCCATGATCGGCCGGGATTTTACCTCCAATCTGCCTGGTCGATTCCAGGGGTTGATCTGTCTACTGAAAAAATGCGAGATCGAAGGATCACCCCGGGGGCCGTGAATACGGCCCCCTTTTTTTTGTGTGTAAATTCGTTGACTCAGGAGGGATTTTGTAGCTCGGCATCGCGACCGCTATAACCTCGCAATCTGCCAATAACCTTCCGGAGCGTTGCCGGGTATTGTAAATAAATAAATTAATAAATTTCCTGCATCCTATGATATAATTATTCCGCAATGGTTAACTACCGTCGCAACAAATTCGATTACCCGGACGATAATTACATCCGGAAAGGAATTATCCCCCGGATTGGGCCTGCGGTATTTTCAAATACTTTGAGGGAGCAAAATAAGATGGAAAGGCTTGGTAGAAATTATCAATGGAATCCGGCAACGCTCCGGACCTTTGTAAGAAGATTGGAAGTATTTGGAGGTCGCGATGCCGGGCTACTTACTACATACTCACAGTTTACGCATTAAGCACTATCAAAATGAGAGTTACTTCAAACAGCCGCGTAAGTCATCTCCATTAATAATCCTCAGAACCGACCTCTCTAACCCGCATAAATAGGGACATCCGGGAGATTTTCCCGGGCTGGGCCAAATTTTCCGGCGATGGCATGGGAAGTGTACTTATACATTCCGCAACCCACTTCGTTCACAAGGAGAAATACCATGAAACAGCTTAAGAATCTCTTTTTGGTCCTAATGACCGCAGTAACACTGGTAGGCACGATCGCATGCGGTTCCACATCCAGCTCAACCCCGCTTTTGCCCGGAATGCCGTCAGCGAACTCCTACACAGCGTACGACCAGCCTGAGGAAAACGGGAACGCGGGTGTACTCGCAAAATACGACATGATGTTCGATCCCGATACTATGGCGCTTGATGCGGTTGAGTCTCGCGAGGCTGAAGTGCATTTCGATGTAACCAGCACTCTGATGCCAACAGTTGTGTTCAACGTGGTGAATTTCAACCCGGCGAACCGGCTATTGGTTCTCGATATGCGCATCACCAACACATCGGGCGTGAATATTTACGACCTCAGGACGCTTTTCCTCACCCCTCCCGGATCGGGTTCTTCATTGTTGAACGCCGATGATTACACGACGCTGTTCAACCCATTCGGTCCCGGCATTGTCAACCCGTTCAAGGCGTTCGCGAAGGCCGCCCCGGGACGTATGATCCCTCCCGGCGCGATGTTCATGGAGCAATTCCAAATTCAGTTGCCTCCGCAGTCAATGTCGTCTTCTCTGTTCAATTTCAAGCTCCTGATCGAATGTTCCCTGCCTTCCAACTGCGACGACGCGTACGAGATCGCGAAGCAGATGGTTAGCAATCCGATCAGCGCAGTGACTGCGGGTGCGATCACGCTTGATGTTTTCGACCACCAGAGCGACACGAGCAAGGTTGTCATCAACACTACACCGATCACCGGTGGGAGCATTGTATTGACCAATATCGGAGGGACAACATGGTCTGGGGTTATCGTCAATTCCACTGGCACGGCTCCGGGTATTTACCTGTGCCTGATAACGGCATCTAGCAACAATACGACCATCGATCTTTACGACTATATCGGCATTGTTGTCGTTAATCCGGGTTCCAGTATATTTCCTCCCCTTCCAGGAACGCCCCCTTCTCCGGGTCCCGTACCGCCTTCTCCGCCAGTACCACCTATTGTGCCGCCTGTTCCCCCAGTGCCGCCGCAACCGCCAGCACCTCCGGTACCTCCGGTACCACCAATACCTCCGGTACCACCAGTACCTCCGGTGCCGCAACCGCCGCAACCACCGCAGCCACCGCAACCGCCTGCGCCGCCGGTACCGCCCCCAGTACCACCGCCGGTACCGCCTCCGCAGCCTCCAATACCACCTTCTCCACCACCACCGCCTCCCCCTCCAGGTGGATAACGGAAAGTCAGTAGAAGCTTAAGAGACCACGGAATTTCATACATAGGAGGACGCCCTCGTCGCCCTCGGAATTGTTCGCGCAATCGGGATTCTGGAATTGAAAGGCTCCCAGGATATTTTGCTCAGGCTTGCCGATGAGCCGGGGAAATGGTTCTCCCACACCGACCGTGCCGCAATCCGAAATGCCGCGGTAGAGTCGCTCGGATTTGTAAGCGATGAATCCATCGTGGCGCCTCTCATCGAACTGATCGGTTTCGCATCCGATCCGGAGTTTGAAATGGAAATCGTGCGGGCGCTTGGACGGATCGGCTCCGAATCGAGTGTTCGTCCACTGGTCGATCTGATGTTGGAAAAACCGGAAATTGCGCTGTCAGCGGCAGGGGCTCTTGTTGAAATCGGAGGCGAGGAAGCATTTCAGGGTCTGATGGAAACCCTCAAAAGTAAAAAAGATATGGTCCGCTCGGCGTCGATCTGGGCGCTTGGAAAAATGCGAGACGAACGCGCGGTGATCGGGTTGATGACATTTTCGGAGATCAACGATCCGATGACACGCCGCGATATCGCGTGGGCGCTCGGGCAGATCGGCGGCTTTCATGCGCGTCTCGCACTCGGCGCGATCACTCAGGCTGACGATGATCTTTCCGTCAGACGTGAAGCGTGCAGGGCAATCCAGTCGGGCGCGGTGCTGGGCAGGTTCAGAGATGAGGCTTAATCCCGATCTTTTTAATTTATTCAAACTAGTCAAAATCCGGACATTTTTAAAATGTATTTGTGGATATTGTTTAAAATCTGATATAATCCTACTTATTCCTATTGGAGGTTTTTAAACCATGAAAATAAACAATTATTTGCTGGTACTTCTACCTGTTATCTGGCTGTTGCTCGTCGGATGCCAGGGGAATCCAACAGTCCCCGGACCGGCTCAGGATCTGGTTCCGCAAAGACCGGAATTGAG
>JAPKYR010000241.1:0-15397 GCA_026394215.1 bacterium
TTCTGGTTATTTTATTTGGGACTATGCTCAGGTTGGTGATGATTGAGGCTGCGATCAGCGCCACATTCGCGTTTATTCTGATGTACGCGATAGCTGAAGGTTTTATGCCGGTGATGCTAGCGAAGATGGCTTCCGATTTCCGGTCAATAAAAGTTATTGTGCCTTTCGGGAGTATCGACCACATCGCGCTGATCTCCGATCCGGGAGTCGTGCTGATATCATGGAACGATGACGGGATTGAGACGGGGCTGGCTCTCGGATTTACTCGTGAAAAAGCAAAACTGGAATTTGAGGAACTGAAAAAGAATGTTGGGCCGGACGTGAAATTTGTTATTCATGATGGCAGATTGCTTGGAAATCCACCATTGAAGAAAAAATAGGAGATTCGGCACTACCATTTGGAATCGCATATAGTGTAGTATTAGCTTGAAAAATAATATGGGTATAACTGATAGTATAATCAAAGCTCTTGAAGAATCGGTGGAGGAATCCGGGATGGAAGGATCTGGGATTCTTCAGGCTCCTGCTCCTGAAAAAAGTTCTCGGAAGAGGACCGCCAACAGGAAACCCGGTATGTTTGCGAAAAAGCCCGGGGAATTCGACATGGTCGGATATACAATCGGTTGGCCTCCGATTACCTGGGATGAAATCGGTCTGGGGCTGGTACATACGATGGGTTTCATTCACAACAAACCCGTGAAATTGTCGTATAGAAGCGGAACATGGTCGATATCCGGACCATTCGCGAATTCAACGGTGATGTGGTTTGTTTTCGCAGGCGGCGGGACATTGGTCTATTTTCTATGGGATACCATTTCCCGCAGCGATGAATGGGGTTCGATTCTGGGCGGCCTTCTCCCGGTAGTTTTTTCAATCCTTGGCCTGCTGTTCCGAAAAAAAACGCTTGAATTCAAGCCCTACGAAATCGAGATGCTGGCTTACGATTCCGAAAACCATGTGCTGGTACTGAGTATTCTAACCGAGCCGGGCGGGGTTATAGCGATAAGACCGGATCTGCCTTCCGACCAATCTAATATGAAAGCGGCTGAAGAGAATTTGACCAATAAATTACGTGAAATATTTTATGGATTCTTCAGAATAGATGGACTTGCCAAACCCGATTACTCGGCGTTCAAATCATGGTCCCTCTGGGCATTCATGACGTTGATGATCGGCTACTTCTCCTACCGCTACTTTTACTGACCGCACTACCAGAAACGCTGTAATTCCACACCCGTATAAAAATATTTGAGTATCTGATCCCACGTCCAGCCGTCTTCGGCAAGGATTCTCGCGCCATGCTGGCTCATGCCGACGCCATGTCCGCAGCCATGTCCGACAAACACGATCGTGCCGTTACTTGGATCTCCGACGCCGTCGCCGGGATCGGAAATCGTGCCCGTATCGTCAGCAGGATTCAGATTGAATACAGGCGTTGTGCCGGGGAAATATGAAAAATCCCTGCCGATCGCATTCGTTGTCAGGTCGGACACTCTCTCAGGCTGAGCGATCCAGATACTACCCGCCGTGTACACAAATTCCCCGTCAGTTCCGATGACCGTTATTCTTCCCGGAGAAGATATCGTATCCGATGATACGATTTTGCACGCGTCGATTGACAAAGGAACCGGGTAAGGGATAAATATCTGTGGATTGATGCATGAATACGATTCAATCGGGTTCGTAGTAATTACATTTGCAGCCCCGGTCCATGTGCTTTCATCCGGAATTTCCGGAGCCTCCTGGCCTTCGACAGTGAAATAAGTCGATTCAAGATTCTGCGGCTCAAGCGCGGATCTTAAATCTGCGCCGCTGATAATCAATACTCCGTTAGAATGGATTATTTTGACTTCTTCCGCCCTGCCCTCCGGGGAAAATCGATGCACGAATACCCTTTGAATATTTCCAACCTGGAAACCATTGTTCCGAAGTGCCGTCGCAAGCGAGCTTGTGGAGATTCTGTACGTCCACCGGTATACAGTTGCATCCCGCGACGGGACTGCTCTTAAATACGGCAGATTACGACCGAACATTTCCTCGCCCGACGCGGTCCAACCTCCGGACGCGGCATGATAATATGCGATTATCGGTAATCTATCATAAGTGCAGGCAACTCCCGATGTGTCAATGCATGCCTGGGTTGCAAGCTGCGATTCACCGCTCGCCCCATGGTAAACCTGATCCAAGACGGTCGCGTAGACATCGAACGGCCTGTCCGGATACTGCATCAATGCGCGAAGCGCATAAGTCCTTGCCGCTACCGCCTGCGCCCTGAGCGTTTCCGTCGGCCATGTGTCCGGGACCTCCGATGGAACCACGCCCCATAGATACTCCTCAATCGGAACCACATTCACGCATATTAATTTTCCCTCCCAGACCTGCACTCGCATAATTCCACGATACGATCTTCCATTGCATGTAAGCCTGCCGGATTCGTCACTCTGAATTATCGAAAATCCGGATGATGTCGTTCCACCCGATCCATTCAACCTTGCCTGCCCGGAGGAAATGTCGAACGAATACGTATGGCCTGTGTCAAACGACAAAATCGACTCAGTTGTCATCACCTGATTGATGTAGCTCGGACCGGAGACGGAAATCGAAACGCTTGATGCGTCTGTGAGAATCACAACCCGTATCCACGGTTGAGACTGGGATTCTCCGTCGGCATTTACTGGAAAGAGATAGAATGAAGAAAATATCAGGATAAAAAATGACAGGATCGGGATACGATTTATGTTTGACATTCTTGTAATTATAATCGGCATCATCCCCTGCCCTTTTACCTTCATTTGAAAAACAATATTATCCGGAGAATTATTGAAATTATCATCGAAATAATAATGCAGCTTATGATGGGTAAATAAAATCGCGTGTTTTCAGTTTCGTAACGGATGTCGCCGGGAAGACGTCCAAACCATCCGAACTGTTTCGGTCCCCATCCAAGGTAAACGATCGTCCCAAGTACGATAACTACTATTCCCATAATGATTATGTATTTGCCTGTCTCATGCATCTCTGGGTTTTTCCCTGCTATTCCCGTTCTTTTTCGCAATCATCGCTGCCGGTGAATACGGAGCCTTTGAATCCGAATTCGCGAAGCGCTTTGATAACTTCCTCGATCAGCCAGTCCGGCGTACTCGCTCCGGCTGTGACCCCGATTCTCCTTCGCCCAAGAAGCCAGCCTTTTTTAAGTTCGTCGGGAGTTTCGATATGGTATGTATCCACGCCCCTGTCCCTGCAGATATCGGTCAATTTCCGGGTATTTGACGATCTAAGGCCGCCGATGACGATCATCGCGTCAACCTTGCCAGCGATCTCCCTTGCCGCGATCTGGCGTTTCATAGTGGCGTCGCAGATGGTATTCCGGACGGCGAGATTCGGTACCTGTTTTTTCAGAAAATCCCTTAGCGCGACAACTTCAGGATGATCCTTCAATCCAAGTATTAGAATCGTGTACCCTTCATCGTACATTTCCCGCACGATTCTCTGGGCTTTTTTAACGAACATGCATGTCGCGTCGATTATGTTGAAATGCTTCGCTTCCATCTCTTTATACGTCGATGGGCCGATTCCGTGGCTTCGCACGACTACGTGGCTGTAGTCCGGAATTTCATCGATTGTCTTCGCGACTTTTACACCAAGCGACTTTAAGTATTTGACCACCTGGGGATTATGGATCAACGGGCCGTACGTATAGATTGTGTTTTTTCCCTCGCCGATTTCGTAAAGAACCGTGTTGAGCGCGCGCTCTACCCCAAGGCAGAAACCCGCTTTGTCGGCGACAAGGATTTCCATATCCTCTTCGGTCCAGTCCGGACAGGAATTAACCGATTTTTTTTCTTTTTGATCCTTCAATTTTAAACCCGTAAATAATTATACGCCCCCTTTCGATAACTTCAAAACGATAACGCTAAATCGCATTTCGCAACCGTTCATATGCTATAATCCTCTCTGCCCTTCGGATTAAATTTGTAGGGCGGTTTATGATGCGAATTTTAAAAGAGAAAAAAGGATAGAACATGCAAGATCAGGAAAACGGAGAGAAAAAACCTAAATTTAAAATACTTGACAGGCGTCGAATCGATGCTGATGACGTTGAGGCTTCATTTGCGCCCCCTGAACCTGAACCGAAGAAGGCCCCCGAACTCAAGGCTGTGCCGGTCGACAAGCCGGAAGAAGAACAGGAACCTGAATTAAGGATTGAATCCGATACCGATGAGCCGCATGATCATGAACATGATCACGACCATGGTCAGGAACAGGACCCGCTGGTTTATATGAATATCGTGTTCTCGTTCCTCCAGACCCTGGTTTCCGTTATCTGGGTGCATATCGGGCTCGTGGCGCATCCGCAGACTAAGTTGATTACCAAGAAACTTGAGGACGCAAGGAAATGTATTGAGCTTTTCGAGGTAATCTACGGCACCGTACGCGAGGAGCTTCCGGCTAATCTGCAGTTGGAACTCGACGGAGCGCTTCAGGATATGAAAGTGAATTATGTAAACCAATTACCGTAATTAGTTGTCTGAAAGTCTGTAAATATTGAGGCGGATTATTCCCAAAAACCTTCCGGATGCACGGAAGCACAGTACAAAATCAATGGCAGGAATTCCACACATCGCGATCCTCGGGCGACCGAATGTCGGAAAAAGCACCCTTTTCAACCGTCTGGTCGGGGGACGACATGCTATTGTCGACCCGACCTCCGGCGTCACACGCGATCGTATCGAAGGCTTATACGGCTGGGAGGGACGTAATTACAGGATATCCGACCTCGCCGGCTGGGATGAGGACCCATCGAATCCGTTCGCGAAAGAAACGACCGAGCAGATTTTCAAAATCGCGAACGAGGCCGATGTACTGATCCTCCTTGTCGATGGCCGCGATGGTCCTACGGCATGGGACAAAGCCCTCGCCGATCGCTTAAGGACAATTTCGACGCCCGTGGTTCTCGCGGTCAATAAATGCGATACCGTCAAATCCTTTAATCTGATAAATCAGTTTTTCGAGCTTGGAATCGGAGAGCCTATTCCCATCTCGGCTACACATAATCTTAATGTAGATACCCTTCTCGATCGTATCGCGGAACTGACCGAAGGTTTCGATGCTTTTGAAGAAGCGGATACCAATGAGGATCGTATAGGGGTCGCGCTCGTTGGACGCCAGAATTCCGGCAAGAGTACTCTTTTTAACGCGCTGGTTAAGGATCACAGAGCGATAGTAAGCGATATACCCGGCACGACACGTGACGCAGTGGACACGGAGATCGAGGTCGATGGCGTGAGATTTTTGTTTATCGATACTGCCGGGTTGAAGAAGCAGGCTAAAGTTAGAACAAACGTGGAATACTATGCCTCTCGCCGGACTGAAAATGCGCTTCATAGATGCGAGGTAGCGCTTCTTCTGGTAGACTGCACAGAAGGCGTCACGGATACGGACTTGAAAGTCGCGGGTTTGATTCAGAAAACCGGACGCGCATGCGTAATTGTGGCGAGCAAGTGGGACGAATCAGAGGACGAACCGGGTCACAGGGAAAAATATGAAGAGCACTTGCGCAAGAAACTGCATTTTGTAACATATTCCCCGGTTGTTTTTACATCGGGATTGAAAATAGCTGGAATCGGGGAGCTTTTTCAGGCGATTAAAAATGTCCGAGTCGAGTTTCATAAAAAAGTTGCTACGAGCGAGTGGAATAATTGCCTGATAGACGCCGTGACATTTCGCCCTCCACCGTCGGTTAGCGGTAAACTCCTCAAGTTGAATTATATTACGCAGACCGGAACAGCTCCGCCGACCGTCACGATTTTCGCGAATCAACCCGATTTCATTTCGGATCAGTACAAGAGATACCTTGAACGATTTTTCCGAAGGCGATTCGGTTTCGATGGTGCGCCGTTACATATCAGCCTGAGGAAAAAGACCGGACAGAAGAAAGAGCGACGCCGAAATAAAACTAACGCATGAATATAGAAATACTACCAATTACGAAAGCAGTACTTGTGATCACCGCCTCCTACCTGATCGGGTCGATCCCTGTCGGGCTTATCGTCTGCAAGATAGCAGGCGGCATCGACATCCGCGAACATGGGTCGGGCAATATCGGACTGACCAACGTAATCAGGACGCTTGGATGGGGTCCGGGGCTTGTAACCGGTGTGATTGATTTTCTGAAGGGCTATCTGCTTGTATTCCTGAGCATGAAAATGTTCTCCCCGGGCGATTTCGGTGGAATTTACTCGATATACGAATTCATTGTCATAATGGTCGCCACAATCGCCATGCTCGGAAACCTGTATCCGGTTTACCTGCTTTTCAGGGGCGGGAAGGGAATCGCGACCGGCCTGGGGGTAATGAGCGCGCTTCTTGGGGTTTATATTTTTATTCCTTTAGCGGTGTTCGGAATCTTCCTGTTTGCTTTCCGGTTCGTATCGCTGGCAAGCATAGTAGCGGCGGTCGCGGTACCGATAACGGTGCTGCTTATCGGCGTTAAGCTTCCATTTATCGAAGCTGACAGCAACCACGGAATCGGAATTTTATCGGCATTTTCATGGGCGGCGGCGTTCATGATTATCTGGAAGCACCACGAGAACGTGAAACGAATTATCGCAGGGAAGGAACCGAAAATCGGGAAACCAAAGGAACCTGAAATCTCCCGGAAATCGGCGGAAGAAACGGTTGAAGAAAAAGTTGAAGCTGTAAGCGTTGAGAGTGTGTCGAACGATGAACAGTGATATTGATTTCGAGGTCGGGGTAATCGGTGCGGGTGCATGGGGAACGACAATCGCCTCCCATTTATGTAAAGCAGGCCATCGCACATTACTCTGGGCATTCGAACCGGAAATAATCGGTGAAATAAATGCCGATCATACTAATACCAAATTTCTAAATGGGATAAAACTTCCTGATACGCTTATAGCGACAGGAGATCCTTCCAGACTTGAAAATATAAAAAAAATAATCGTTGTCGTACCCTCGCAATTCCTCGGAGATATAGTCGCGCTGTTCGAAAGCCGTATCAGCCCTGAGGCAATGATTGTCTCCGCAACCAAGGGGTTTATATCGTCGGATTTGATGAGGCCTTCCGAGCTTCTTGAGGTCCATTTCACAAATAACCCGATTGGCGTTCTCAGTGGCCCGAATCTTTCGAGGGAAGTCGCGAGAGAGCTTCCTACAATCAGCCTTGTTGCGTCGAGCGACGACAATCTGGTCAGCGAATTTCAGAAACTGTTATCTTCCGATTACTTCCGTGTTTATGGTGGGAAGGATGTTACCGGTACCGAGCTTGGCGGGGCGTTGAAAAATATTATCGCGATTGCGGCGGGAATGCTCGATGGCCTCGACCTTGGCGAAAACACCCTTGCGGCTCTGGTTACACGGGGACTTTCCGAAATGATAAAACTCGGCACTAAACTTGGAGCGGAAACAAAAACATTTTTCGGAGTGAGCGGGCTTGGCGACCTCGTCTGCACGTCGCAGAGTCGGTTGAGCAGGAACCATGAGGTTGGCAGAAGGCTCGCGTCCGGAGAGAAACTCGACAAAATATTATCATCGACCGCATCGGTCGCGGAAGGGATCAATACAACAAGGCATGTACATGAATTTGCAGCCATGCACGATCTTGTTATGCCGATAACAGCCGCGGTTTACGGTGTGCTGTTCAATAATATTAACCCCGGCGATGTGCTTATCGGACTTATGACTCGTTCATTAAAGATGGAATAGATTAAACAGAATTTTTATTTCTATTTTATTAAAGTGTTCTACTAGTATCCCGATGCCTGCACCAGCCTCAAAGACCCTCGAACATTCCCGAATCACGGTCGGGATCGTTACCTACAACTCCGCCGGGTACATCGTTGCATGCCTGGCGTCGATCGCCACATTTCTCAAAGACGCTATTCCGACCGTTATCGTCTTCGATAATGGATCGAACGATGGAACCCCGGACATCCTGACCGGCATCAGAAAAAAATACCCCTACCCTCTCGAAATAATACTGAACGATAAAAATATGGGATACGCGTGGGGCGTAAACCGCATTGCGGAAAAAGTGAAAACCGAATGGATGTGTTTTATAAATCCCGACGCGCGTCTGACAGGTCCAGTTTTCGATTTCGCGAAAGAAGTCTCTAAGCGAGTCCCGACCAGCGGTGTAGTGGGAGGGATAATGGTCGATTCTGAAGGAAAAATGCAGGAATCCGGAGGCGTCTTCCCTACCCCGTCGATGGCTGTCTGGGACTGGTGCGGTCTAAGGCATATTTTTCCGAGAAAAAATTGGTCGACATCGTTGCAATTCGATCTTCCTCCTGATGGTAAACCTAAACGGGTAGATTACCCAACCGGCGCATTCTGGATTTTACGCTGGGAAGTATTTAACCGTGTCGGGCAGTTCGATGAGAGGTTTTTTCTATATTTCGAAGAGACGGATTTTTGTAAACGCGCGAAGGAAATAGGTTGGCCGAGTTATATACATCCGGGGATCAGGGTCGAACATGTCAAGGGCGCAAGTTTTTCGGAAAATCAGAAAAACAGTGACGGCACTGATGATGCGCATCGCGATCCGTTGTCGATATATTTCGAGAGCCTGCTAAAGTATATAAGAAAACATTTTCCTGAATGGAAAGTGAAGGTGGCGGTATGGAAAATCGGCACTTTCCTCAAATTAAGGCGATGGATATTGAAAAATGATAAATCGGAGCGGATTTACAGCGCATTTTTGAAGGGGAAGGAAATCGCAGAGAGTTACATAGAACCGAAACCGGTGAATTCACAAAAACCCGCAAAATAAAACACCATGGCTTCTATACCATGGTGTTCGATAATTTTTATCATGGATTACTATGCTTGCATTATTCCGATGCTTTGCCAGCTACTTCCACGCAAAAACTCGATTCCGCCATCGCCTTGTACTTCGCGTACCGCTCTTTGAATTCCTCGACAAGCCGAGTGTGCAGCTTCTTCGCTTCATCAGGGAATGTCTGGGTGAGCGAAGCATAGCGAACTTCGCCCATAAGATATTCATGCAGGTCGCCTGTTGGTTCCTTAGAATCGAACTGGAATGGATTCTTGCCCGCCTGCGCGAGACGGGGATCGAACCTGTATAACGGCCAGTAGCCGCACTCGACCGCCAGTTTCATCTCTTCCTGCGATTTACCCATCCCCTTCTTGATTCCATGGTTGATGCACGGCGCGTAACAAATAACTATCGATGGGCCGGGATACGATTCGGCCTCAAGGAATGCCTTGAGTGTCTGGTTCTTGCTCGCACCCATCGAGACTGATGCGACATAGACATAACCATAAGTCATCATCATCGCGCCAAGGTCCTTCTTGGCGGTTTTCTTACCGGATTCAGCGAATTTCGCGACCGATCCGGTAGGTGTGGATTTCGAAGACTGGCCGCCGGTGTTTGAGTAAACCTCCGTGTCCAAGACCATGATGTTTACATCCAGATTCATCGCCATAACATGGTCGAGACCGCCGTATCCGATATCGTACGCCCAGCCGTCGCCGCCGACCGCCCATATCGACTGCTTTGTGAACATATCGCGCATCGAGTAAATCCGGGTTAGAAGTTCATTGCCCGTCATTTCCTTTTGAAGCCGGGGTTTTAACTTCCTGCCCCATTCTCTCGACAACTCCCCGTCGTTCATATTCGCGAGCCAGTTGGTCATAATGTCTTTGAGATCCGCGGAAATATTTATCTTCAAAGCTTCCTGGACAAGGTCGGAAATCAACTCGCGACGCTGGTCGTGCGCGAGTTTCATGCCGAATGCATATTCCGCGTTGTCCTCGAACAGGCTGTTCGCCCACGCTGGACCATGGCCTTCCTTTGTGATATTAAACGGCGACACAGGTGCGCTTCCACCGTAGATGGACGAACACCCGGTCGCGTTACCGATAAGGAGACGGTCGCCGAATAATTGTGTAATCAGCTTATAGTATGAGGTCTCACCGCATCCGCCGCATGCGCCAGAAAACTCAAACAACGGTTTCTGGAACTGACTTCCTGTGACTGTTGTCTTCGGAACCAGATCATCCTTTTCAACTACAGATATCGCGAATTTGTAATTGATTTCCTGGGCCGGGCGCTGCGATGCGATCGGTTTCATAACAAGCGCCGGCGCCTTAACTCCCGCGGTGTTTACCGGGCAGATATCGGCGCAGTTTCCGCAGCCGGTGCAGTCGTCGATATAAACCTGTATTCGAAACGGCATGCCCTTAATACCCTTCGCCTTGCCATCGACTGTAACGAACGATTCAGGTTTACGGGCGGTTTCATTTTTATCAAGGAGTATCGGACGAATTACGGCATGCGGGCAGACAAATGAACATTGATTGCACTGGGTACATGTTTCGGGATTCCATTCCGGAACATTAATGGCGATTCCTCGTTTTTCAAATTGTGTGCATGCAACCGGGAATGTCCCGTCGGGGGCTGTCCATGAATAGTCGCCATCCAGATCGGCGTTAAACGCGCTTACGGGAACATCGTCGCCCTTCTGACGAATAATCGGGAGCATGACTTCATTAACCCAATTGGGGGCGTCCAGCTTCAATTCCTTCTCAACTGCGACCTTCGCCCATCCGGAAGGAACTTCAATATGGTGTATGGCGTCGATTGTGGCATCAACCGCATCCCAGTTCATTTTAACGACGTTCTTACCTTTGCTGCCATATGCTTTTTCAATGGCTTTCTTGAGATAACCTATCGCCTGATTAACCGGCAGGACTTTCGACAGCTTGAAAAACACTGTCTGCATAATCATGTTAATTCTTGCGCCAAGGCCGAGGTCCTCGGCGATCTTTACCGCGTTAATAGTATAGAAATCTATTTTATTTTCCGCGATAAACTTCATTACCGATCCGGGAAGGTTCTTTTCGAGTTCTTCGAGATTTTCCCACAGGCAATTCAATACGAATGTGCCGCCCGGTTTGAGGTCGCCGAGCATATCGTAGACGCCAAGATATGCCGGATTATGGCATGCCACATAATCGGCGTTCTTGATGAAATAATGACCTTTTAACGGGCAGGTGGAAAATCTCAAATGGCTGATTGTCACACCGCCCGATTTTTTGGAGTCGTATGCGAAATATCCCTGGGTGTACAAGTCGGTATGATCGCCGATGATCTTGATCGCTTCCTTATTTGCGCCGACAGTTCCGTCGGAGCCAAGTCCCCAGAATTTACAGCTTACCGTGCCTTCAGGGGTTGTGTCGATTTCCTCCGAAGTGTCGAGGGATAAATTAGTGACGTCATCGGTTATCCCGACGGTGAAATTTTTCTTTGGGGTGGAGCTGTCAAGATTTTTCAGTACCGCGAGCACATGGGTGGGAGTGAAGTCTTTGGATGAGAGTCCGTATCGTCCTCCAATGACTTCGATGTTGCTGCAATGGCCTTCATTTAGAGCAGCGATAATGTCTACGTAAAGAGGTTCTCCAATCGCTCCTGGCTCTTTTGTGCGATCCAGAACCGCGATTCTCTTTACACTGGATGGCAGGGCTTTCATGAAATTCTTAGTCGACCATGGTCTGTAAAGTCTGACTTTCAAAACGCCGTATTTCCCACCCTTGCTGTTCAGATAATCGATAGCTTCATGGACGACGTCGCCTCCGCCTGCCATTATGACGATAATGTGTTCGGCTTCAGGATTGCCATAATAATCGAACAGATTGTATGTCCTGCCAAGTTTCTTCGAGACTACATCCATCGTTTCCTGGATTATGTCCGGTGCCGCGTCGTAAAATTTATTCGCCGCTTCCCTGGCCTGGAAGAAAATGTCCGGATTCTGTGCGCTACCCCTGAACTGCGGATGTTCCGGATTCATCCCACGAAGGCGGAAATTCGCGATCTCGTCCCAGGGGACCAAGTCGCGAAGCTCGTCATATGAAATAACTTCAGTTTTCTGAATTTCATGCGAGGTTCGGAATCCGTCAAAGAAGTGAAGCATGGGAATTCTGGTTTTTAAGGTCGCGATATGGCTGACAATCGCGAGGTCATGAACCTCCTGGCATGAGCATGAAGCCAGCATTCCGAAACCGGTTGAACGGGCCGCCATTACGTCGCCATGGTCACCGAAAATACTTAACGCATGGGCAGCGAGAGTACGGGCGGAAACATGAAAGACCGTGGGAGATAATTCTCCTGAAATCTTGAACATGTTCGGGATCATCAGTAACAATCCCTGCGACGCCGTAAAAGTAGTAGCAAGGGCGCCTGCCGACAATGCCCCATGGACGGCCCCGGCAGCTCCCCCTTCAGACTGCATCTCGACTACTTTCAGCCTTTGACCGAAAAGATTAAGCTCACCCTTTGCCGACATTGAGTCAGCTACCTCCCCCATGACCGAAGATGGGGTGATTGGATATATCGCCGCGACGTCGCTAAATGCATAAGCTATATACGTGGCAGCGGTATTGCCATCGATTGATCGGAATTCCCGCGTCATAAAAAGCACCTCGATTTAACCCTTTTAATGGGCATAATAAAGACTTTGTGAAATTTTCCACAAGCCGATATAGTTGTAACACCGTAAGTAGTGTCCTGCAATAGTATAAATGACGATTCGCTAAAAAGACACTCATATTTATCGGAATCATTGAAGGTGGCTGTTTAAATGGATATAGTGTTGCCATATCTGGTGCGATGCGTATGAAGAGCTTCAGAAAAGAGCTATGGTTCAATACTCCCAACCGTATGGACCTGGTCAATATTACCGGCGATGTGATGGAGTGCGTGCGTGAGAGCGGGATAAAGGAAGGATAACTTGCCCCTCATGCACCGACGAATCAGTATCGCCACAATGACTCAGGCGAAGATAACGCTGATGCTCACCTTAAACGGCAGATCATGGGACGGGAAGTTGTTGTGGCGATTACCAACGGGGATCTGGATTTCGGGCCGTGGGAGTCGATATTCTATGGTGAGTTCGACGGGCGTCGAAGGAAGCGAGTACTGGTGAAGATTATCGGGGAATAAACTCACCCCCCATCCTCCTCTCCACATTGTGGAGAGGGGGTTAGGGGGCGAGGTGAAAAAGGAGAACAAAATGGTTTACATGTCATTCTTTGGGATTTGCGGATTCTTGCTGGGGCTGTACGCAATCTTCGACCTCACCCAGGTCAGGGCTGAGATTACGAAACTCCAGGACGAGATCAAGACGTTAAAATCGGGTAAATAATAAATAAATAGCCGGAAATCGGACGATTATGTCCCGGTGTGTTTTACCGGAGGTACCCTCTTACGTATCAAATCCATTAACACTTCCGTGCCAGCTATCAAGCCTTCGTAATATTTCTTCTCTCGAAAATAAGGATAGAAAGTTTCTTCTAATATTTCATCGCCCTCAACTTCGGGAATATATTTTTCCAGCCCGATCCCGACCTCGCACTCGATATGCTGCATGTCCAGACAAAGGAGCACCAGTAATCCCATATTGAGGTGCGGATGCCCGATTCCCCACGAATTATATAGAAGGAAGGCATAGCCCGACGGATCGAGCGGATCGGTGCCTTTTACTGTCGCGACCACAACCGGCACATCGGTCAGATTGAAATGCGATTCAAGCTTCCCCGAGAGTTCATTGACCTCGGTTTCCGACAGTATGCCGGCATAATCGTTAACGGATCCCTTTGGTGGTGGCAGGGCGACTATTCCGGTAAGATTTTTTACTTCGACGCCGCATCCCGGACAGGTTTGATCGGTATCAGTGAATTCGTGTCCGCATAATCTGCATTGTATTTTCTCTGTCATAATTTACCAGTGTCCTCCTCCACCCCCGCCACCTGACGATCCTCCGGAAAATCCCCCGAAACTGCTGCCGCCTCCGCTGCTGAACCAGCCACCCGACGAAGAACTCCCAGAACGCCAGCCTGAAGAACCTCCGCTGGATCCGGATGCCTGAACGAGCATGGGGATTATTTTCATTTTGCTGAACTGGTGATGGCATACAGTACATTCAAAGTCTTTTTTCCGGATGCCTGAGTGCGAGTAATCGGCTTCGAGAACTTCCTTGTTATCCAGCATTTTAACACGGCTACCGCATCGCGGGCATTTTATCCGGATCGCGATTCCGATGAGGAGAAATAATATCCCAAACAGAGCGAGTGGAACGAAAAACGCCCCTAGAATGACAATCAATCCTGGATTGAATGAAGAACCTGATTTATAATCCTCCCCGCTCAGAACAGCGGAATATTCTGTAGCCGCATTGATCAGTCCAGTGCCGTATGACCCATTCCTGAATTCCGGCACAGCTTCATTTTCCATAATCCGAACAGCCAGGGAATCAGGGATCGCATCCTCGATTCCATACCCGGTTGCCACGAAGTAATCATGGTCGTCTATTGCTGCAAGGATGAGCAATCCATTATCCGCCTGAGCATTGCCGATTCCCCAGTTGTTGAAAAGCTCGACAGCGAATTCCTCGATCGGGCGTCCATCGGTAGTCCTGATTGTCACTATCGCCAGCTCGGTAGAATTTGCCGCGACAAGGTTCTCGCAGATGGAGTTCAGTCTGCTTTCATCGCCCGAAGACAGCACATTCGCGAAGTCGTTTACATAGCCTTTCGCTTTTCCAAGAGAGGAGACAGTTTCACCGAAAGACGAGGACGCGAAGAACACGCTCATCGCGAGGAGCGGAATAATCAGTAAAGTAAACTTACAAAAATATTTCATAGGACTATCCCTCATATGAGTCCAATTATTCTCCAATTTTCTTGAAATCTTTCGCGACAATATTCCCCGGGAATGAATCTAATGAAAGATCATAAATCTGCGCTGCCTGTTCGAAATTACCCATCTCGACCGAATACCTGTTTCGAATGCCTTCTATCTCGGTAGTCAGGTCGCGAAATGCCGGCGATGACAAGCTTCCTGCGCACCCACGACTGACAATACCCCATGTATCTTCGATCTGTCCCCATGTTTCCTTAAGCCTGGATATCGATGGTTCGTTTAATGTCGATAAACCAGCGACCGAATCTCCGACCGCTCCGACCGCGCTTGCAGCTTCATCGCCGCAATCGAAAGCCAGCATCCGATTCAGAATCCCGGGGGCTTTTTCAGCCTGTTCAGCAAGCCTCTGATATGCTGCGACCGCAGCGGCACGTTTCATATTGATTTCATGTCTGGCCGCGACAGCGCCAATCAATATGAGCAGTACGACAACAAGGACCAGGCCGAAACATCCGACCTGAGAGATCCTGCTCGATTGCATCAGTTTCGTTCCAGCGGAAGTCGTAGCCATTGTTTAAGTTACATTTTCCTCGCCGGGAGTGAGGTTGAGCTTCGGAGCTTCTCTCGATCCCGTGAATTCAAAAAACTGCATCAATGAAAAGCCGGTTATTGAAGCGACCACATTTCCGGGGAATTTTAACACAAAGTCATTATGAG
>JAPKYR010000241.1:15437-19290 GCA_026394215.1 bacterium
AAAGTCATTATGAGCTTTGACAATATTATTGTAATTATTCCTGATTTCAGCGATCTCATCCTCGATTTCAAATAACTTTTCCTGTAATTGCATGAAATCCTGATTGGCTTTTAAATCCGGATAGCTCTCCCTCATGGCAAGGATTGATTTAACATGCGACGAAAGGGACGTATCCTGCTTCCCCGACTTGTCAAATCCGCCCTGTATCGCTTCCGTACGGGCTTTTGAAGCCCCTTCAAGAACATCCTTCTCATGCTTCGCGTATGCCTTCACGCATTCGATCAGATTTGGGATCAGGTCTGCGCGTTTTTTCAGAAGGACATCGACCTGAGCCCATTCGGTCTCTGCGGTATTGCGAAGCTGCGCGAGACGGTTATAGGCGTAAAAAATATAACCGAATATTGCAAGTACGAAAACAAGTAAGAGAATCAGGATCGGCATAGCGTTAGTTTATAAGATTCGGATGGATAGTACCATACCGGAACCGATATAAATTTCAAAGAAAAACCGGCCCGATTGGGCCGGTGTACAATGGACTTTTCCGAATCGGAAATACGCGTTTATGTTGCCGCTTCGGTCATGTTCGTGATTGCCGCAAACAACGGCAAATAAAGCGAGACAACAATAAACCCGATAATGACACCCATGAAAGTGATGAGAACCGGTTCGATCATGGTCGTGAAAGCGTCGATAGTATAGTCGACCTCCCTGTCATAGAAGTCGCTGATTTTCTGGAGCATTTCGTCAAGAGAACCGGTTTCCTCACCGACCGAGATCATATCGATTACCATCGGAGGGAACTCACCGGTTTCCTCGAGAGGGTAACTGATCCGCTCGCCTTCCTTGATTGAAATTTTTGCTTTCGCGACCGCTGCCGCTATAACAGCGTTACCGACAGTTTCTTCGACGACTGTCAGACTCTTAATAATCGGAACGCCTGATTTCAGGAGAATAGCGAAAGTACGGCTGAATCGCGACAGCGCGATACGTCGAAGCAGGAATCCGAATACCGGGAGTTTCAATTGTATGGCGTCTTTTAAACGGTTGAAAAATGGGAAATTGCTGGCGTATTTTGAAGCGATCATTATCCTTCGCAATTCGGTCGAGGACGATGTCAAGAGAACCTGACTCCTCGCCGGACCTGATCAGGCTGACAATCAGGCTATCGAAAACCTTGGGATGCTGACCCATCGCGTGGGAGAGAGAGTATCCTTCCTCGACCATTTTCGCGACATCCTGCAGGATTTCAGCGAGGTGGGTATTTTCAGTCTGTTTTACGATAATTCTCAGCGAACGCAGGATCGGGAGACCGGCGTTGATCCTCGTAGACATCAGTCGGGCGAAAATCGACATGTCCTTGAGCTTGATCGGGTTCAAGCGCTGGAGCGCTTTATCCAATCGTTCGTAAAACGTGTTCTCCCCGATTTCAGTTATTTTGTTTACGAAGTAACCCTGATCTCTTAGCCGTTCGATCAACTGATCGCGGCTGTCCATAGTTACTGTTCCGCTGATGTTCTTACCGGATCTGTCGCGGACACTGAAATTGAATTTCGGCATATTTCGTCAGGCTCCTTCTTTATTAACGGCATACGATACCGTCGAAATGGATACGAGCCATGAATGAATATTTCGACGCCCATCCTGAAATACCCCCTCCCCTTTTACTCATCTATAATATATCATAATCTTAAGGAATGGTCTATTGTACTGATTTAACCATTTTTTATTAAAATTGACCATTTCAGGTCGGAAATTATCCTTGCCCTTTGCTTTTTCCATGCTTAGAATAGCTTTCATAGCAAAATTTCAGGAGATCGCCAATGCGAATACTTATAACGGGTGGAGCAGGATTTATCGGGTCTAACTTCGTCCATTATACGCTCGAAAAATATCCCGAAGACAGGATAATCGTTCTCGACGCACTTACCTATGCAGGTAATCTTGAGAATTTCAATAAGCATACATGGTCCAATCCCAATTTCCAATTTTTTCACGGAAACATAATTGATGAAGATCTGGTAAATGAACTTATGCGAAATGTCGATACAGTCGTCCATTTCGCCGCTGAAACCCATGTCGATCGTTCGATCAGGGAGGCTGGCGCATTTCTTGAAACGGATATCTGGGGAACTTATATTCTTCTCGAAGCCGCAAAACAGAACGGGATAAAGCGCTTTGTCCACATCTCAACGGATGAGGTCTACGGCGAAGCCGAAGGCCGTCCATCAGTCGAAGGCGACGACCTCAAGCCCAAAAGCCCGTATGCCGCAAGTAAGGCCGGGGCTGACCGTCTCGCATGGAGCTACTGGGCGACATATGGACTGCCAGTCGCAATATCCCGTTGCTCGAATAACTATGGGCCTTTTCAGTATCCGGAAAAATTGATCCCCCTTTTCGTGACAAATGCGATAGAGGAAAAGCCGCTTCCGGTTTACGGGCATGGTAAAAATACGAGGGACTGGATTTTTGTACAGGACCACTGCTCGGGAATCGACGCGCTTCTTCGGAGCGAGGATGGTAAAGTCAATGGCGAGGTTTTCAATATTTCATCTGAAAATGAACTTTCCGTTCTGGACATAACCGAGATTATCCTGGCCACTTTAAAAAAGCCGAAATCCTTGATAAACCATGTCGAAGACCGTCCCGGACATGTCACGCGCCATGCGGTGAATCCCGGCAAGATCAGAAAGGCCCTGGGATGGGAGCCTGGTTACGGTTTCGAGGAAAATATCGCGAAAACCATCGATTGGTACAAAGCCAACGAGGACTGGTGGCGGAATTTAAAGGAAAAACAGGCTGAATATCAGGAATGGATAAAAACCCAGTACGGGGATCATAGCTGATAAAGAGGGGAAATCTGGCCAATTAAAGAAACTCCCTGGCTACCCAGGGAGTTTTCGGAGGAGGTTGTACCAATTATCGATAGAGAAATCACGCAATTTCGAGTTAATATTTAAGTGAAAGCCTGACGCATTCGTTCAGTTTATCGACTTCTTCCAGGATCGATTTCCGGACTATCGGAGTTTTATCCATTTCATTAAGGGAATCAGTTTCCTTCCGATTTACAGCCATGGACCTCTTTATGTCCTCGACCATGATTGCAAGCGATTCAACATCGTGCATATGCGTATCTTTATCCTTTTTATCACCAGTCATTTTAATTCATCCCCCGGAAGCTTTTGCCATTTCGACCAACACCGTCAACGCCATTAAGAGTTCCAATTAATTGTCTCGGTTCAAAAATTATATATTGAACCTGTCGGGGGATTTTCCTATCTACTAAATTAACAAACTACTCCCTCCCAATCTGGATGGAGGAACGCCATGCTTCAAAAATACCTGATTGCTTTAGCCTGTGTCTTAGGAGCAGTCTATGCCGGCATCCAGATTTACAACCATTTTTTCACTACCAAACTCACCCTGGACATTAAACTCGCGGAGAGAACGATGAAAGAGATTGGGATGTTCGAGGAAAAATTCGGCGACCATGTGGTCAGCCTTGTACCGATTAATTTCGGAGAATACAAATTGGACCTCCAGGGAATCGACAACGGACAGGACGCGGGACGAATCGGGTACAACGTCCTCGTAGTCCTTGACCGCGAAAATATCAAAATGAATACGCCAAGGAAGCAATTCACAATCTACGGGTATCAGGATGATGTAATGATTTTCGAGATCCACTACTCGACAAACAACGATCCTGATATCATCCTGCACGGACCGTTCGAGGGTGTCGAATACGCCCCGTCATTTTCGAAGCAAAATCCGGTATACACACCTGACAGGATTCCGGGAATCGATTCGAGCAGGGCTTTATCACGGGCTTGATTTTCTTATTTCAATCGCGATA
>JAPKYR010000276.1 GCA_026394215.1 bacterium
CAAGGCGCTATCGTCCGATTCATTAAAATCGAGCAACGAGGAATTTCTGAAACTCGCGCAGAAGACGCTTGAAAAGTATCAGTCCGAGGCGAAGGGCGACCTCACCGAACGCCAGGTGGCAATCGAAAATCTTGTCAAACCCATGAGGGAAAATCTGGATAAGTACCAGAAACTCATCGCGGATATTTCCGAGAAGCAGGTCGGGCAGTATACAAGCCTCCAGGATCAGGTGAAGTCGCTTCTCGAATCGGAATCCATGCTTAAAAAAGAAACCGGCAAGCTCGCCACCGCGTTATCATCGCCGACTGTCCGCGGTCGATGGGGCGAGTTGACTCTGAAGCGTGTCGCGGAACTCGCGGGGATGGTCGAGCGGTGCGATTTTTATGAGCAGGAATCGGTCGATACGGACCAGGGGAGACTCCGCCCCGACATGATGGTCAATCTCCCGAACGGGCATCGTATTGTGGTCGATGCGAAAGCCCCGCTTGCGGGTTATATCGAGGCCATCGAGTGCACGACGGAAGAAGATCGCAAGATAAAACTCGCTCATTTCGCATCCAAAATTAAAAAACACTCTCGCGACTTGAGCCTGAAAGAATACTGGGACCAGTTCGACGAAGCGCCGGAATTTGTCGTCCTGTTCCTCCCCGGCGAACAATTTCTCGGCGCGGCATTGCAGCAGGAACCGGGACTTTTGGAGGACGCTTTTCGCCAGCGTGTAATTCTCGCCACCCCTACGACTCTGATTGCCCTCCTGAAAGCGGTCGCGTACGGCTGGCGTCAGGAAGCCCTTGAGGAAAACGCGAAACAGATTTCGGAGTTGGGGAAGGAGCTTTACGAGCGGCTCTCAGTTCTCGTTGAGCATTTCCAGAATGTCGGACGGAATCTCGATAGAAGCATCGACGCATACAACAAGGCTGTCGGAGCGTTGAACACACGTGTGATAGTATCCGGACGAAAATTCCGCGAGCTTGGCGTCACAAGCACAAAAGAAATTCCGGATTTGGAAAAGGTGGACAGCTCCTCTCGCTCAATAACGCCGATCGGGTATGAGATATCGGCGGGAGAGGACCAACCAGCAGGGATGGCGTGAGGTCAAAATTTGCAGCGCAAAGCTATGGCGTGAACCGCGCGATGAACATATCGTACTTGCCAGCCGAATTTAGAATAGTTTCATTCGGCTCACCTGCTCCGAATGTAGCCATATACTCAAAATATCCTGTCACAACTGTCGAATTATCAGCAAGCGACGTGATTCCTTCGCTATAATCTTCACCGGCATTTTTCGCCCAAGCCAGAGTGCCATACGAGTTGTAACGTGCGATGAAGGTATCCCAATTTCCATCGGAAGTCAGGGCTGTCTGGTTTGGTTCACCTGGTCCGAATGTAGCCGAATCTCCAAACATTCCTGTCACGACTATCGAATTGTCAGAAAGGGTTGTGATTCCAATGCCATAATCATTACCTGGTCCTCCCGCCTGTTTCACCCAGGCTAGAGTACCATCCGGGTTGTAACGTGCGATGAAGATATCCTGATCTCCAGCGGAAGACAGGACTGTCTGGTTCGGCTCGCCCGGTCCGAAAGTAGCGGATCCTGAAAATTTTCCTGTCACCACTGTTGAATTGTCGGAAAGGGCCGTGATTGCAGAACCTACATCATAATCTGGTCCTCCCGCCTGTTTCACCCAGGCTAGAGTACCATCCGGGTTGTAACGTGCGATGAAGATATCGTATTCTCCAGTTGAAGTTAGAATAGTCTCATTTGGCTCACCTGAACCGAATGTGGGCGATGCACGAAAATATCCTGTCACCACTGTTGAATTGTCGGAAAGGGCCGTGATTGCAGAACCTACATCAAAACCTGGTCCTCCGGCGCGTTTAGCCCAGGCAAGTGTGCCATTAGGATTGTAACGCGCGATGAAGATATCATTAAAGCCAGCGGGAATCAGGACTGTCTCGTTGGGCTCACCCGGTCCGAATGTGGTTTCATTAAAGAACTCTCCTGTCACAACTGTCGAATTGTCGGAAAGGGTCGTGATTCCAGTAATCCCATACCAACTTGACACTCCTGCTTGTTTAGCCCATGCAAGTGAGCCGTCCGGATTGTAACGCGCGATGAAGTAACCATAATCGTTAATAGAAATCAGGAATGTCTCGTTTTGCTCACCGGGCCCGAATGTAGCATTCTTCTCAAAATACCCTGTCACGACTATCGAATTGTCAGAAAGGGTCGTGATTCCAATGCCATAATCATTACCTAGTCCTCCGGCCTGTTTCACCCAAGCTAGAGAGCCATCCTGGTTGTAACGGGCGATGACGATATCGCGATCACCAGTCGAATTCAGAATAGTCTCGTTTGGCTCGCCTGGTCCGAATGTGGAATCATCCCCAAAATATCCTGTAACGACTGTCGAATTGTCCGAAAGCGTCGTGATTCCATTGCCACTTTCATAGTCATCTCCTCCGACGCGTTTCGCCCAGATGAGTTTTCCATTATATGCTATTGTACGAACGGTATATGCTGTTAAATCAGTCCATTCCGGTGAATTCGCGTTTTCAACGGCTTCCACGCTGATAAGTGCTTTATAAGAACCTATTGGTGCATCATTGTCATTAGAAATTACCGCCTCATATCTTGCGAACCAGGGAATAATCTCAATGAACGTCGCTGCAACCTGCCCGTTGAAAAGCTCCGGACATTCTACAAGTACGGTGAAAATCGTATCTTTTCCCTGCCAGTCGTATATATCAATCGTTAATGTGGTTGAGCCACTAGCGATAGTATTGCTATCCGATACTACTATCTTCCATGGCTCAATGCAGTTCGCTGTCGACGGAAATTGCGTCATTGGGTCAGTCACCGGGTCGGCGGTTGGCACATCCCACGATGCATCGACAGCATAGCCAAGGACAAATTCTGTCGACGGCAACGCAAGGAAGTACGTCCGTGTCACTGAATCCCCAGCATATAAAGCGTTGCGGGTATTCGCGGGATCATCAGTTATGTGACGGAGAAACCCGTTCAGGTCGGCATTCGGAACTATCGGCGTCGCAAGCTTCCCCTGATAGTAAGTGAAGAAATCACCCGCCATATCAAGCGTCGAGCCGTTGTAAAGCCGCGTGAAACCCTCGGCATTCAGAAGTTGGCCGTCTCCCATTGTTGAATCCGACATCGTCAATCCCGATACCGGAAAAACATGGCTCCCATTGAACATTATGATTCCCCTGACATCAAAAGCCATGAAGTTCATATCATCGAATGGATGCGTAACCTCAATATCGACATTCAGCTTACCCGGTTCCGGGTAACTTATCCCGACAATTTTAAAACAGTCTGTGCAAGGCGAAAATTCCAGAAATTTCAGAATATTAATATGCACCAACCCCACCCGTGCGGGGATTATCTCCACCTTGACATCGTCCGGGTTTGTCGCATCGATGCTGATCAGATCGTACGTAAGTAGATAGTGCGTGTTTTGTCCTGCTGACGCTGAATTAACGGTAATTTCGGACGGCCTTTGCGATGTATCCGGCACAACGGGAAGTGTTTTATTTCCCCCCGATGAGCATCCAATGAGTAACAACACGCAAAAAATTGAAATCAATACCGATCGGGTAATGTTTTGAAAACCGGAAAACATGACGACCTCCCTATACTATGCAGAACTAAAAATCATCGTGAATTAGAATTCCGTATTCATATATTTTACATGATAATGAATTCTTATCCAATAGCCGGACGATTCAGGAAGATTTCCCCTGTTATGAATCAGGGATCCGAATTTCTCATCTACACCGTCTACCACCAGAGCCGGATAATTCGCAATCCTCCGCCTTCATCCGCGACAAACGCGTATTGTCCCGATACCGCGACATCATGTGCATTACCCGGCGTATCGATTGAATTGACAATGTATGCTAAATCCGGGGGTATGACATCGATTATCTGAAGCCCGGTATTATCATCCGCGACATATGCGTTACCCCCAAATATCGCGACCCCTACTGCATGACCAGGGGTATCGACTGTATTGACAAGGTAAGCCGTTTCAGGTGGTTCAACATCCATTATCAGAAGTCCATCATAGTCCACGACATACGCGTAACCTCCCGACACCGTGACTCCTGAGGCGGAATTAACCGTAGCGACTGCGTTGAAAATATAAGCCGATTCCGGAGGCTCAATATCGATTATCTGAAGTCCCGATGATGAATCCGCGACGTACGCGTAACCTCCCGACGCCGCGACTCCTACAGCATAACCAGGCGTAGCGACTGTGTTGATAATATAAGCCGATTCCGGCGGGTCGATATCGATTATCTGAAGCCCAAAATCTTCATTCGCGATGTACGCGTAACCTCCCGACACCGCGATGCCTTCGGCAGACGTAGGTGTGGGGACTGAGTTCAAAATATAAGCCGATCCCGGCGGATCGATATCGATTATCTGAAGCCCAAAATCATAATCCGCGACATATGCGTAACCTCCGGATACCACGACTCCGTGGGGATAATCGGGCGTTGCCACTGCGTTGACAATATATGTATCATCCGGCGGGTCGACGTCTATTATCTGAAGTCCTGATGCACCAGCCCCGACGTACGCATAGCCATCAGATACCGTTACACAAAAGGCGCCACCGGGTGTATCGTATGCACTGGCAATGTAAGCCGATCCCGGCGGATTGATATTAACCATCTGAAGCCCCGCAAAATCAGCCGCGAGGCACGCGTAATCTCCCGATATCGCGACTTCATAGGAAATACCAGGTGTATCGACTGTGTTGAAAATGTAAGCCGATCCCGGTACAGTGATATCAAAAATCTGAAGTGCTCCATCCCCAACGCAGGCATAATTTCCCGATATCGCGACTCCTTTAGACGCGCCAGGGGTATCGACAGTAGTAACAATGTTAGCTGTTATAACCGGGTCGACATCGATTACCTGAAACCCAAAATGCCAATCCGGAACGTACGCGTAACCTCCGGAAACCGCGACGCCACGAGCATAACCGGGTGTATCGACAGATTTTTGAATGAAAGCCATCGCTGGCGGGTCGACATCGATTATCTGAAGTCCCGATGAATCATCTGCAACGTACGCGTAACTTCCCGATAACGCAACTGCCTTGGCATAACCAGGCGTATCAACCGGATAGTAAATATAAGCCGATTCCGGGTCTGTAATATTAATTATCTGAAGTCCTGATGCTCCATCCGCGACATATGCGTAATTCCCATCCACCGCGACTGCTTCGGCTTTACCCGGCGTATCGACTGTTTGGACAATAGAGGCCGATCCCAGCGGGTCGATATCGATTACCTGAAGTCCTGCATCACCATCAGCAACATATGCGTAACCTCCCGATACCGCGACACCAAGGGCTTCATCAGGCGTATCGACCCAGGTTGCCCAGACTGGGTTTGTCGGTATTGAAATATCGATTATATGCAACCCATCTACACCCGCGGCTATGTAAGCATAGTTGACATCTGCACATACATCCTTCGCGCTGAAATTCAGCCAGGGCGGGGACATATCAACAGGATTGAAATCCGGGGTAATTATTATTTCAAGCGGTACATCCAGGACATCCGTTTCAAGTTCGTCATCAGTGACGCGCAGTTGAACCGGATAAGTGCCTTCTACGCTCCAGGTATGATCGACATTCTCACCAAGTTGGTCAAAAACTCCATCATTGTCCCAGTCCCACTCGTAGAGAAGGATAGTCCCACCGTCCGGATCATATGAATCGGAAGCGGAAAAACTGATGGGGATATTAATCGTTTCTATATTTTGGCTGGCTTCGGCGACTGCGACCGGGTTCTCAGTGATAAATATTTCGAGTGGAGTATCAAGAGTGTCCGTCTGCGTTTCATCATCGGTAACCCTGAGCTGAACCAGGTAATTTCCAGATGAAGCCCATGCGTGATCGACATTCTCGCCGGTTTCATCATAAGTGCCGTCGTTATTCCAGTCCCACTCGTAAAGCTGGATAGTCCCACCGTCCGGGTCATATGAACCGGAGCCGGAAAAACTAATTGGGAGATTAACGGTTTGTATAAGTGGATCGGCTTCGGCGACTGCGACCGGATTCGCGGTAATGATTATATCGAGTGAAGCATCAAGTGTGTCGGTTTCGTCTTCATCATCTGTGACACGAAGCTGAACCGGATAAGTGCCTGGTGTGACCCATGTATTTTCGGCATTAGGACCGGTTTCATCATAAATTCCATCATTGTCCCAGTCCCATTCGTAGAGCACGATACCCCCACCGTCCGGATCGTAGGAATCGGTGCCTGAAAAGTGAATGGGAAGTCCCGCTGTCTGCGGGTTTACATCGGCTTCAGCGACCGCGACAGGATTTTGGGTGACCTTTTCCACAACGGTGAGAGGCTGTACCGCGTACGCTGTCAGGTCGAGCCATGGTTTACCAACGGGATCATTTTCGTTCGCCTCGACACCGACAAGGCATAAATAATCGCCAATAGGAGCAAGTTTCGTGTTGGAAACAGTAACCTCGTATCGCGAGTAATCAGACCCATCCGAAAGCCATGCTGCTACGTTTGCGTTAGAATCGAAATCAGTCAGTGGATCATCGACCGGTTCTGAAATCGGAATCCACCAGTTCGCATCGACCGCATAGCCGAGAACAAATGGGCCTGTCGGAAGTTTCAGGGAAAATGTCTGGACGTCCGATGAATCGGCAAAGAAAGCGTTACGGACATTCGCTGGATTATCAGTTATGAAATATTTGTAGCCATTGATGTCGGAATCCGGGATGGCGGAAGTTGCTAAATTTCCGGGATAGTATTTCTGAAATATTCCAACCGGTGCAGTTGTCGTCGAGCCGTTATATAAGGCGGTATAGCCATCCGGGTTAAGAAGCGCGCCGTCGCCAAGCGATGGATCGGATACTTTCTTCCATGCCTCGGGAAATTGATGGCTTCCCTGGAACATCATGATGGCTCTGACATCGAAGACTGAATAGGTCAGGTCATCAAAGGGATGATCGATCTCAATGTCAACATCGAGATATCCCGGCTGAGTGAAATTGAACCCTACGACCTTGAAGCAATTCGTGCATGGACCGTCTTCGAGGAGTTTTAGAATATTGAGGTGTATCTCCCCAGCCCTGACCGGGATGACCTCGACCTTAGGCCCGTCGGGATTTTCCGGATCGATATAGATTAATCCATATGCGAGAAGATAGTGGCTGTTCTCCACTGAAGCAGCAATAACGTCAGACGCGCCTGTCATTTCCGGATTGGAATTCTCTACGCCCGGCACTACAGGCAGTGGATTATTCCCTCCTGACGAGCATCCGATGAGAAAAATGATCGCAAGGATCACCGGAACGAACATCCGGGAAGAATTTCTAAATTGTGCTTTCATGATGTGATCTCCTATCCTGAATGGAATTCGGTTTACGAATTTTACCTCTCAACAGACTAAGAAATTAAGCACTTATAATTTTATCAATATTTATAACGGGTTTCAACGTCAGGAACCATTGCCCCTCTTCCCGCACTCCACCGTCAGAACCCTCCTAAATTTGACAAGGTCGACAGCTCATCGCTCTCAATAACGCCGATAGGGTATGAGATAGGATCAGGCGAGGATCAACCAGCAGGAATGGCGTGAGGACAGAATTTGCAGCCCTTAGCTAGGGCATATATCGCGCAACGAAGATGTCTGCGTCCCCATCCGAAACCAGAACTGTCTCGTTCGGTTCACCAGGTCCGAATGTGGCAGTTTCCTCCATGAACCCGGTTACAACAGTAGAGTTGTCAAAAAGTGCTGTGATTCCCATCCCATTATCATATTCTGTCCCACCCGCGCTTTTCGCCCACGCGAGACTCCCGTCCGGATTGTACCGAGCGATGAAGATGTCGCCCGCGCAGCTGATAAGCGTGGTCTCTTTTGCCTCACCCTCACCGAATATGGATGAACCTATATACGCTCCAGTTATAACGGTTGAATTTTCCGAAAGGGTCGTTATTCCAGAGCCACCTTCACCATATGCTCCTCCAGCGTGTGTTACCCAGATGGGTATGCCGTCGGGACTGTAACATGCTATAAAGATATCTCCCATTCCATTGGAAGTCAGGGATGTCTGGTTAGGCTCGCCCGGTCCGAACGTACATGACTCTTTAAAGGACCCTGTCACGACTGTCGAATTGTCCGAAAGTGTTGTGATTCCTTTGCCTATATCATCTTCAATTCCTCCGGCGTGTTTGGCCCAGGCGAGTGTCCCGTCTGGATTGAAACGGGCTATGAAAATATCGTATTCTCCATCGGAAGTCAAAACTGTCTGGTTCGGCTCGTCAACTCCGAATGTAATTGGCAATTTAAACCCACCTGTCATGACTGTAGAATTGTCCGAAAGTGCCGTGATTCCACAGACTGCCTCGCAATAAAGTTCATTATAGTTATATGTTGTCAATATACATTTCGCCCAAACGAGTATGCCGTCCGGATTGTAACGCGCAATGAAGAGGTCATGACTACCCGTACCCAAGACTGTCTCGTTTGGCTCGCCAGGTCCGAATGTTGCCGGTCCACAAATCGATCCAACCACCACTGTCGAATTATCTGAGAGGGTTGTGATTCCCTTCCCAAAATCATCGTAATGTTGTCCACCGGCGCGTTTTGCCCAGGCGAGTGTGCTATCAGGGTTGTAACGCGCGATGAAGATATCTTTATAACCATCGGAAGTCAGGATCGTCTGATTCGGCTCGCCCGGTCCGAATGTTGCTGATACCATAAACAATCCTGTCACGACTATCGAATCATCCGAAAGTGTAGTGATTCCACACCCCTCATCATAAGCAGTTCCTCCGATGCCTTTCACCCAGGCGAGTGTGCCATCCGGGTTGTAACGCGCAATGAAACAATCCTCAGCACCAGCGGAATTCAGGATTGTCTGGTTCGGCTCGCCTGGTCCGAATGTGGCCAATCCTAAAAACGTACCTGTCACGACGGTCGAATTATCCGAAAGAGTCGTGATTCCTTGGCCCCACTCATACTCAAAATAGGAACCAGCCCGCGCCGCGCCTGCGCGTTTCGCCCAGATAAGATCTCCGGTTCTGGCAACATTTATATCATTTTTTATATATGCAGTTAAATCAGTCCAGTCCGGTGAAGTCGCATTTTCAACAGCCTCGGCACTTATAAGCGCTTTATAAGAACCCACCGGCGCATCGTTGTCATTCGAAACAACCGCTTCATAGCTTGTATACCCAGCTCCATCCTGATCGAACGTCGCAGCAACCTGCCCGGTGAAAAGCTCCGGGCATTCTACAATCACAGTGGAAATCGTATCTTTCCCCTGCCAGTCATATACATCAATTGTTAATGTGGTTGAGCCAATGTCGGCGATTGGGGCACACGAAGCCTCAATCTTCCACGGCTCGATGCAATTCGCTGTGGGTGGAAGTTGAGTCATCGGGTCTGTGACAGGATCGGCAGTTGGGATGTCCCATGACGCATCGACCGCGTAGCCCAGTATAAATTCCGCAGACGGAACCTTAAGCCTGTAGGTCCGTATCACGTTGGCCCCGGCATACAAAGCATTACGTGTGTTCGCGGGGTCATCGGTGATGTGACGAATAAATCCGTTCAGGTCGGCATTTGGTACTGTTGGTGTCGCCATTTTGCCTTTGCAATACGAGAACAAATCCCCCGCCATATCAAGTGTCGAGCCGTTGAAAAGCCGTGTAAATCCCTCCGCGTTGAGGAGTTCGCCATCGCCCATCGTTGAATCCGACATCGTCAATCCCGATGCCGGAAAAACATGGCTTCCGTTGAACATCACAATTCCGCGAACATCGAAAGCCGTGAATTTCAAATCATCGAACGGGTGCGTGATCGCGATGTTGACATCCACCACACCCGGTTCTGGAATAGTCGCACCGACTACTGCAAGACAATAGGTACATGGCGCATATTCCAGAAATTTCAGAATATTTATATGTACCGAACCCACCCTTGCCGGGATTATTTCGGCTTTGATATCGTCCGGATTTGTCGCGTCGATGTTTATCAGGCTATACGTAAGCAGGTAGTGTGTGTTCTGTCCTGTTGACGCTGAATTTTCTGTAATGTCTTGCTGCCCTTGCGATGCATCCGGCACAACGGGTGTATTATTTCCCCCGGATGAGCATCCGATGAGAAACAAGACGCAAAGTATTGAAATCAATACCGATCGGGTAATGTTTTGAAAGCTGGAAAACATCTCAACCTCCCTCACTATGCAGAATCAAAAATCATCGTGAAATAGAATTCTGTATTCATACATTTTACTTGATAATGGATTCTTATCCAAGAGCCGTAAGATCCCGGCTAATTCCCCTTTTAAGAATAGATGAATTCTACCTCTTCCTGTATTCCCAACCATCACAACCGGCATGGATTTCCATTGACAGCTAAATCCTGCTATAATTACGTCCCAAATCTTGATTAACAGAGAGGATTGACAATGAGACGATATGTATTTTTTCTTTTGCTGATTACAGGAATCTTATTCCTGACATTTTCCGCCTGTACACCCCCTCCCCCGGAGAATTCATCTGACCGAGAAGGGCAGCAGCCGGCCGGAGACACTAACACCGGCGCAGACGCGCTCGGCGCTTCAAACACCGGTTCGGTTCCGGGGAGCGATGAACAAACCCCTGACGCGACCGATGACAGTGTCGACGGATCAGGGGCTGAAGGGGAATCGGGCGACGTCGTTGGCAGTGGGGAAAGCAGCGAGGGAGAAGACGCGGATGGAGAGGGAGAAGAATCGGACGCTGATGAAGGAGAAACAATGACAGAGACATCAGAAGTGCCCGCGGATATTTTCGGGCATTACACGACATGGCCGCCGGAATCCATCACTCCGGAGGAAGTCGATTTAATGAATCATATCTTAGTGGTTTTCGAGACAACTAAGGGGATCGTCAAGGTCCGGTTGTTCCCCGATGCCGCACCGATAAGTAGCGCGAACTGCGTCAAGCTTGTCCAGGAAGGATTTTATGACGGACTGAAGTTCCACAGGGTCATAGCGAATTTCATGAGCCAGGGCGGCGACCCATCGGGCGATGGCAGCGGTGGACCGGACTATACTCTGCCCGCTGAAATAGGGCTTCCGCATGAAGCCGGAAGTATGGCAGCCGCACGAACCGGCGACCAGATAAACCCCGAGCGTCGATCATCGGGAAGCCAGTTCTACTGGGTGCATACCGATCAAAGCTGCACCAGTCTGAACGGGCAGTACACTGTCTATGGGAAGATTGTCGAGGGTCTGGACGTTAACCTCGCTTTGAGCGTCAATTTCACCAGTCGGGGTCCTATCCCCGGCGCTCCAACCGACAGCATAGTCAAGGCATGGATTGAGATGGAATAAGCGTTCTTTGTTTTCCGGGGGGGCGCTTCCATTTCAATTCGCGCCTGAAGGTGGGGGAGTAATTAATGAGATCACTGGTGCGGTTAAAACTCGCCGGGGCGATTCGGTCCGGATTGGATGAATTCGCGAACAGGTGGGTTAAATTCATCAGGGCCAACGACCTTGTCCCCGATTTCGGGGAATCCGCCGAAGAATCCGAAAACCAGGCTCGGGTCGGTCTGGAAGTACTCGCGAACCTTCTTGAGGATGCGGATTATTCCAGTTACAAATATGTTATCCAGCGCCTTCTTCACGAATGGATCAACAACGCCTGCTCCTACTCGGACCTCCTGAAAATTGAAGAATCGTTTCCGCTGTTTTTTATGCCGCTTATGGATATCGATCCGGAGAGCGAAGAGTCCGACGAGGTTCTGTACGCCCTCGACGAATTCTTCCATTCCGACATCCGGGCGAGATTTCTTTCCGACTACCTTCTCGTCTACGAAGAGATTATCGGTAAGGAAAGCTGCCACACAGCGTACGTACTTTCGCATTTCGACGCTATCCTGAATCTCACGGCCCTTCTGAACAGCGCCGCCACTAGGGAGGACATCCTCGACAACCTTACGCCGGCCATCAAAAGCCTTTTCGAAAATGTAATCGGCGTCGCAATATGGACCGAAAATGAAAATGGCCTCTTGATAAGGTCGATAGAAATTCTCGATGAGGAAATAACGCCTCTTGCGATCGAATCCGAACTGCCGGAGACAATCGAGGAGGTATACACAGTCGGGGAAGTGCGATGGATCCAGGACAGGAATATTCCGCCAGGCCTTCGATCCCTGATCGATATTGAGACATTATCCGGAAAATCCGCGTGCGCGATTCCGGTCCGGCCCTCTGAAACATTTGGCCTTCTCGCTTTTATCATAATCGGATCGGACCAGCCGGGTATGATGGAATTGTCCTTAAGCCGGGTCGCATCGGCGGAAATCGCTCTCGCGCTCGACCGTGTGAACGAGCGCGACAGGATTAATTCGGTGAACCAGAGCATCGGAGATATTCTCGCCCTGAGCCGCGAGACCGCATGGGGCTCGGGTTGTAGAGACACCGCCGACACGATTCTCGATTACCTCATCGACTTAACCGGCGGCTCCAAAGCGATTTTACTCGGCGCAACAACGCGCTCGAACAAATGCGAACCTGTCAATCCGCTCGCATGGCGCGATATTTCGGATGAGGATATCAAAGCATACCGGAGATTATCGAGGCTTCCCGCGATTGTCTCAATCGCGGTGAAAAGTAATAAACCGATTCTGCTTCTGCCCGACAAACTTAAATCTGTGCTGAGCGGAAAAAAATTACCCGCCGGATTTGCGCCGTCCGAAAGAGAGGCGCTTGGCGTACTTCCGCTGGAACGCCACGGCGAAATGCTTGGCGTGTGTATTTTCCAATGCCGATGGCAATTCGCCATCCAGATCGAATCGAGGGACCTTCTCGCGATATTTTCCCGTGCGGCCGCCGACGCGATCGCGACAGCCCATGAATATGAGCGAAGCCTGAAAATCGCCGCGTTTGTCAAGGAAGATCTGGAACGCGCCCGGATTCTCCAGCAGAAAATAACCCCGACCTATAAACGCTCCGGAAATCTGGTTTTCTGGGCGAATTTGGTCGCGTCAGGTGAATTCGCGGGCGATATCCTCGTTGCCCGCAATCCATCGGACGGGATAATGAACCTCTGGATGGCGGATATCGCAGGGCGTGGAGCCGCGACAGGCTGGTCGGTTTTGTTCGTACGGCAGCTCCTTGCGGAACTTCCGCACAATATCGAGCATCCCGGCATCGCGCTTCAGGAAATCAACGCGAAACTTACCGAAATCGAAAAGGAATCGCCGTCCGGAATCCTTGTCTCCTTGATTGGTATACACATCGATGCGAATCGTGGTATCGGACGTTTCGCGCGCGCCGGAGCGCCGAAATTATTGAAGGTCGGAATTGAAGGAGAAATTGAAACTTTCGATCCCGACGGATTCCCTCTCGGTTTATTCCCCGACGCGGGTCTTCAGGAGCTCGAATTCAAACTGCAGCCCGGCGACAAACTCGTCTGGGCGTCGCCCGGACTTCAGGGAGCAAGAAATGAATCGGGTAAAATCTGGGGCGAAACCGGGCTTCTCGAAAGCATTAAGAACGCGCACTTCCTGCCCCCGAAAGCCCTCTACAACGCGATTCTCACCGACGTGGGCGATTTCGCGGAAAGCGACGACGTTATCGAGGATCGAAGCCTTCTCGTAATCGGACTCGACTCCCTTCCCGATTTCGAACTGACCCTGCCCGGCTCGCAGCGCCACGAACTGCAGTCGTCGACGCTTGCATGGCTCGAAGGTAAAGGGGTCAAAGGCTGGGATTTCCACGCGTGCAAGCTTCTTCTCGATGAGGCCGTCAGGAATGCGTACGAGCATGGCAACGGGAGCGATGACGGCTCTAAAATCGAACTCAGATTGAATCAATCGCCTGAGTATATTCATTTCAGAATTCGCGACGAGGGCGGGAAATTGAACAACAAAGTCACAAGCACCAACCTTCGCCCCGAAAATATTCTGGAGGATAAGGGTAGAGGCTTCCTGCTCATGCGCCACCAGTCGGATCATCTCTGGGTGGACGAGGACTCCGGCGAACTTAACGCGGTCAGGATTCTGGAGGAGACTGAATGAAATCATCGGCCAAACATGATGGACGGCATGCCAAGGAAGGTCCGTCGGGAATGAAAATCAGGCTGGCGCTCGGTGATGAAACTCTCGCGGACATGGTCGAGATCGCGCTCAGGCTCGAAGGCATCCCCGTTGAGGACGATTCAAATTCCGATTCAAACAGGCTTATCATCGCCGACATCAATGGGTTTTCCAGCATCGAACAATCCCTCCTCTCATCCGGCGTAAACAAACAGATTCTTCTCCTCCTTCAAAATGAAGTGGACATCCCCGAGGGAATAGAATATTTAATGGTCCCACAGCAGGGAAACGATTTTGACCTCGATCCGGATTTACTGGTAAGGAAGGTAAAGGACCTTCTCTCCGGCAGACGCCCGTCGGTCGAAAAAAATCCGGTCACCGGACTTCCGTCGGCGGCGGCGTTCGAGTCCGAATTGCGCGACCGCATCAGCACCGGCGAGCGGTTCGGAGTTATTTACGCCGACCTGAACCAGTTCAAAAATTACAATCGCGCGTATTCGTATTCCCGCGGCGACCAGATGCTTATCGGCGTCGGCGACCTCATGCGGCGCACGCTCGACAATAATCCGTCGCCGCAGAATTTCCTCGCGCACATCGGGAGCGACGATTTCGCGATTATCACGAGCGAGAAACTTGCGCAGGGCATCGCGGAGAGCATTGTCGATTCGTTCGACGAAATGATCGCGGGCTTTTACGACGTATCCGATCTTTCGCGCGGGACTGTGATCGTAAGCGACAGGAAGGGAAACGAATTCGAATCGCCGATTGTGACTATCGCCCTCGCGGTAATTCTCTCATCCCGCCGCGGCCTCACCCACGCCGCCGAAGCGCTCGACATCGCCGAAGACCTCCTGGACATATTGAAGAAGCGAGATGTGTTGGAGTCATGCTGTATTGTGGAACGGAGGGTGGGGAAGTAGATAATGGGGCTTTTTAAAGAGGAGAATTTATAATGTTAGAAGATGATAGTCATTTTAAAATGGAATACGATTTGTTATGTCCAAGATATAATAGATTTTTAAGAAAATTAGTTGTTAAGTTAAAGCGTTATTTCAATGATTTAGATCATAAACCACTATGTATTGAATATAGGGTAAAGGCTTTCGACAGAGTAATAGAAAAATGTAGGAAAAAGAAATTTAAAAACATACAAGATATTCAAGATATCGGTGGGATTAGGATAATTGTTAATTACAGAGATGAAATACCTGTATTTAAATCATTCCTGGAAATGATGTATATAACGTCATCCCTTCGATCAGAGAAACGAATGCAATCTGATCAACTGGAACGCTTCGGTTACGATGAATATCATATTGCTTTAAGCCCACATAGTATTGATGGAGATTTATCTGAATTTTCAGATTTAAGAATAGAGGTACAATTAAGAACAATATTAGAACACGCATGGTGTATTAAAAATCATGAATTTTACAAAGATGAAATTTTATATCCTGAAGTACAACGGGAGATGAACGGTTATAGGGCACTTATCGAGAATGCTGACAATGCACTGAAAAGATTGCGCGATCGGTTCCATGAATTGAAAAGGCTTGACATGGTATTCGAAAATAGGGATTTTGAAAATTATGAAATTAGTCTCGAAAGCTTAAAGCGATATTCAATTGAAATATTAGATTTACGAAAATGGTATGATTATGGAATTAAAGCAGGTATGAAACACGGTAGCTATGAACAAGAAAAGAATTATTCAAATAAAATACTAAATCCATATAATGAATTTCATATCGAAAGTCTATTAAATTCATTGCATGAAAACGGGATATGTACGTTAGGTCAACTAGAAAACTATCTTAGGGAGCTTGAGAATCAAATAGTATCAGAATTACCCAGTTATATTACCTATGCAGAAAGTCATTATAACGGTATACCAATTGCCGATCCATTTGAAATTTTAATTAGCATGACCAATCATAGATCGGATAAGACTCATACTGAGTATAAATGGATCGGCATGAGTATTGGGGGTAGTGATTTATCGATACCAGAATGATCGGAATTAAGTTCGTAGCCCGGCATCCCCGTGTATATACCGGACACATCCTTTACAAAACGTTCGGAGACATAGTTTACACATTACAATGACAAATTGCATTTGGTGCAAAATCAACAATACCTCAAGAGATTCAGAACATATAATTCCTGAGGCTCTTGGCTGTCCAGAAAACTTTGTCTTAAAATCAGGAGTTGTGTGTAAGAAATGCAATAATGGTCTCGCTCATCTTGACCGTGCCGTTATAGATGATTTTGATCTAATTTGCTACATGAGTAGCATACCTGGAAAAAGGAACCGTCCGCCAGAGATAAAAGGCAGGGGAAATTTGATCGCAACCTCAAATCCTCGGCTTATGTCAATTAACATGGGTACTAAAACGGTGGTTTTGGATGATGGATCAAAATTGGCTGGTTATGGGAAGTCTGATCGCAACATTAACGCTCAATTTAATGTAGAAGGGAATTTATGTACTGGAAATTTCGCGACTGAGCTAGGCAAAGATCCAAAATTTATAAGAGGTATTTACAAAATAGGACTATCTACCCTTGCATTCTATCTTGGTGGTCAGAAAGCATTAAGTAATGAGTTCGATCAGGTAAGGTCTTTTGTGAGATTTGGGGAAACAAGCCGATCAATATTGTTACAGCAGGTGGATGACACAGAATATAAAAATGAAGCATGGCCGCCATATGTAAAAGATAATGCTTATTTTGTAATATTTCGGCTTACAAAAGTAAACTTTTATGTGGACCTGAGTAATGACCATGCTCTCTTTCCAATATTAAAGGCAAATCTGGAACAACTGTATGGTACAAAGGGTTGGACTTATTTGCCAATCGACACCTGACAAGCACGTAGCCCATTTATATGATCCAACGTAAACTCAAATGCCATCTCATGCCCCCTTCTTAAGTAATCCCACTATCTCGTTAGCCGTTTCACGGGCGCGCGGGTCGTCCGATGTTATCAATTGAGTGTACACAAGAAGAGGATGAACGAGGTGCTCACTCACACCCTGCATGGATAACGGACCAAGGGGCCGCATGAATACCAGATTGGTATCAGATGTCGGCAACGCATCAAGCTTCATAATCACCAGTAACGGAGTGGTCTCAATATGTACAGTGGACGTTTCGGTTCGGTAATGATCGACCATTCTCCATGACGCGGAGAGCCCTCCCCACGCCCAGGGTTCTGAGTTTGGTTTCAGGATTTCTTCAATTATCGCTTCCCGTTTTTCAATGTCTTCAATTCTGCTTTTATAGCTTCCCATGAAAAGACGGGGACGAATTATTTCCGAATACCCGATTATCCACCTGTCCAGGAGGTCATCATATCTGGTGATTCGCCATCCTTTCGTTGTCCTGCCTATCAACCCGTCCTTTGCAAGTTTGGTTATTCTTGCGGCAACCGCCGATTTACCCACCCCCGCTACCTCGGCGACAGACCGCACCGGCTCATTTAATAATGCAGGCTCTGAGAGGATTGCGAAAATTACCTGATATCCGGCGATCTTTGCTTTTGATACATACGGGCTGCCTGTCGCCAATTTTCTGCCTTTTGTAAAAACATAGAAATTCTTTCCAAGGGCTAGCCTGTAATTTCCGGCGAGGTCGAGGAAATTCACCTCTTTTTCATTCATGTACTCGGCAAGAGATGGATTGACGTAAGGAACGATGAGAATTAACTTTTCGAGTTCTTTCCTTGAAAGCTCGTAAAGCATCCTGTCGATTATCGCGCGATTTACCGAGCCTTTGAATACAGCATGAAGCACATTCACCTTGGAGCCCGGCTGAACTTTTATTTCAATTTCTGCTTCCAGCCCACTCGGTATATAATTTATATATACCTGTTTTTGCTTAGCTTCAATTACCCCGGGGATTTTCAGGAGTTTCTTGAGTGCTTGAACTAGATATTCACCATGAATCATGTCCGCTATTATACCATGTCCGTTATTAACGGACAAGCCCTTTATGCGGACATAAATGTTATTTACCCTTCTCTACCCGTTGGCGCCCGTAAATCTACAGTACGTAACCCGCTCATTTTTTCCAATAGATGCATACAACTGCGCATTGGTGTATACTACCGTAAAATCTATTCCTTGAGGGGGAAAAAGGAGCATATGATGATCTTAAAAGTCCTGACAGCAGTAATCGCTTCATTGATTCTTCTCACTCTTGTCGCTTGTCCAGCCGGAAACCCTCCTGCCGATACGCAGACGGGCACTCCAGCCGCGAGCGGCAACACGACAGATTCGACAACGCCTCCGAGCGCAAGCACGACACCTTCCGGGGTGACAGAGACGGAGACGGAAACTCCACCCGTTACTTCGACTACTCCCGAGCAGCCCAAGTATACCCCGGTCACTCCACTTCCTGAAGGGTGGCCGACCGATCTCACGCTTGTAGCCGGTTTCGAGATTATCGAGAATGCCGCGCCAACAGCGGATGGCACGATGATTCTCAAAGCCCGGCAGATCGAGGGTGCACCGTCATTCTCAGGTTTTGACCTGGCCGACTACTATTCAACACAATACCCCGGCTGGGTTGTAGTCGACGCCGACCAGATGAAATTCACCCGAACCGATTTCAGCGCGACAATCCCGATTACAAAGGGTGACACCCGGGTCGAGATCAAACTCGCAACTGTCGAAGGTAATGTCGAAGAAATTACTTTCACACTGACCAAGACAAGCTGACCGACGACCTGTGGCGCCTGTTATACCACTGCACTGAGCGAAGCTACTAAGCTGCGCCCGAGTGCCGGCGACAAGCACGTGATGCCTGGATCTACTTGACGACTTCCCTGCGTCACGTGCTTGTCGCAAGCCGTAGCTTTAGCAAAGGCTTGTCGCCGATATATCCCGATTGCATCCCCCCCCCCCCCCACCTTCCCAACACAAAACTGCTATAATTTCCCCCCGACATGCTTCGCAGGACAAAATACCTGTTCTGGGACGTTTCGTCGACCGCTTCCACAGTTGTCAACTGGGCGCTCGATCTCATCCTCGCCGACACGCTCGCAATCTCCGCGCGGGTTTTATCGACCAACGAGGACGGATGCTTCATCGACGTCGGGAGCCAGGACGGGGTCGCGGTCGGGCAGGTGTTTGAAATTTACAGCACGCCGTACAACCAGGACGAAGAAGTGTTTATCGCAGAGGTGCAGATCGCATGGACTCGCGACGATTACAGTTTCGCCGAACCCCGCGGCTCAAGCACGGTCGATAACATCACGAGCCTGCATTTCGCGCGCCTGATACATGTCCCCCCGGTCGTTTCCCTGATTTCGGATTCATCGGAAGGCTTCGCGGGTCCCGATCTCGACCGCCTCCTCCAGGGCGTCAACGGAATCTTTGGCGTCCGGGGAACTGTCAAACCCGAGCTTGGCCTGTCAAACGAACCGTCATGGAAAATTACCTTCGCCCCCGATTCCGACGGCGCGACATTAAGGGTCACAGTCGCCGATCCCGGTGGCGAAACGGTCGGGAACACGATTCTCGATCCCGCGACCGGAAATATGTATTCCGAAATGAACATCATCGACCCGGCTTACCTCACTGGAGAAATCTCCCCGTTCGGACATTTCATCGCCCCGCCCGGACGGCGTATCGTCAGTATCGCGTGCGGAAATATCGTTCCCGGCATGGCCGACGAGCTTGCGGTCCTCGACGGTTCCAACCTCTGGATCTACGACCTGTCGCGCGCCGAACCGCAGTTGTTGAACTCTCTCACGGTCGCGATCCCGCCCGGACCGGTGCGCCATCGCGACGACGGCGGATCGCTTCAGCTTATCGACATAAATGGAGATTCACTCGCCGAATTCTGCATCTCACCGCCCGGCGGAGTGCGCGGCGAAATCTGGGGACTTCAGGGCGATGAGTGGATGCTCTACGAATACCTTTCCGATCCGCCGCGAGCAGTCGATGACATCCAGGGGGGAGTTCTGGTCGCCCCTTACAAGATAAACAGCTTCGCGCTCGATCCCGCACAGCTTATGTGGGAATATCCGATGTCGGAGCACGAATCATCGAGCCTGAGCTTGAATTTTTCCCCTGTCGATATCGCGGTGCTTCCGGAAACAAGGTCCGGACCCCCGTCGCTTGCCGCTCTGGACACGGAAGGCGTTCTAAGGCTGTTGCCAGATTCCGGCGGGGCTGAAATTCTCGAAGGAATTTGGGGCGATCGAATGGAAATCGCCGTCCATCGCAACAGCCCGATAGGAATCCTCACATCCCCGTCGATAACATCGGATACCCTTACGCTACTCGATCTTTATTCTGGCACGATATTATCGACATTCCCGGTAAACGGCGGGCCGATAATCGATCTCGGGCTTGGCGATATCGACAGCGACGGGAAATCCGAAATTATTGTCGCCGTGCTTGAAGAAGAAGGGGTGAAAATTTACTACTGATGTCCCTTCTTCGAAATATATTAAATGGAAACGCGTCCAGCTCAGGATTCATCAGGCTTCTAGCGGTAATCGTTATTTTCGGGCTGGTATTGTACCCTCACACTTCCTCAGGCAGGGGAATAATTCCTATCGGCGGAAGCCCGGTTGTCGGAGTAAGCGCGTCCTGGCTGTGCGACGATGTTTCGCGTCCTGTGCCTCCGCTGAATTCGATTCTCATGGATGAAACCTGGCAGTCACTTTTCCCGATCGGGCAAAGCGCGCCTCTCGCAACTCTGGAAACCACAGAATCGGGCAAAATTCATATCAGCATCGCGTCGAATATCGTCTGGGCCGACGCGCCATCCCGGATCATGATGTCCAGCGAGATAATCGACAACTGGACGAATCGCGCTCTCGTAAGATGGGACGCGAAATGGGCATTAAGGGGCATCGGCAGCATGACCGCAATCGACGAAAATACAATTGAGCTCAGCGTTGCCGGTGGATTCTCACGCGGAGATTTAGAGCGATCCTTGCGAAATCCCGCGCTGCGTCTGATATCCGGGACTGAAGCCACGGTTGATGGTTCGGGACCGTTTACAACATCGCAGCCATCGCAGGATCGCAAACGATTCACAACCGCCCTCACGCATTTTGCGGGACGGCCATTTCTCGATGAGGTCAGCATCATTTCCTATCTATCCGCCGAGGAGAGCGTTCTCGATTTCGGACGCGGAAGTCTCGATGCTCTGCTGATTACGTCGAATGAGCGCGATATCTACGTGGGATCGTCGAGAGCCGTTCCCGAGCGAATCGAATCGGTCGGGCAGGGTCTGATCGTTTTACTTTTCAATCCCGCTAGAATTCCCGACCTGAATGAAAGGCTTGCCCTCGCCGCATCGGTATTACGCTGCTCGTATGCGACGATCCCGCCGCTAGATCGACTGCCGGACGACTTCGCGCAAACTGGGAAAATCTCGGCGTGCCGGTCCAGGTTAATGAAATGGCCGGGCCTTTGTCGCTTTCATCTCAGGCTGACGCAATCCTCCTGTCTTTTCGCATTCCCACAGGAGGAGAAGGGGTTCTTCCGGAATGCCTGACTTTATATGATCGGAGCGGATTGTGGGAAATTGCGGGGCTTGCGATGGCTCCCGCAGACCGTCCCCTGCTTCAATCGGTGAGAAGCCTTGAACCGTCTGCCGATCTAAATTTACTCGGAACCGCGCTGGAAAGTGCGGGGCTGATGATACCGATCGCGAGATTTGATATTCTTTTCGCGCCCGGACCCGATATAACTCTTGTGCCGAACGCGGTCTATCCCGGGACGGTTTTCTGGCGCGCATATATGGGATCGCCGGAAATTCTGGACGTCCAATGACCGGATTTGAATAATCATGCGGATAACCATTTTCGCAAAACTTGCTCTTACCTTCCTCGTCATAGTCGCGGGACTTGTCCTGTTTTTATCGGTCAGCGCGGCGAGGGAACTCGACCAGAGTTTCACCGACCTTGTCCGCGACCGTCAGGACCAGGTCGCGCGAGGTATCGACGTTGAGGTCGGCGCGCTTCTTTCCGAGATCGAGGGGAAATTAACCGGGATGCGCGACAACCCCGACTTCCGCTTAAGCCTTTCCGAACTCGAACGCGTCCGCTCGGAAATCTCCACTACCCCAAATCCTGAGGAAGACTCATCCGCCCATACCGCCGAAAACGCGCAGGTGCAGGAACTCATCGCCCGTGTCGAGGAACTCCGCGACATCGCATTTTTAAGCAGGCTGTGGCTTATATCGCCGGATGGAATTCTCCTCGCGGCCGGTCACGATGAGTACGCGTTCGGAAACAACCTTCTCGATCCGCCCGGCACCTACAGCTCCTCCCTGGAAAAAGCTTTGACCGGCGAAACGGTCAGTATGGTGGGGGTTGAGACAATCTCCGCTAATTCGATCTTCACCGCCGAAGTTTTCCTGCCCGTGAAACTTGTCGATCGTTTCCTCGGCACCGAGCAGATTTATGTTCTATGGGGGGCGGAGGATTTCGACGATGCTTTTATCAAGCGAATGTCCAACCTTGCAGATGCCGAACTTGTCACTCGCGCGCCCGGATTGGACCCGATTGTAAGCTGGTCGGAACCCGGTACGCCGGTCGATCCCGGATTGCTGGATGCGCTTTCAAGAGGAGTGGGCGAAATCTCGCTTAACGGCGAAACATACCAGCTCGCGACACTCACGTTCCCGCGATCTATTTCGGACAGCACTCATGAGCAGGTAATGATCGACCTCCTGATCCCGAAATCGGACCTCCAGGCGCGAAAGCGGACCCTTCTCGCCGGGATGCTGGTCGAGGTTATTATCGGCGGAATTGTAACAATTCTCCTCGCGTTCCTTATCGCGAAGTCCATCACCCTCCCTATCGAGCGTCTGAAAATCGGAGTCACCGCGCTAGCATCGGGAGATATCACGCGAAGGGTCGAGGTCCATTCGCGCGATGAGGTCGAGGACCTCGTCAAATCGTTCAACATGATGGCTGACGATCTCGACACCAATACCCGCCGCCTTGTCGAGGCGGAGAAATTATCGGCATGGCGCGAAGTCGCCAGGCGTCTCGCGCATGAAATCAAAAATCCCCTCTCGCCGATAAAATTATCGATCCAAAACCTGAGTCGTGTTGATAAGGGTAATCCCAAAGCGTTCGAGAAGACTCTTACCGAGACGAGTGAAACGATCCTCGAGGAAGTCGACCGTCTGAAAACCCTCGCCGATGAATTTTCCAATTTCGCGCGGATGCCAAAACCCATTCTCACGCCGAACGATATCAGCGAGTTGGTCGGCGGATCGGTCGCGCTGTTCGATAAACCGGAAATCGGCGCATCTATCGAATTGACATGCCCCAACAATGTCCCGTCGGTGCTACTCGACCGCGACGCCA
>JAPKYR010000244.1 GCA_026394215.1 bacterium
TAATTCGTATGACCCTCCAGAACAAAATCCGGTGGATCGAAATCCTCGGCAAATATTTTCCTGACCTCAATGGAGCCAATTTCTTATCCGTCGACTTTCAGCCCGATACCTGTATGCGCGTCCAGATCGCGATATTCGTTCAATTCTCCCGGAATCACCATTCTATCCTTCCAGATGGAAAGGTCGAGATAATGCAGTTTGCCGTCCGACATATAGATTAAATATTTTTCTTCACCGTCGAACATGGCAGCATCGAACCCGGAGCTGTCATAAAAGCCCCGTATTTTGCGGTATTCGTGAAAGTCATATATTATGAGGCTGGAATCGGATCGCGCAAAGAACACCTTTCCGTCAGGATGGATTCCAATCTCCCTGACCGCGTCCTGGTGATCACTGAACCCGGTTATCTGGCGTAAAACAACTTCCATAGCGATTCTCCCCTTATTTTATTATTGTATTTTAACAGTTTAACTTAATTCAAATCCGCCTCGATATCGTAATTCAGAGTCTCGACCATCCTACGGATCGGATCGTAATCCGAATCCTGCGCGGGAACCAACTCCTCGATGTCATATATCGCGTAAAACGGGCTGTCCGTGCCTTCCTTGCTTATCGTCATAAGGACTTCGATGAGTTTGTCATAAAACGGACCAGTGCAATCGGCGCGGAGGCTCACTGTATCTGACGGAATATCCGCAGTGTAGGCGATTACTTTTGTCTGCTCCATCACGGTAGGCTCGGTTTCCAGCAGACGATCTCTTGCGTCATCGTATGTCGCGCCAGCATCGACACGTCCATTCAGAACCGCCAGTACAACCGCCTGATGGCTGCCGATAAAGGTGGTTTCGGCAAGGTCCTTATCGGGATCGATTCCGTTTTCAATCATGAGGGTTTTCGGATAGAGATGCCCGGATGTGCTTGCCGCATCGGTGAATCCGAACGTGCGCCCGATAAGGTCCTGGAGGGTATTAATACCGCTGTCGGTGCGAGTGATGATTTGGCCGCGATATGTGGGGCTTCCGTTTCGCACAGCTTTCAGCCGGACTTGAACATCGTAACGGTCGTGCGCCATGATATACGCCGACGACGGGAGCATCGCGACTTCGAAATGTCCCGCAGCCATTTGTTCTATACATGCTGTGTAGGAAAGTACCACAGAGGATTCGACAGGGTGGCCAAGCAGTTCGCTTACCTTCGCATCGAAGGCTTCCAGTTGAGTCTCGATAGCCCCGGCCTCGACCGATGGCACGAATGCGATCCGCACCGGACCATCCGGCATGCCTTCCATCGGGTCCATTGCGGCATTATCCAGCGTTTCCGTATTGCCGGGAGTGCCGGAGTCAGTGTTATCCGGTGGAGGTGGATTTTGAGCCGGACAGCCTGTCAGGGACAGTGTTATAAGGATTAACCAGAATGCGAGCATTACCAGTACTGATTTTTCTGCCATTGATTTCATATGCGGTTCCTCATTCACCTCACCCCCCTTCCCCCTCTCCACAATGTGTTTCTGTCCCCCAGTATACCGATTGAATTGTAACTTTTATATGACCAAGAGGATATTCCTCGGGGATGGAAAATATCTGAATGCATCTCGTATCCACAAGTTCAATTTCCATATCCCTGCCGTCCGAAAAGGTCAGGAGGATTGTTTTCGGACGGTCGTAGAGCGGCCACATGTCGGTACCTTCCCAGGGCAATCCTTCTCCTGGTGGAGGTTCGTGCCATTGGTAGCCCGACTGGATTAAAAGAGCTCTTCCGTTGAAATCGCTATCGTAATTGATGGTAAAACCGGGCTGGCAGGTACTGTCCGCGATCCACGCCGTCCGTACATCTCCGTCGGTAAGCTCGCATTCAGATACCGGGGTTCCGTCGATATCGAGAATTCCATCGGCAGGTGCATACTTCGTTAATTCATCGACATAAAATATCCCCCACCTGTACGGCTCCTCGTCGAAAGAAAGGACTTCGTACCTTAGCCCGACCGCGGAGTAAAATTGTTGCGGTTGATACCTTGCTCCCCAATAGCTTGCCCCATAGATCCTCCCCTCGATCGTTGCTTCCACCTCCCCCGATTCAAGCCCAACTATCTGGAAAAAACTCCGGTATATCGTGCCTCCGGTCGAAAGCTGGATCGCGACATAGAATTCCCCTTGACACTCAAGCCACCACCCATTTTCGATAATCCGCGTGGTTTCAAGAAGCAGCTTTTCATCGGCGCCATTCCATCTGGACACGAAACAGCTCTGCCCCTCGTTTTCGTAGCCCCCACCGGTATGTCTTGAATAAACTACCCATCCAAAGTCGGGGCTCATCACAGCCACCGGGTTCATCCACTCATCCGGGGGATTATCGATATAGGGTTGGAAAAGAATTGCTTCCTCATTAAGCGACGGGTCCGGTATAATCCAGAGATTCCCATCGCGCCATTCGAGGCTGCGGATCGCAAACGCAGGTGATGCGAGCAGGAGGAAGAATAATCCACTCAGAATAAATATCGTGGATACATGCGAAGCGGCCTTTGAGAATTTTCCAAAATACATCATCCCGTCTCCCGGAACGTTTTATTTCAATCACGCTGTAATCGTGCAATTTCGCTTTTTAAGAATTATTAAAATTATCACCACTGCGACCATTATAATGTTCGCGAAAATTCCTGATAATCCACCCTCAGGTCCGAATTCTCCGCCGGTTATAATATTCGGGCCTTGTGTAGAAATGCGGTACTTAATGAATTCGATTTGGAAAGTGTAACCGCTTACCGGTAGCCCTGCGGCTGCAAGCCCGAAATTCCACCCGAGATGTGCTCCCCAAGCCAGCCAGAGGGAGCCGGTATATTCACGAAGCAGGGCGAGGAGTACTCCTGCGAAGAAAATATCGATTGCAGGGAGGATGCCAAAAGCATTGTTCCCAAGGTGTAATAGCGAGAAAACCAGCGAGGATAGCAGCACTGACCAGACTAATCCGACATATCTGCGCAATAATGGATATAGAAGCCCTCTCGAAAAAAATTCCTCCGATCCGGAAAATAAAAAGAATATGAATAAGACCTCCAAACCCGATCCCCCGTAGTCGTAGAAAACCGGTGGCCTTGTGTCCAACGTCGCTGAACCAGATAATGAGATAACCATTATTGCAACGCATGCACCAGCCATTCCGAACGCCGTACCGAGTATCCATCCCGGAACTATGGACAATGGATTTACCAATCCTGCTTCCCTGAACGTTTTTTGCCGGTCGATTAAAAACCAGGCGACCAGGCAGACGATCAGACTGAAGCCGAACTGATCTACCCCCGATTGCCATCCAAAAGAATGCTGATACATCGACATGTAGTAGTCTGCGATCAGACTGATCCCTATAATCCAGATAACGGAAATGATCGCAGCGATACCGCACCCGAAACCACCTCTGATCCATGATCTCGTGCGGGGCGTTACTACCTCAAGCTCATCCTGTGTTTTATGCTCGTCACTCATGGAGAATCCGCCGAATTTTCGTGTTATATATCCAGCCCTCATCGTACGGCGGCTGATGGCACTCAAGGCATGTCGATTCCGGTGGGGTGCGAATCATAGGATCGGTCAATCCTTCGCCGCGTTCCTCGCCGGTGAGCTGGCCGTAGATTACATACTCCTGGTACAGCTTGTGATTTTCCCCGGGGCCATGGCACGACTCGCATCCGACCCCGCGCAAATTATATGGAACCATCACCGACGGGAATGTTTCGCTTGCGGTATATCCGGTAGTATGGCACGGGATGCAGGTCGATTCGCGAAGGCGGTCGGCGTTCTCAAGGGTTGTCCATGCGCCTGCGTGGCGGCTGTTACCCCATGTTTCATACTCCCAGTCATGGCAGTCCCTGCATGACTCCGACCCGATATATCCTGTCTGGGCCATCTCCGGAATTCCCGTCGGCGGGGCGTTGACAGCGGCGAGATATTCTTCCGTCATCGTGTCGAACGCAGGGTCTTTTTCGACATCCTCATTCAGATCATCATACCTCAGCGTGTAACTTGTGATCCCGCCCGACGGGGTCAGCTCCAGATCGAGAATCCCAAGCGACCGTCCCCAGCTCTGCGCCCTCGGGATAAAAACCGGATGGAAGATTTCCTCGCCGCTTTTTGATTCCGTATAGTCGGTGAAAGCCGCCTGTCCTCCGATAACTACACTGGCGAGGATAAATCGCGATGAGACGAGAGTAGCGTCAGCCGTTGGCTGCGCATTGTCGGTGATCATGATAACTATATTTACATTGTCGTCATTCAGGACCTTATTCATATATACAAGAAGCTCCGGCGCTGTGGTTGTAGGTTCATTCTGGAATCCAAGATCGGCGACTATCAGATCGTCCATCGGGCTTCCGATAATCCCGATCTTGAACCCGTCGACATCCACCACAATGTCGCTCGGGAATGAATAATCCCGTACCCCGGTGTCGGGATCCGCATAGGTATACCCAGCCGATGTCAGAGGGAATCCAGGTTTGTTGTAGGACATCACGTCTTCGCGCGGACGTTTCGCGTCGAGATGCCCGACATTTACCGCATCGTACCCGATCTGCGCCATTGCATTAGAAACATACTCAGCCTTGATACGCTCCACATCAGTCGTAATGCCCGACGTAAAATTGCCGGTATCGACAAGGATTACCGCGCCGGGAGCGGATTCGCGCTCCTGTCTGATAGCGGTCGATCTCGCCTGAATGCCGCCACGAGGACCTCCCGAGCATCCACATGGCGTAAAATTGCCCTGCGTGTCGGAAGTGAAGAGGATTCTAAGATGTTCCGGTGCACGCGGTCGCCGCACGCATCCTGTCAGCGCAAGCATCGCGACAACCGCTAATACGAGAAGTAAAGAAATCGTAAATCTAAAAGCGAGGCCCGGGTATATTCTGAACATGTTGGAATTGTATCGCATGGCCGTGTCAATCGAAAGTGATTTGGTATCCAATGGAAGAAGCGCCGCGGAGGCGCTTCGGATCGGATTGCTAAAGGCGTTACTTAAAAGGAGGCTACACTTTTTGGGATGCATGGGAGGTGGAAAGGTTCAAAGAAAAAAGGACAAAATCCCATCCGAAGCGGTGCAACGAAAATCACCCGTGATGTCGGCAATCTATATTTTTTCTACCCCATCCCCGTGTACTCAAACACCGATGCCCGTGGGCCCTGCATCAGCACATGTATCCTCAAGTTCGCGAGATCGGTGTCCATATGCGTCGGGATAAACGGAATCGACGTTGCATCCCCGATAGATTCGACAAAATCGCCGCTGAATGTGTAAACCTCGACCGTTCGCTCCACAGTCAGCACGCAGAACCAGTTTTCGTCCTCTAAACCCGCATCGCCGACCGGGAGTATCGCGATATCTATCGGCGTGCGAGTCAGGTCCGAAATTGTGAGTACCGATGTAAATTCCCCGCCGGGCGACGTTACAAAATCCGCGGAAAAAATCTCGATCTCATTATCCGCGCCGGCTTCGGTGACGAAAATCATCAAATTGCTGTCGCCACCGGAATCCCACACTGCAAGACCGGTTATGTTATTCGCAGCAAGAATCCCCGCCCCGACACCTTCCGTCACTCCGCCGATCATACTGTCGTATTCGCTCGATGCATCTTTGTACGGATCCTCATATCGCACCAGCGCGACAAACGGATAGTAGTCTGGAGGATCGAGTAGGTGGATGTATCGTACGGCTGATCCGGGTTCGTTACCGCGATCCGCTCCAACGGTTCGACAGGAAAATTCGGATTCGACCCGGTTGGATCGGTTATGGTGACAAATTTCGACGATACCGAATAATCCGCGTTCCATTCGTATATTTCGGTGCTCGACGCATTGACGAGAGTTCGCGAAGTCCCGTCCGGAAGGCCGACTACGCCAAGGTCGAGTTCGCTGGATGGAGTGCCGGGACCTGAAAGCAGAACCGGTCCGGTTGTAAGCGTGAAATTCGATTGTGCCGCCGAAGGATCGACGACCTCGATTGTTACGTAATTGTATGTAAGAAAATCGGAGCCGAGGCTTTTCGCCGCGATCAAGCATTCGAAAGCCCCGTTCTGGATTCCTGATTTTGTAATTGTGGTTTTGAAAATGCCCGGCGCATCGGAAACCATCGGAGTGAATGGGCTACCATCGATTGCGGTGAGATCGGCCACGACATAGTCGATATCGTCCTGCCAGTCAACCGTTTCGACCGTGATATCAATCGAATTTGAACCGTCATTATAAAGCTGACCCGATGCCTGAGCATTTCGCACCTCCGCGACCTCCTCCTGCGGTCCGGGGTAACTTGCGGTAATCGCGAATATCATCTGGGAAAAATAATCGTCCGCGTATTTCCTGAAAATTATCTCCCTTGTGTAAACTCCGCCGGGTCCCCATTCGTGGTTCGGAGTGCCGGTCTCGAAAATACATGTCGGGTGATGTGTGTTGAAGTCGCCGTCGACATCGAACAGGTCTGTGTAACAGGTTGGATTCATAATCGCCGGACCATTGTTGCCCGGAAAGATCGCCATTAAATCATAAACGGTCGCGATTGTCGGATTCACGATCTGGATTTCCACATGCCAGTCGAATCCGTCAACTTCCAGGCTCGGAATCGAAAGACAGTTCATACAGGTCGGGGGGAGTAGCGCGAATCCTACGTCGTAATGCGTGTCGGAAGTCCGAAGGGGAACAAGGTCTGCCGACGCGGGTTTGCCGTCATGCGCATCCTCGAGCCGAAGCGTCCACGTCCCCAGTTGCACGAAGTTATCGGGCGGTTCGGATGTCAGACGCGTCGATTGTTCAGTTGAAGCCGAAATATCTAATCCCGGAGATATTGGCGTATTTTTTCCGCTACTGCATCCTGTCGCACCTGCGAACACGAGAATAGTAATAAAGATAACCCCGAAGTAAAACGGGTACTTTCGCATGTTTAATCCTCCAGCGAATATCGAGCTTGGAATTTCTCTCTCTCTCTAATTAGTTTCGGGAAAAACAGGAAATGAGAATTAATGAGGCTTAGTGTGTCTGATAACAACTAAATAAATAAACCGGATCGGTGACAGGCACCTCGATTTTGTCCGGTATCCTTTAAACGTAAGTGAGCTATGTGATCGGACAAAATCGAAGTGCCAGTCCCCGATCCTTCGACTCGTACTCGACAACACCGAGACGAAATCAAATTATAGATGTGCCCCACCGGAAAAGCACAGCTTAATAACACAAAAAGATGAGGCAATATATAAATATTTCAGAACCTACTCTGTTACCGCAGCTTCTTCTAACTGAGCCAGACCACCATACCAGCTTACATCCAGTCCGTACCCGAAATTCGGAGGCTCGATCCTGTGACGCCATTCGTGATTATCCGCGAATTCAATCGGGACAAGATTCGCGACCGCTTCATCGTCGTCTTCAGGAAGTATTACGCCGTACGTATCGACTCCGCCGGTGTCGAGAAAAACGCCGACCGACGGCATCGCGTCTCTGAAACCATGGAAAATATCATACACGGTCGAATCTCCGAATGAAGCAGCATCTGCCCACGGGGGGACTCTTTCAGCGGTGTAATTGTCATCGCCCATTCGATCCCAGAAAAGTGTAAGGCAGTTCAGGTCCGACGATCCTGCCGCCATATTTGGAAGCATATAATTGTCGTTTCCCGATCCGTCGATAAATATCGCGATCGATCCGTCGCGCGCATGACCCTGTATCTGGCGTTCGCAGCCGGCTTCGTTTCCGATGTTGTAATTATCGTCGCCGGCAAGGTCGACGCATGACCCGATCGCGAAATGCGGAGCCGACCCGCATGAGTATTGCTCATTAAAATATTGGTCGTTTCCGCCGCGATCCTCGAGCGCCCCGACCGCCCACCAGTAGCCGGCGCCCTGTGTATATACGCTGCCGGTGTATTTATCGTCGCCAGCCCCTTCGATAAGAAATCCGAATCCGCCGCCAAGCGAATGCCCATCGCCAAAATCCGCGCGACGTCCGAATCCCATTCCCTGGCAAAGATTTACAGTCCTGAATTCGAATACCTCGTCGGGATCGCCTTCGGGATCGGCGAAATAAACATCGTTTCCCGATAGATCGATAAGAAATCCTGCGCCATAGGTCGAACCGAATCCTGCCGACTGGTGCAGAGCCTCATAATAATCGTCGCCGGCAAGGTCGATCAGCATTCCGACCCCGGCGGTCGCCGCTCCCTGTCCGAAAATTCTCGACTTGTAATAATCGTTCCCGCCATAATCGACAACCAGACCCGTGCCGTACCATCCGCATCCGATGCCCGATTCATCGCAGATGTAGCGGTCGTCGCCGCCAAGGTCGAAAATCGCGCCGATTCCGAACAACCCGCATGCGAGTGCCGCGCGATTGTCGCCCGAATCGTAAACATCATTGCCGCCGAGGTCGATAACAACTCCGAAAGGTCTATCGAATTGTGTGGGTACCGCTGTTATGCCGGTGTAATTATCGTCTCCGCCAAGGTTGAAAATAAACGCGTGGCGAGACACATCCCCTTCGATGGCGTCCGGACCGTCTCCGTAAATTCCTACAGTTCCCAAAGGCGTATCTATTTCGCAGTAATTAAAATCCGCTAAATCCAGGGGGGTTTCTGCAATCGCAAGTTTGTATTCCTCGATTGCAGCCCATGTCGTCCGCATGAATTCGTTCGATCCGGTCGAGAAATATGCCCGGTCGAATTTATCGAGCAACTCGAATGATTCCCTTGGGCATGGACCCGTGACATCGTCCTGCCACGGGCATGATGCGAATTCGTACCATTGATCGGTCGTTACTGAACCAAGGTTATCCGTATCGAAATATTGCTTTAAGAAATTCTGGTCGAATGCTTCAACGATCCATGGCCTTGCTTCAATACCCCCGATCAATACTCTGACTACGAGGCGCTTGATAGTATCGGGAAGTTTATTCCATTCAGCCATATTTTCATCGGTAATCGGGACAACGATCCCGTTTTCCCCGAATTTATCTAAGAGGCTCCCGAACGCTGCGTTGAGATCGGCGTCTTCCTCGATCCAGTCGACGCTCCATACGGTGGTCGGCAATTCGTAACTCATCTGCCTTGCTCCGTATGCGTCGAGAAGTTTCCACGCCTCGAAGGTCGAGCTTGCGAAATTTCCCTCGTTGGCAAGCATCACGTCGCTTTCCATGCCGGTGAATCGCGGGATATTTCTGACGTCCCGGAACAGCATCTCCACAATTCTTAGAATACAATCCGTTCCCTTGAAATGCTCCATTATGTCGGCTGAATACCCATACGTTTGTCCTTCGAAGCCGATATTCCCGAGGACCTGGTTCCAGATTTCGTCCGGAATTTCAAGCGACATCCTGTCGGGTGCGGCAAATTCAGGAATGTGATAATTTCCTTCCTGAGCTGAGGCTCCCATGGACATTGGAATTGCCATCAGAACGACGGCGATCAGTACAAATAATAGTTTTTTCATCGGTTCCCTTCCTGTAAGAAATCAAGATGTGGAATATGGGCTGCAATCTTATCATTAGTAGAAGCGGGATAAATAATTTTCGTGGGAAAATGCAATAGATTT
>JAPKYR010000214.1 GCA_026394215.1 bacterium
ATCAAATATCCTTATCATAGAGATCTTCAGGGGTATTTCCCGGGGACGGATGCTGAACCTCAACGTAACGGTCGGGAAGCCCCAACTGGCGAACCAGTTTTCTTTTTTCGGGATCTCGCGGTTTACGCGTAAGGCAGTCGGACGCGATACCCTTCATAAGAGCCTGCGAAAATTCCCCGCGATTTTCTCTGGCTTCCTTCGTCATAAATTCCGTCCAGTCAACCATTATGCTCCCCTCCGACGCCGACACTCTTCAGATAATTCGGCGCTTTGATCCATAATACTTAGATGCATTTTTTCCGCATCTTCCCTGAGACTCCTGATAAATCTGAAGCTCTCGCGAATATCGCGGCGTTTGACGCATGTCCGCAGACGCTCATAATCAAGGTAATCCCAGAAGCTTTTAAACAGTATATAGGCGTAAACCAGGTCGGTTCCGCCTCCCGACGCTTCGAATGATTCAAGCCTGTCGAGGATTACATCCTCCGGACTCATTACTGTGCAATCGATCCCATCGTGCTCGATTTTAATTGTCCGTACATAGGAATAAAGTTTCGTCGCCGGGAATTCAAACAGGATACTATGCCCGGGATGATAGACGAATCTCTGGTTGGACGATCTCTGGAACCCGAGATCAAGAAGGACATGTGTCAGCTTTTCCTTGTCGGGAGTAACGATGTCGTGATCGCCGGTCGAAGAACTTGCATTGGTATATAACTCAACCGCGCCGCACCCTACCAGAACCGGATCGGCACATCCGGAATCGCGCGAAAGCTTTGTCAGCCATGACAGGACCGCAAGTTGTCTGTCAGACGGGTGGTCATAAGAAGGGAACCCCGACATCCGGTCGCGAAAAATTGATAAATCCAACTTTTTCTCCCCTTATCCCCGCTGATTTTATTATGGTAACACATCCAGGGGAGATTTGGGCATATGTTTTCGTTCACATAGGCGGTTTTATGGTTAATTTTTACCCGCATGGTTATAACTACGGGGACACCTTTTTTTGCCTGGCAAAATATCATTAAACGGAAAGAGCGTCACTGGCAAAAATAAGGTGTCCCCCATTCATGATTTTTTCTCGATTTAAACAAATTCAATCGGACTTAATGTCCCCGGAAGCTGCCCGGAAAAGGATACTAATTTAGTTGAATAAATATTTTCCGGGAGCAATATGCTTAGCATTCCTTTTCTGAACGGAAAACGTACGAGCGCAAAAGAAAACGAAATTAAAACACCCGACTGGGATGTTTTGTTATCGGATATTTCAAAAGCACTGTCTGATAATGCCCCCGACAAGGCGTACTCGCTTGTTTCACCATGGCTTAAACATGAAGAAGCTCCTGCCAGATTTCATAAGGCCGCCGGACATGTATTGACATCGGTCGGGAAACATCAAGACGCGATTTGTGAGTTCGAGAAATACCTTGCCGTATATCCCGACTCGGTAAAGGGTCTCTTAGCAGCGGGGTTGGCAAGCGCGAAAGCGCGCGATCTTCAAACCGCGACGGGTTATTTCAACCGCGCGATTCGAGCGATCACCGGACGCGCGCGCACATTGCTCGAACCGTTGATAAGCAGGGATATTTTCGATGCGGTGGCGATCGAAGATCTTGTTTACGAGGTGGAATCGAATCCGGGGGATAAGGAAAGAGTTCTTGCGCTTGTGCTGGCGCTGGGTCGCGCCGGACATTTCAAGGCGGTAGAAAAATTTATGCCTGCGATTGAATAAAATGCGACTAGAAGTTCATCGCTTCGCCGTCGGATGTCACTACAAGAATGACTCCATCTTCATATCCGTCAGGTGCGCCGAAATTGAACTTCACGCCAACTTCGCTAGGCTCATACGGGAAGAACGGCAAAAGTTCATTTTCGCCGCCATTGCCGCCGCCGAATACTTCCGGCACAAGGAGCGGAATATCCCAGGGGAAGGTAGTAGTAGTGTTTGGCTGATGGCGATAATTACCTGCGCCCTCGAGCCTGATCACGTCGAATCCCTTGGTGGTGTCATCGCCGAATCCGCCGAGGATATACCTGTCAAAGCTCTGATATAAAAATGAACGGCGCGTAGGGGACCCGCTGGTTACGTCGGAAGTCAGCATGTCGATATTGCCCTCGGCGCGGTAGAAAAAGCTTCCCGCGATAAGGAACCGCTCATTTTCGCCGGTAGCGCCATGCCGTCCGCCGTAACCTCCGTAATTTACGATCTGCGGGGTGCCGGTGCCGGTCATTATGACGGTTTGCGCATAAACGCCGGGGTCGGTGTTGAATAACAGGGGATCATCGACCGAGTTCGGCATTATTGTGCCCATTACTCCGAACCTGGGGTCACCGGACGCGGGCTTATATCTGTCGCCGCCGGACATTTCGAGGTAGAGCCCGCCGGTTGCGGCATCGACGAAAGGATTCCTGGGATAACTGCTGAGATAGTTGAATTTTATGAGCGGGTCATAAAGGTTATCCCAGACAGGATTGGGGGAGGGATATACGCCATGTATGTGTTCCCACGATCCCTGGTCTCCGCCGAGAAGGTAAGCCGGATATTCTTTTTCATCGATATAGTAACGCTCGATATTTTCCTGTATGACATGCAGGTTGGCTTTTACCTCCGTTTCGCGAGCCTTGATACGTACTTTAGTGTAGTTAGGAAGAGCAAGCGCAGCCAGGATTCCGATGATGGTGATAACGACCAGAAGCTCAACCAGGCTAAATCCACGTTCTCGATTCATTGGGTAATCTCCCCGGCCAGTATTTACCAATGTGGCCTCTTTACTTATGATAACGGTCAGGACGGCTAAGGTTCAAGCCGCACCCTTGCGGCGGACTGCTGATATTTTCGCTCGGGATTGGAAAATGGAAGCATAACACAACCAGAGCAGACTGGGAATCCGCACTAATAATTATGCCATGCTACCGGGGATTCGTCAAGGATGGAGGGGCATATTAAAACAACCTCACCCCCTGGCCCCCTCTCCATAAATGGGGAGGGGGATGGGGGGTGAGGTCTGATTCCTTAAAATAGATAACCGGATTTTTATTTGATTTTCTCTGCAATAATTAATGCAATCGGTTGCCAGAGTGAAAGCCTGATGATAAAATCCCCTACGCTCGGTGGAATGGATCACCGAAATCTCCTTAGCCCAAACGAAGGAGGGCCTTAGGAATGGCCGACAAGGACGCCAAGAATTCGGATAACGTTGACGGCAAATATTACGTCGACGAAAATTGCATCGATTGCGATGTCTGCAGACAGACTGCCCCCGATTGTTTCGGACACAACGAAGATGAGGGCTTTGCTTTCGTAATGAAGCAGCCTGAATCCGAGGATGAGGAAGAGCTCTGCAAGGAAGCGCTCGAGTCATGTCCGGTGGAAGCTATCGGTGACGATGGCTGATCAGTACCCATGTGACTTGCACATAGTCCTCCGTCAGGGGGATTTTTTGTTGGGGGGGAAAAGGATGTGGTTATGGCAAAAATCGCGCGATGAAGATATCCTGCTCACCAGCGGAAGTCAGAATTGTCTCGTTGGGTTCGCCCGGACCGAATGTAGCTGAGGCTTGAAAAGTCCCTGTCACGACAGTCGAATTGTCCGAAAGAGTTGTGATTCCATTGCCTTCATCATCGTGAGAAACTCCACCGGCGCGTTTCGCCCAGGCGAGTGTGCCGTCAGGATTGTAACGGGCAACGAAAATATCATCATGCCCATCCGAGTTCAGAACTGTCTCGTTTGGTTCTCCTGAACCGAATGTGGCCGATTCTTCAAAATATCCTGTCACGACTGTCGAATTGTCCGCAAGTGAAATTATACTATTACCATACTCACTTTTCATTCCTCCGGCATGTTTCACCCATAAGAGTATGCCATCTGTATTGTAACATGCGATGAAGATATCATAATCAAATGAACCACCAGCTGCAGTCAGGGCTGTCTGGTTTGGCTCGCCTTGTCCGAATGTGGCCGATCCTTCAAAATATCCTGTCACGACAGTCGAATCGTCCGAAAGCGTCGTGATTCCATTGCCCTCATCAAATTGAGTTCCTCCAGCGCGTTTCGACCATGCGAGTGTGCCGTCCGGGTTGTAACGAGCTACGAAAATATCACTCCAACCAGCGGAAGTCAGGATTGTCTCGTTCGGTTCCTCTGGTCCGAAAGTGGCCGATCCTCCAAACAGTCCAGTCACGACGGTCGAATTGTCCGAAAGCGCCGTGATTCCATTGCCCATGTCAGGAAAGTTGATGTCAACCGTTCCTCCGGC
>JAPKYR010000311.1 GCA_026394215.1 bacterium
ATTACTCTTCCTCTGCATCTGCCGGGTAATCGGGAAGCAGTTCCTCGATTTTAGCGCGGACATCATCTTCGTTTCCAGATGAGTAGCCGACATGGCGCCAAAGCTCGTCGCCGGCGGCATTGAATATGAGTGTGGTCGGAATTCTCTGTACTCCGAGATCGCCATAAACTTCCTTCTCAGTATCGAACAAAATCGTGAACGGGTAATCCTCGCCGTTCAGAGTGCTGCGGGCGGTCGATATCGTACCGGCTTCATCGATGCAGAAAATAATGACCTTGAAGCCGTAATCGCCGTACTCGCCGACCATATCCTCAAGGTGAGGAAGGTACTGTGCGCATGGACGGCACCAGCTTGCCCAGAAATCGACAAGGTACAATGTCCCGTCGGTGAAAACATCCTCTTCAGATTTGTTTTCGCCGTCGAGATTTTCAAGAGTGAACGTGAAACCGTCCCATGCCGGGGTTTCCTCAGACTGGGTTTCGGTCTGAGCGACTGAAATCGCCGGAACGATTAAAAACATGGAAAAAATCAATAAAAATGCTGCTAATCTCATTTTTCACCTCATGTATATAGGGAACCGGGAATCACCCGGCATCGGTCACAGTATGTATTATAAGCTATAACTGTCGGTTGTGAAATCCTACTCTGTTATATTTTCCCCGGTTGCTACGGAGCTATTTTCCTCTGTTGTTTCCGGGATATTTCCTTCAATCAATCCAATCGAGTGCTGGGCTTCGAGTTTGACGTAAGGGAACTGGTCCGTGTCGGCAAGATTCTGCAATGCGGGCAGAGCGCCTGATGCTTCGCTCCCGAATTGTCCAAGCACCCATGCGGTTTCGCGACGGACCTGCGGATCTTCATATGCAAGCCAACCGATAAGAGGTTCGATTGCCTGTCTCGAATCGGGCGCCATAAGTCCAAGCGCGTGAATCATGGTCCTTCTGATATCTTCAGTTTCGGCGTTAAGCGCATCAAGTAGTGCTCCGGTCGCCGATGCTGCCGGAGCGCCAAGTTTGCCAAGCGATCTCGCGGCCTCATCGCGAACCGTAAGGTCCGGGTCCTGAAGACGTCCGGCGATACCGTCCACGACTCCCTCGACAGGGCCGATCGCTGTAAGGGTCTGGATGGTCGCGATCCTGGCCGAGCTTGCATTGGCTACGAGGTATGGCAGGATACCAGGGACAGTTTCTGCCGCCAGAGGTCCCCATTCTCCGAGTACCGCTAGCGCGTCGAACCTAAGATCATCCACACGGAGAGCCGCGTGGATCATGCCGATAACGAGCGGGTCATCGGTTATCTTTACCAGGGCATGCATGATATTTTTCTGTTCCGGCATAGTGGTTGACGCGAAAACCTCCATCAGCTTATCCACGGACGCGGAAGCATCGTGACCAAGCGCCTCAAGAGTGTCTTCGGAGCCAATTCTCGTATTATAATCATCTGAGTCCAGAGCGGTGATAAGGTCGGGGATCGCCGAAGTGCCGATCATCGAAAGGGCATGGACGGCTCTGATCCTTACGCCATCATCCTGCTCTTTAAGCATTTCAATAAGAGGCGGCACGGCTTCGACGCCTTTTGCCACGAGGCTTGAGGTAATTTCGTTGGCGCTCGCCTGGATTGGCTCTTTCAATAGGGCGATCAGGCCGGGGACATCCGCCGGCAGTTGCTGATCGCCGAAGGGATTCTTATTTTCATTATTCCGCGGTTTGCATGCCGATGCAGCCGCGATCAGTATTATCGCGACTGAAATCAGCAAAAATAAATATTTTATCCTCATACAAATACCTCTGAAACCCAAGGTTAAAACCAGATGTTCCGCAAGATCAGTATAACTCCAAAGCGGACATGTTTCCAGATTAACATGCGCGCTGAAAGGTTGAATCGGGCTAACAGAAAACTGCCCCGGATTTCCAGGACAGTCTGCGAGTAAATTTAAATATTCCGGATGGATCACCCTGCAGCAACTTCGCATCACGACGATACCTGCCTATCGGTCATGGGCGCCGATTGCCGCAATCAGCTCCTCCAGATTTCTCTCTTTGAGCACTGCATCGCATCTTCAGTACCCTAACGTATGATATTCAGGAGTAAGGAAGAATCGATGCGGAAATTCGTGATTTACCGATTAGACCTCGAGTCTTTGCTCACGCCTGCGATTTTTCGGCGGGAAAAGCTTCTCCGGGTCGATCTTGAGCGCCCGGGCGAGCTTCTGCTTCGTAAGCTCCATTGGCTCAGAAAGCTGGTTTTCGATGAAACTGATCGTTACCTGGCTTACGCCGCTGGCTTTTGCAAGCTCTTTCTGGGTCATAAGCTTTTTGACTCGGTAATCTCTGAGGTAATTCATTAACGCGCCTCCGTAGTCTCCGTTGGATAGTGTCATATGGTTATGTCCTCTCTTTTCCTTCCGAAACTTTTTTGCCTTTTCCCGCAGGATGAAACTCATCCTGCCAGGTTGTAGCTAACCGTTCCAGGTTGATGAGGTAATAGGTTTCTTCGTCGAAATCGATCACTCCCTGCAGAATTTCATAGCTTACGCCATATGCGCCTGCAGGCAGGGGTAATACTGATGATAATTCGATGCCCATGTTTTCAAGGAGTTCATCCACCAGAATCCCGATCGTATGAGCCGGGAATCCTGCTATTACCAGGATTTTTTTCCTTATGGACTCCGCATCGAAAGGACGTCCGAGAAGGTCGAGGACGGGAATGCTGCCTCTGGCGCTGTCGAAAGTCCCGATGAAAGTACCCGGATCGGAACCGATTGGATCTATATCCGGATAGAGTACAATCTCCTGAACCGAGACCAGGTCGCATACGTATTTACGTTCGCCAAGTCTCAGGGCCAGATGTGTTCGCGGGATAATATTTCCTTCGTAACTTCCTGTCATTCAATCCGTAATCTCCGTGAGCTGGTAAAGGCACATAAGATTCCAAATCCGAAAATATCTGTCTTATTGCTTTAAAATCTTTGTTCATTCGCCTGAATCCCGCTTTATAAGCGGTTTATTTTTTTTTGAAAACTTTTGCGGAATATATGGCGGTTACGTGCAATCGATATTTTTCAGCGGTAATTATGTCCGTATATGGAATGTTTGAGGCTCTTTAATCCGGATGGATTTTTTGTCCCCGAATCGGAATTAAATGGACATAATGTCTTTCAATGCATTTGAAGCTATACTTCCGTACACCGCATGATATCCGGTTCTGGCCTGTTTCTGATTCCGAACCTTCTTCCTTCAATTTGATTAATGCACATTCTGTTCCATTAAGATATCAAAGCCCCCAGGCATACTGGTACCTGAAAATTGCCACCTGACTGTCCCCTTTTCCGGTAATTATTAAGTGGTATAATTAATATCATATTGAATTAGGAACCAGGGAGGTTCAGGTAATGCATTCAACTCTCCGCTTCACCCTCATCATTGCTATCGCAGGATTGATCATCGCAGGCTGCTCTGGGCATAACTCACAGCCGATTACGCCCGATGAAACATCATCCCCACAAGATTTAACGGGCAATGCAGTTGCCTCCAATGATCCAGGCGTAAACAGCCACTATCTGCTCGCGTATGGTTTTATTAATGTCGATGTAGAAAATCCCGATGGACCGAAGATCGAAGTCATCCCGGTCAGGGATGGGGAAATCCATTTTAATGTCCTGAAATTCCTCGAGGGCGCGCCGTGTTACGACTGCTTCAGAATCATGGGGTTCAATTTTCCCGGGCCGGGATATCAGTACCTGAATATCGATATTCGGATCGATCACCCGTTTAGCGATCTAATGTACTCGGTTTTCGATGTTCGGACCATTATCATGTTCAATGGAAGCCATGAGTATCCATCAATCGGGAAGACAATATCCGATCCTGTAATCGGCGAAGGTTCGCTTCTCAACGCAGAAGGCTACACCGCTTTATTCAACGGCTCGACACTTACAGCCCCTGTCGGCGATTTTCAGAAATATTTTCCGGGCAAATTATCAACGCAAACAGTGCCCAATTCGGACATCAACGGTTTTATATATTTTAGAACTGACGATCCTCTGAACAACCGAAACGCCTTCTGCGCCAATACGTTCGACGTGAATGCATTTTCAATGAAGCTGCCAGTCAGCCAATTTGTCATCGGCTACGCTGTCGATGCGTCCTGGGCTGTGCCGATCGAAACGCCTGTCGACGATCCACTCACCGATTTTGGTTCCGACGCGAATTGCCTCGAGCCGTGGAGCATTGTTGTTTCTGAAGAACCAATCGGGCAGGGCTTAACAGATATGGGTGATCAGACAAAATTATTGATCGATGTCTACGACTGGCAGGGGAAATCGACTCACCACGTTCCGGTTGTGGAATGCCCGGAACTTTTCAACGGTCAGTTAACCGCTGAATGGGTAAGCGATGGAAGCGACCATGCGCGTTATGAGGTCGTTGTTTCCAACACGAAACTTGCTCCTGTTGGTGATTACGATTGCCTTATCGGAGTAGAAGCGAATGAGAATGATCCAGTGGGAAAACCCTGGCTCGATCTGACTGCGTATCAATTGCAGATCCTGACAGTCGTAGAGAAAATATATGTAAATCCGGTCGCTATCGCGAAAGCCGATCCGAACCCGCAGTTTGAAAATTACCCCGTCAGTCTTTCCGGTTCAGATTCATACGATCCCGATGGGGGAACCATCCAGCTTTTTGAGTGGGACTGGAATAATGACGGTACATATGAGGAAACCGGCGAGGAGATCGAACACGCATGGAACGAGGTAGGAACATATTATGTCCAGCTACGGGTTACCGATGAAGAAGGGCAGACTGACACGCTGGAGGAACTTTTAGAAATTAATATTTCCCTGGCAGGACAAGGAGACCTTCTCTGGGCGAAACGCGCCGGAGGAGGATCTGACGATATAGGCTATGCAAGCACAGCGCTTTCGGATGATTCGACTGTCGTGACAGGGTATTTTTATTACTCGGCTACATTCGGACCGGGCGAGCCGAATGAGACAGTCCTGACTTCCGCTGGTGGTAATGATATCTTCATCGCGCGTTACAACCCGGACGGCACGCTCGCATGGGCGAAACTCGCTGGAGGAGGATTTGATGATTTGGGCTATGCAATCACGACGCTTTCGGACAATTCGACAGTCGTGACAGGGTATTTTTATTACTCGGCTACATTCGGACCGGGCGAGCCGAATGAGACAGTCCTGACTTCCGTTGAAGATGACGATATCTTCATCGCGCGTTATAATCCGGACGGCACACTTGTCTGGGCGAAACGGGCCGGAGGAGGATCTTATGATGTTGGCAGGGGAATCACGACGCTTTCGGACAATTCTACAGCCTTGACTGGATGGTTTGAAGGATCGGCTATATTCGGACCGGGCGAGCCGAATGAGACAGTCCTGACCACCGACGGAGAAGACGATATCTTCATCGCGCGTTATAATCCGGACGGTACACTCGCCTGGGCGAAACGGGCCGGAGGAGAATATTGGGATGATGGCTTTGGAATCAAGGCTCTTTCGGACAATTCGACAGTCGTGACGGGATATTTTGAAGAATCGGCCACATTTGGACCTGGCGAACCAAACGAGACAATCCTGACTTCCGATGGAGAAAGCGATATTTTCATCGCGCGTTATAATCCGGACGGTACGCTCGCGTGGGCGAAACGCGCCGGTGGGGCTTCCGACCATGATGTTGGCTATGTAATCACGGCACTTTCGGACAATTCGGCAGTCGTGACCGGAGGGTTTCAGGCCTCGGCCACATTCGGACCGGGCGAGCCGAACCAGACAGTCCTGACTTCCATCGCAGGGCAGGATATCTTCGTCGCGCGATACAACCCGGACGGCACACTCGAGTGGGCGAAACGCGCCGGAGGAACTTCTGTCGATTCAGGTGACGATGAGTGTGGTTCTGGAATCACTTTACTATCGGACAATTCAGTAGTCGTGACAGGAGAGTTTCATGAAACGGCCACATTCGGACCGGGCGAGCCAAATGAGACAGTCCTGATTACCAATGATTATGACGATATCTTCATCGCGCGTTACAACCCGGACGGCACACTTGTCTGGGCGAAACGGGCCGGAGGAGCAGAATGGGATGATGGCTTTGGAATCACGGCTCTTTCGGACAATTCGATAGTCGTAACTGGAGATTTTGAAGAATCGGCCACATTTGGACTTGGCGAACCAAACAAGACAGTTCTGACTTCTGATGGTGATCAAGATATCTTCGTCGCACGATTCGCACCGTAATCGTATCTTTTATATTATATTTATTGAATGGTATAATTAATTTCGTACCGAACAGGAACCAGGGAGGTTCAGGTAATGCATTCAACTCTCCGCTTCACCCTCATCATTGCTATCGCAGGATTGATCATCGCAGGCTGCTCGGGACATAATTCTGCGCCCGTCGCGCCCGATGAAACAATATCCCCGCAAGATTTAACAGGCAGTGCAGATGTCTCCAATGATCCAGGCGTAAACAGCCACTATCTCCTGTCGTCCGGCCTGATTTACGTCAATACCGAAAACCCGAATGACCCCATTATCGAAATTATTCCGGCCAGAGAAGGGGAAATGCATCTCAACATACTGAAATTCCTCGAGGTGGGGCCTTGTTCCGATTGCTTCAGAATCGTCGGATTTAATTTTCCGGGTCCGGGTTATGAGAATTTGAATGTAGATATCCGTATCGATCATCCATTTAACGATCTTCTGTACTCAGCCTTTGATGTCCGTGGAATAATAATGTTCAATGGAAGCCATGAGTTCCCGGCAATAGACAAAACTACATCCGATCCCTCAATCGGTGAAGGCTCACTGTTGAATGCCGACGGCTACACCGCACTATACAACGCCTCGACACTGACTGCCCCTGTCGGTGATCTTCAGAAATATTTCCCGGGCAAATTATCGACTGCGACTGTGCCCAATTCAGACATCAATGGATATATTTATTTCCGATCTGACGATCCCGCGAACAATCGCAACGCTTTTTACGCCGATTCGTTCGACGTGAAGACATTCTCAATGAAACTGCCGACCGAAGTTTTTGTCATAGGCTATGCAGTCGATGCATCCTGGTGGCTACCTGTGTCGGAACCGGTCGACGATCCGTTGACCGATTTCGGCGCTGACGCGAATTGCACTGAGCCCTGGAAAATCGAAGCTAAGGATATTGGTCCAGGCCTGACAGAGGAAGACGGATCAGCGAAAATTCAAATCGATGTCTACGACTGGCAGGGAAATCCACCCCTTCCGTGCCCAACTGTTCAGGGCCCGGAGGTTGCTTCCGGCGGTTATGTCGCGGCCGGGGAATGCGACGGCGACGGCTACGCACGTTATGAAGTCGATATTTCAAATTCAAACAATGCTCCATCGGGCGACTATATTTGTCTGGTAAGCGCTGAAGCGAAGGAAAATGATCCGATTGGAACACCATGGCTGGATTTGACTGCATATCAATTAATCAACCTCCAAGTTACTATTGGTGGAGAGCCTGAGAGTGGTGATCTTCTCTGGGCGAAACGAGCTGGCGGAGCATCTGGCAATTATAGTGATTCTGGCTCTGGAATCACGACCCTCTCTGATAATTCGACAGTCGTGACAGGATGGTTTTCTGGATCTGCCACATTCGGACCGGGCGAGCCGAACCAGACAGTCCTGACTTCCGCTGGGGATCAGGATATCTTCATCGCGCGTTACAACCCATATGGCTCACTCACCTGGGTGAAATCCGCTGGAGGCGGTAGGGGTTATGGAATCACGACGCTATCGGACAATTCGACAGTTGTGACCGGTGGAAGCTGCATCGCGCGCTACAACCCGGACGGTACACTCGCTTGGGCGAAGAGCGCCGGAGGATCTGGCGAAGGAATCACGACGCTTTCGGACAATTCGACAGTCGTGACAGGATGGTTTATAGATTCGGCCACATTCGGACCGGGCGAGCCAAACGAGACGATCCTGACTTCCGATGGAAGTTGGGATATCTTCATTGCGCGTTACGGCCCTGACGGTACACTCGCCTGGGCGAAACGCGCCGGAGGAGCAACTTTGGATGATTGGTGCTCTGAAAGTGGCTATGGAATCACGACCCTATCGGACAATTCGGCAGTCGTGACAGGAATGTTTAATGGATCGGCCACATTTGGACCGGGCGAGCCGAACGAGACAATCCTGGCTGCCGCTGGAGAATCAGATATCTTCATCGCGCGTTACAACCCTGACGGCACACTAGCTTGGGCGAAAAGCGCCGAAGGAGCATCTGGCTATGATTGGGGCAAGGGCATCACAACGCTTTCGGACAATTCGACAGTCGTGACAGGATGGTTTATAGATTCGGCCACATTCGGACCGGGCGAGCCAAACGAGACGATCCTGACTTCCGCTGGAGGTGACGATATTTTCATAGCTCGTTATAACCCGGACGGTACTCTTGCTTGGGCGAAACGCGCCGGAGGAGCATCTGACTATGATCGGGGCCAAGGAATCACGACCCTTTCGGATAATTCGACAGTCGTGACAGGGTACTTTGAAGGATCAGCCACATTTGGACCGGGCGAGCCGAACGAGACAATCCTGACTGCCGCAGGAAGTGACGATATTTTCATCGCGCGTTACAATCCTGACGGCACACTTGCCTGGGTGAAACGGGCTGGAGGACCTGGTGGCTATGATAGTGGCTGGGGCATTACGACGCTCTCGGACAATTCGACAGTTGTGTCAGGAAGTTTTTTTTATTCAGTCACATTCGGGTTGGGCGAGCCGAATGAGACTGTCCTGACCTCCGCTGGATATTTCGATATCTTCATCGCGCGATTTGCACCATAAACTTTTCCCCAACCCCCACTAAAATTAAACCCTCCCACGGAATCGAGGGAGGGTTAGTTGCGATAGTCGGTTCAAACACGCTTTCTACAATGGTTCCCCATCAAGCGATGGGTCGAACTGATTGGCGTCGGCGGATTTTCGGCCTCCCGATGACTGCGCTGTTACGCTGCCTGATTCGAGTGGCGTTCCATCGCCCGCCTGGACTGCCTGGACATTCGATGCCTGAAGGCCTTTGCTGGTATCGACAAGCTCGAATGAAACCAGTTGGCCTTCTCTCAAGTCCTTGAAGCCGTCCATCTTGATCTGGGAATAGTGAACAAATACGTCACTCTCCCCTTCACGTTCGATGAATCCAAAGCCTTTCGCAGTGTTGAACCACTTTACCTTACCAGTATTCAAAATCGGGCCTCCAGTGTAAGGTTCTTGCCGAAAGGCGTCTGAATAATAGTATACCATATCTAATATATGAAATCGATAAATCCTTACGAAAGGGTGCATCCGGCAATTGATTTATTATCGGCATTAGGGATAATTGCCGAATAGAAAGGGATTGTTGAAAATTTACTGTTTCCTGTAATTATGTAGGACATGCTTTCCAGCTTGTTATACTTTCCAGCTTGTTATTGAATGCCAGTTTCAGTAACAAGCTGGAAAGCATGTCCTACATAAATTGAGTCGAAATCCACTTTTTCAATAGCCCTAAGAAAAACAGCGTACCGCCGGATTGAAACAAACTCTACTGTACGTAAAATCAAATCGCGGATGCACCCTTTAAGTAGTTTTTCTACAGCCTGTTGAGCATGAAAGCAGATTACATCGCTAAATCCAGAAGCTGTAATAAGAAATTCCGCAGCTCTTAAATCCATATCCGCCTTATCGAGCCACTGCCGGACATACTCGCGCGTAACTTCATCTGGAGTTTTCATAAATCACTTTCCCGTACTTATGTGCCGGATATGATATTCCCCCGACTACGTTTTTACTTTCCTCGAACCTCTCACTCTCCATCACTATAACATCAAAGGCAAAACCCAGCCCATGCAAAGCCTTTCTTATCAATATTGCCATTTTTCTTCTGTCTGTACACAATGGAATTACGACCAGCAGGTCGATGTCGCTATCCGACCGCATTGTCCCGGTTGCAGCAGAACCGAACATAAGAATTTTCTCAGGTTCTGCAACCTTTCTGATGCGATCAACAATCTCATCTATTGTGACTGTTTCGAGCGCCATAAGAAAATTATAACATAAAAGTTCATTTACTCTATTCTACGGCACCCGAACTCTTTCAATCACGGTCTTTCGACGGTCAGACCATATGTCGTCGAGTTCCCCAGGGCAGGTGAGTATACCTTGAGAACATACATCATGCCTGCAACCCCGTCAAAGGATATCTGCTCGAAGCTCGAATCGGCATGATTGGGCCCGGTCGAAGACGAAATCATGTTCGTCATCAAGGGATCGGAGTATAGAGCCATGTCGAGATTCTCACCCCAGGTGAAGATGTCGAGGTTTATCGTGATTGGCCCGGTTGCTTCTGAAATAATGTTATAAAGATCGACGGTGTCGCAGAACGGGTTAGACTCCGCAACATCATGAATGGATTCATAGTGCGTAACTGTTTCCCCGGCAGCCTTTCCCAGCCGTAGCACTACGAACCCGTAAAAATTTAAAGATTTAAAATAGTCTGATCCCCGGACAGCCCGGAATACGTTAACGCGACCCCATCCCGTCTGATCGTCGAAACCGGGGACATCCAGATCGTCGGAGGTCTGTTCGATTCGATCCCAGTACCACTGCCCGGTGTGTCCGGGATGAAATGACATAATCAGCGCCATGACTCCCGCGGCGGTCGGGCAGGCGCACGATGTACCGTTGAAAAACTGGTGGTTGACGCCATCCCAGTATTGATCGTCTCCCGATCCGAATGTGCTGTAAGTCCTCTCGCCGAATCCCATGATGTGAAGCTTGGGTCCATAGGTCGATCCCCACCACCAGCCATTCCATCCCGGCTGAATTCGACCCTCGTCGACCGGCACTCCGCCATAGGACCACGGTACTGTTGCTCCGACAGCTATGACCGAGTCATATCTAGCCGGCGCTAAAACATTGGTATTATTGTCATTTCCCGCCGATGCGAGCATTAATGGTCCGTTCCCGTTGTCCCAGATATCCGCGCACTGGAGATCCAGAATCTCCGTCGCATAGATCACGCCGAACGACATGGAGATAATGTCCGCTCCGTTGTCCTTGGCGTAATTAAGCGCTTCGCAGACAGTCGCCTCGCACGTGGGACCATCGTTCATATCCGCCCTGATCGCCATAACTTTGCATCCGGGCGCGATTCCGCTTATGCCCTTGCCGTTATCCTGGGTCGCCGCTATAACTCCCGCACAGCCAGTCCCATGATAGTAGTTGCTGCCGTTCACATCGAAAGGATTATTATTGCCCTCGAAGCAGTTCCATCCCCACCAGTCGTCGATATATCCGTTATTGTCGTCGTCGATTCCGTTGTCCTGAATTTCGTCCTCGTTAATCCAGATGTTGTTTATAAGGTCTTCGTGAGTGCGGCGGACGCCGGTATCAATAACTGCCACCACGACATTGCTTGAGCCTTTCGATTTATTCCATAAAATACTCGCGCCTAGTTTCGCGGGACCCCATTGCGCATACATTTCATTGCGAGGGTCATTGCCGGGATCCGATGGATTCCACATGGGATCGTATGGATTGTAGGGAGCTTCAAGAAAATTGAGAATATAGTTCGGCTCGGCGATTCGTACATTCGAGTCCTGCCTGAGCTTGCTCACCATCTGCTCGACTGATGATCCATCCATTATTGCTAGACGGTAAATTGTCGCCCAATGCGAATTTATAGTTTGAATTATGTTGAGAGGAAGGAGGCTGAACGCACTTGAGCCATGCGAAGTCTGGGCTGTATCGGTCAGTACCGCCATGACTTCGTTCGGCATGTATGTCGGCTTCCCATTGACTATTCCGGCGCCCGTCCCCGGCTCGATTCCCGATAAGGTGGAATCAAGCCCGACATCTCTCGCCGAACCGGCGTCGGAAGAGCCCGGCGCCAGTGGATGGTCGCCTGCGGAACATCCAATAACCAGCGGGAGTGCAATCAGGAGGATGGTAAAGAAAACATTATGGAGAAACCGTGCGGGGTACAACCATTCAACTTTTGTTTTCATTGGTCATCATCTCGGACAGAAGTATTACAGGAATTATACCTCAAATCGGGGCGGAAAAAAGCATGCGGGGTTACTTTTGGCTGGGATTGTATGACCCACTTCCAATTTCGTAAAACGGCTGGCAGGGCTACATGATTACCTGTTTGTCAACCAATTCATATCTGCTTTTCCAGATGCGGGTCGGGAAGGCTGATTCTGAGCCACGTCCATAATCCAAGCCAGATAATCGCGGACAAGACTGCCAGTGAAGTAATCACATGAATTATTGGCGGCCACGAGATCAATATCGGCGGGATCATGGAAGCCGTATCCAACTGTGTAAGCGAACTGAGGATTATATTCTCCGGTGCGATTATTATTGACCCGGGAGAACTGCCTATATTGCCGGGAGTAAATGTCTTCAACATCTCCATCAGGTTTCCGATAAACACAGTTCCCCCCATAAACAAGCTTATAATCAATGGCGCGATCACTGCAATCAATACTGCTCCGACACTCCTTCTTATCATTACTCCGATAAACCCCAGCCCGCTCAATAGTATACCCGTTAATCCAAAAAGTAGTAATATCACGGGAACAAGAATTATATACGTAATAACATTTAAATGTATCCCAGCCAATGAGTAATTCATAAAAACCCTGACGAATACCAGCGGGATCGAGATAACGACCAACGGGATCACGCATCGGTCAAACGCAAACCAGAACATCGCGAAAGCTGCCGTATGCCCGCCTGCGAGTGTCATCCTGAAATGGACCCAGAGCGATTCCTTCGATGCTTTTACAAGAGTCAATGCCGGGAGAGCGCATAACTGGTACCTTGTGATCAGATAGAGGATAGATAAAAATGACAGTCCAAGCATAGTCCAGTAATCTATGCCAAAGCCAGACTGATTCCTGTAAATAATCCAGCCCACGAGGAGAACGAAACAAGCGATACAGGCAACCGATAACCCATAAGCCCTCCACCAGCCCCCTTCGAAAGCGACACTGTTGCTCCATTTGCGGTAAAGAATCCGTCCAGGAGTCTCCTTGTTGAACGGATTCCTTAATGGCGTCCTTTCGAAATCGAGTCTTCGCATAATTTGCGATTATTGTATCATGGAATTTCCGCCTTGACTGCCTTTTCCGGTTGCAGGACAAATTTCCTGTACCCGATCACAATCGTAACCACAAGGCTTATTCCTGTCGCAAGGACAGCGATATTCTGGGCGCGCACGAAACACCATCCCAGACTGTAAATCAGCGTGAATATCCCTCCAAGCAGCATCCCCTCTGTAATCACCTGAAGCCGCCCGGAATACCACAGGCTGACAGCAACCAGCACCACCGCTATAAGCATCGATATCATCGCGACAGTCAGTCCCTGCTTGTCCGTCATTTTCTTAAAATCCGCTTCCATCGCTTCATGATTCGTCTCCCAGTTCCTGTACTCCGTGCGTTTTTCACTATATTCATCCATTCTGGCGGTTCTATCCGTGGCGCTGAGCATGTTCATCTATACACTAGCCACTCAATCCTGTCAACCCTATTTGCAACTATTTTATAAATATTGTTCCAGATAAGCCGCAGTCCGGTTTTAAGCCTGTGTGTAAAGTGAAGGGGACTGAACGTGGGAATCAAAGCGATTTACAGTCTCGGGAGAAGCTCGCCGGGTTGCGCGATTTCGACCCACGCACGGATTATCTTGTCCGGCACCGCGCCCTCGATAGGCCCTTCACGCGTATAAGTTACATTGAGCGAAAGATTTACATCCTGACCGCTTACAATCTCGCCAAAAACCGTGTATTTACCATCGAGACGCGATGTGCCTTCCGTCGTATGGCAGAAATAGAACTGGCTTCCGGAGCTTCGACGCTCGGGGTTGACATCATCGCCGGTTCTCGCCGCGCCAATACTTCCATCCATGTGGGGAAGGGATATTTCCGCGGGAAGCGTGTAGTCCGGTCCGCCCTCGCCTGTTCCGGTGGGATCGCCGCCCTGGCTTACGAATCCGGTTATCACGCGGTGGAAGACGATTCCGTCGAAATATCCGTCCATCGCGAGCTTCACAAAATTCGCCGAATGGATCGGGGCTTCGTCGGGGAACATTTTCATACGGATGACGCCTTTGGTCGTTTCAAAAACAACAACGACATTCCTGAGGATTTCCTTTTCCTCATCCGTTATGGATTCCGGCGGCCATACGGCATATTCGCTGAACAGGCCCTCAAGATCTGCGCTTGTAAACACGACGTCATCTCCTTCCGTCTGTTTTGCGCAATCGCCGCACTGTCCGTTGCACTGCTTTGTTTGATGGTTTCCGGTGAAAGCTCCAGCCGGCATGGTCATAAGGACGCAACTAAACAAAATGACGACTGTAATCGATAGGATATGAATCTTCATGGTTTTACCTCGAATCCGATTTGTCAGGTATGGAATTATATCAAAACCACTTAATTTTATTCCGAGACCATTACGTCTTCGAACGACGCGCTGAGATCGACCGGGGCTTCATCCGGGGTTTCGACATGCTGCAACTGCCCGGAAAGTGTACCGCTTACCGCGCCGGTGGCCGCGAAGTCGAGTTGGTGGAATATAATTGTCGCGATAGCATCGGTGCCGGTTTGGTAAGTATCTCCCGCTGCGATTCTCAGTAGGACACTTACCTCGCGGCTCTCGTTGATCTGAAGCGTGGTGAGGCTGTCGACAATTACCATAGCGTCGGGAAATGAGGCATTCGAGAGAAGGTTGAATTCGAGAACAAGCTGGTTGGCGGCAGTCTCGCGCTTTGCGGTTACGTGATTGAAGGAAATGTGGTTTGCCCCTACGGTCCACTGGCTGCCAGTGAACAGATTACCGATCCCGCTTCCGCAGCTTATGCCGGAAAATAAAACAAAAATGGCGATGGATATAAATAATAAGTGTCTGGCTTTCATCGATATCTCCTTAGTGTGCTTACAGGCACAATGGCTCTTTAAAGCTTCGATCAATAATGCATTATGTCCCAAATAGAGTAAAAAATCAATCCCTGAAATCCCACTATTATTACGGTCATTAATCGAATATTATCCATATTTTAAATGTCAAAAATGCAAATCGGAAGCGCTCACTTACGAGCCTGTCGGAAATGTTTTTATTATTTTAGCATTGGATGAGTTTTGGAAGCTGGATCTTGAAGCGAGTGCAATCTGCTTTTAATATTCAGGAGGGATGTTCCGAAGTATCGGATCTCGAAAGGCAGATAACCCCTGCGATTATCAGCGCTATCGCAACCAGTTTCAGAAAATTAATAGTCTCGCCAAGAAAGAGATAACTTCCTAGGATGATGACTATGTAACTGATCGCGAGGAAGGGGAAAGCGAAACTGAGGGGCACATCGGCGAGAATTTTCAACCAGGCGGTCCCAAAAAAGAAATATATGCAAAGGCCAAGCAATACAGGCCAGAAGAATACCAGTTTGATAAAGCCAGGGATATCAGTCGGGAATCCGCCCAGGCTGGTCGTGACGACATTCACTCCGTATTTGATAAACAACTGTCCGATTCCGGCAAGCAGCACCATGACCACGATGAAAATCACCATGCCGACGGATGCGTTTTTTCGGGTTATATTGGTACTGGAAGTCATGCTGAACCTCCAGTAATAAATCCGGAAATGGTCTGAGTGGCCGACCCGGTTTCACTGAAACCTAGTGCCGCGACGCCAAGCAGTATTAAAATTATTGCAATGAGCTTCCAGATATCGATCCGTTCTTTAAAGATATATTTCCCCGCGATTATAATGATCACATAGCTGAAACTGATGCACGGGTAGGCGAATGACAGCGGCACTCGCGATAAAATCCACAGCCAGAAGACAGTGGAGATAAGATACAGCGCGATTCCGCCGAGGACGGACAGGTTGGTGAAAATCCTCGGTAGGGCCTTTACGATCGGGCCAAGATCGCCGCCGCTTTTTTTCTTAACGGTATTCATGCCGGCTTTCATAAAAAGCTGCCCGATAGCGCCCATCGAGATGGATACGAAAAGGACTATTAATTCGCGTGTTCCAGGCATGATTAATTATTGACAATAGATAATAAAATTCAGACCGTGAATTCTAGCATGTGATGGGGTGGAAGTCATCTGCGGGATTATTTTGCGAAATTTGGCGCTCACTTAGAAGCCTGTCGGGAAAGTTTCTATTATTTTATCATTGGATGAGTTTTGGAAACTGGATCTTGAAACGATTGCGGTCAAAACACTAATTTTGAATGGTGTTGGAATTATTTACTTTACCATCCGTAGGGAAGCCAATTACTAATACTAATCCTGTTTAATATCCTTTTTTTCCAGGAAACTTGTCACCGCCACCCGTCTGAAGTTAGATCGGCGGCACGCTTGAGGATTTCCTTTTCGCCGACCCTTGCCCTGATTATTTTCTCGGGAGCCATTCCCTTCCGGAAACCGCCTATCTCCACACGTGGTTTAAACCATGCAATCGCTTTCGGGATACGCTTTTCCAGTTCTGACCAGGGAACCTCGATTTCAAGCTTGTGCCGTACGGGATTGATGACAGTATGTTTGAATTTAAAATCCATAATTATGATGAGCAGTATACATAATTTCACATTTTATTACTTTATGTGCAGATAATCGTCCCAATCATTCGTATCAAAATCCGTAACCTCGCGACGCCGCACGACCTTCCCCGACGGCGCGCGTAGGTAGTCCCACGTGAGATCGTCTTTAGGTTGATATTCTTCTCCAACTTCCTCAAGCATAAAATCGTACTCCTGAACGACCTGCGAGCCTTTGTAGTAGTAGTGCGTTATCGAGATGGGATCCTGTGTCGTGGCGTTTATAAACTCCCGCCGGAACACGCGTCCGAGCTGATCGTACCACAGCTTCACCGTCCGGTCCGTGCAAACCACCGCGAGAGTCCTGATCCTGTAACCTGTATCGTATGTGTACGTATAATTCCAGGTGTAGGTGCTGTCGATCACTTCCTTGGTCAGAAGGCTCCCGGCAAGATTATGTTGGTGTGTAGCATACATAATTCCAAATTCCATTATATTCTGTGCAGAAAAGTCCCAGTCGTTTGTGTCGAAATCGATAACCTCGCGACGCCTCACGACCTTCCCCGACGGCGCGCGCAGGTAGTCCCACGTGAGATCGTCTTTAGGTTGATATTCTTCTCCAACTTCCTCAAGCATAAAATCGTACTCCTGACAAGAGTGGATATATAACCCATCAATAATTGGCATCAAAAAAAAACAATCACAAGTATAACTAGGTCCCAGCCATTTTAGTACAGCGATATTCCAGCCCATCTTACAATCAGCATCATGAAAATAATTGAACAGACAAATAATAAGCCAGCTACAATAGCGATTTTCGATTTAGCTTCAATTTTATCCGTTTCGTCCGAATATTTAGCGTATAATCCACCAATAACTAATGCAGCACCAAGTGTAAAGTTTGGCGCAAAATGTGTCATCCACATTTCATCTGGCATTTCTCCTCCCATCCCTCTAGCGGTTAAATAACCTAGTGTATAACAACCGATTGATGCTGTACAACACAGTATCAGCAGCATCATAAGTAATGATACTAATGCTATTTTATTCATTTTATTCCCTTGTCACCCGCTTTGATTGTGCATCCCGATAATGGTTCTTTGTGTCCTTCTTGCCAGAGCATATTCATTGTAGCATAAACGCCAATAATCTGTAAGATAACCAATACAGATGATTGCTTGTAATGTGCTGAAACAAGTATAGGCAGCTACTCCTGCATTCCAAGCTATTAGCGGACCTCCTAGTAGCCCAAGAAGTGCGAAGCCTGCCGTGGCGCCCCAAAGCCAAGGATTAGAATGCTTTATACAAGCCTTAAACTCACAACAAGCGTCAAGCAAGCAATTCGCTAAATCTCTGGAGATTGGGTCTTTGCAGTTCGCACTCATTAACATTACATTGCAGACCAGGTTGGCTATTGACTCCACTACATTAGAACCAAATGGTCTCCATAGCCATGCGAATATATCACCAATTAATCCCATACCCACCCCTAACAACGCTTCTGAAGCGTCCATTTTAATAGCGGCGAAACATGCTTGATGAAGTGGCAATTGAATATTTGCTTCTACCAAACCCGAAAAATATACGCTATTGGGAGTGAAGCGGGTTATCGGGGAGGGTGAAACGGGGCTAGGGACCGATGGAATAAATCTTAAAGGTGCTCCGCCATTTCCCCCAAGCCCCAATGCTGGAGGATTATTCCAGTGAGGAGCAGTAGGAGTCACTGGATTTATTGACCAATGACCAACTATTGAAGGTGCATGCTCACCGCCTGCTCTGGCTAGGGCGCAATATTTGTAACACTCACAACTTGTCCATTCATCTGGTGTATGAAAAAATAGACATAAGGCATCCCCGCATGGATCAGCGGCTGCTCCGTTTGCATCTACACAACAATGGGAACAAGTTGAAGCTTGGCAATTTGAAAGGTCCGGCCATGGAATGATACAATCATTCCCATTTGATTCACCATTTGTATTATCCGGATTTCTTATTATCTCTCCCGTTCCAGGGGCACCCATTCCACAACACGCATACCCGCTCGTATCCGCATACTCCGTCGCCTGATTGTACCCGTATTGATATGGATTATGCGCGAGCGGCGCCATCGCATTCGGCGTGCGATAATTATTCAACGGGTCGCGCTGCAAAAATCGCCCGTACGCAGGCGAGTAGTGCCGCACGCCCATGCGGTACAAATTCCCGCGATCCGATCCCGCCGACGTCGTCAATTCTTTGTCCTCCAGAAATGCACCCTGCCACTGAATGTGGTTCGTCTCCGACGGCGCCCCCGTGGTAAGCCCCAGAGGCTCGCCCGCCGCGCTCACCGCGTAGCCGATCGCAGGCGGCGTCAAGCTCCTCTTCACCTCGTCCTCGTTCTTCGCCGTCCCCTGCGCATCGTTGAAGTGCAGATAATCGTCCCAATCATTCGTATCAAAATCCGTAACCTCGCG
>JAPKYR010000255.1 GCA_026394215.1 bacterium
TCGGACGATTTTTTTCAATTGCCGATTTACATGCTTCAATAGTGTTCCTGACCCATGGATCCGACCCTACAGGGGTTTTTGTCTGACGGGAATTAAGGATCACCGATGGCGACCGATCAAGGAGATGCGCATCGCCTCTGATAATTATTTCAGGCTTCACATTTTCCATTCTTCCTGCATATATAACGAACGGGCGGTCGGAAAACTGACATAAAAATCCGGGTCCTGGGCATAAAAATTCCCCGATTTGTAAAATTAAATGGTTGTAGAACAGCACGAGGCTCTTGAAAAAGTGGTGCTTACCGTGTTTATGTAGGACAGGCTTTCCAGCCTGTTACTTTCCAGCCTGTTATTGAAACCACGATAATTACAGGGATTCAATAACAGGCTGGAAAGCCTGTCCTACATAAATCGAGTTGCATGACGCACTGCCGTGCTGTTCTACGAGATACGTTTTCTATAAATTGTGAAAAATAGAACTGGGGGAATTTACTCCGAACCTTCCGATGCGTCCTTCAACTGCTGAAGCCTTTCCATAGTCTCCCTTGTTTCCGGATGATCCGGGCCGAACGATTTCAGCCGTATCATCAACGCCCGTTCAAGGCTTAGTTTCGCGCCTTCAAAATCTCCCATATCCTTCAACACATCTGCACGTCTTGTCACCCTCGACGCTACCCGCGTATGGCCGATCCCGACGGCCTCCTCATCGATCTGTAACTCGCGCTCGATATTTTTCTTCGCGATCTTGAGATCCCCCATCGCGTGCTGGATACGTCCAAGCAGATTCAATCTCAGCGCGACAAACGGGTGATTGTCATCAAACTTGTTAATTACGATTTTCAGCGATTTTTCAACGATCTCCCGTGCGGCTTCGAGGTCGCCCAATTCGAGAAGCACCTGTCCGAGCCTGTTCTGCGCGATAGCGGTGTTGTAATGGTCCGACCCGAAAACTTTCTCATTAATTTTCAAAGCACGTTCAAGGCACTTTTTCGCATCTTCATATTCTTTAAGCTGCCGATACGATTCGCTCAGCTCGCACAAAGTCCATGCGACACTCGAATATTCCGGACCGTAAAGACGCTCCAGTATCGTGAGACCCTTTTCAATTTCCTCACGACTTCGCTCGAGTTCTCCAAGCGGCCTGAGGAGCACTCCAAGCGCGACATGATCCTCGCCAATCCGGTAATCATCCGGCCCGAACGCGCCCGTGTTTATCTTTATCGCGCGATCGAGAAGTTCTTTCGAATTTTTATACTCCCCCATATGATAAAAAAGATAACTCAGATGTTCCGCGCAGCGCGCGACCTCGGGATGGTCCGGACCGAATTCCGACTCGGAGATACGCATCGCGCGTTCGTAGTTTTCCCTCGACTTCTCAAAATCGAAACAGAACCTGTAAGTATGCGCGAGCTTGATAAGGTCGCGCGCGACAACAGGATTAATTTCCCCGTAATAGTCGTGATCGATTTCGAGCGCATTGTTGAAACATTTCAACGCTTCATCGAGCTCGTAATTTTTAAGGTGGATTTTTCCGAGATTATAAAAGCAATTCGCGATATTCGGATGCTTATCGCCGTAAAGCGATCTGCCAAGTTCCAGCGCGCGATTCAAGACCGCTTTTCCCCTGACAAAATCGTAGCGCCTGCCGAGATAATCGCCCAACCGATTCAGAAGCGTGAAAACTGATCCTTCAGCAACACACATCGACTCAGCATGCCCGGTAGCTACAAGCGTATGCTGAAGAAGCCTCACGCACATATCCCATGTTTTCGGATCGTCGCTGTCGGACGGAAAAGAGAAATTGACTAAGCTTATCGCGGCGAGCGCCCATGCCTTCTTTTCGTCATCATTCAGACGTTCGCGGGTGACATCCTGCACGAGCCGATGTACGGAAACCGAATTGCCGGTTTTATAAATAAGCGAATACCGGAGAAGCGTCTCGAGCGCGTCATCGAGGAGAAGATCATCCGAGGCGATTTTTGAAAGCGGATCGGGAAGCTGTCCAGCCCCATTGATGATCACATTAATTGGAATATCGTCAGGCGCCATAAATGAAAACATTTTGATAAGGTCTGCGCCCGAATTCAATTCCGCCGCGATCTCCCTGAACGCCATCTCCCACGTTGTCGCGACGGTGCTGTGGTACTCGGATGACGGCTTCCCGCGCTCCAGAACCTCAAGCTTATGTTTCTCGAAAATGCTGAGATAACCGGTCAGCGTTTTTTTTCGTTTATTGATATATGCCGCAGCCTGAGTCAGCGCAAGCGGATAATCGTCAAGTTCCTGAGCCAGTTTTGACGCCGACTCCCGATCATCCTGCCCGATCCGGTCCAGGAGGAAATCGATGGAATCGTCGCGCGACCATTTGTTCAATTCGATACAGTTCGCCGCATTCCATCCCGGATTTCTCGACGTGATGATTATATTTCCGATCCCACCGCGCGGCATGTACTCTTTAAGCTCATCCTCATGCTCGGCATTATCGAACACAAGGAGCCATTTTTTTTCGGTTCGCTCAAGCCATCCCCTCGCGATTTCGATCATAATCCTCTGATCTTTTTCTTCCTCCCTGATAATTCCAAGTTTGATCGCGAGCGCACCGTAATCCATCGCAAGCATGGCGGGCTCTTCCGATCTCAGCCACCAGACAACATCGTACCTGTCCATATTCCGGTAGGCGAACTCGACCGCAAGCGATGTCTTTCCGATTCCCCCAAGCCCATATATTGCCACCGGCTGGGAAAACCCATCCTCGGTATCCTTTTCAAGCGCCGATTCGATTTTTTCCAAATCCCGATCGCGTCCCATGAAATGGAAATTGCGATGCGGGACGTTCCATATATCCGGAAGGATTCCCGGGAATCGTGGTTTTTCAACAACAGCAGAATGCGAAATTTTCGGAAAAGCGACTATCTCCTTACGCCTTTCGTCGATCACAGCATCAAGGACAAGCGCGCGTGCCTCATCGTCGCTGCGGTTGAAAAGGTCGACCATACTCAGCGACCCGAGCAGCCCTTCGACAATTACATCCTCTATCCGGAACAGGACAAGCGGTTTTTTAATCCCTTCGACTGCTTCACGATATGCCACCGTCCACTCAAGCTTTGTATACTCCGATTGCAGATACCTGCTCGACAGGGCGACAATCACGCGTTCGGCTTCCTGAAGCGCGTCATTTATTTTCGAAACGAATTGCGTGCCGGGTCCGAAATCCCACTCGTATATTACTACGCTGTAGCCCTCTTCCTCGAGAACCCACGCGATCCACTGCGCCCAATGATTATCCGGCTCGACATTTCTGTAGCTGATAAAGAAGTCTTTTTTCACTCTGAATCCGGTTCACTGGCAGAAATATTAAATGGACTCCCACAATCAATACTGTATCCCGGCGTTCTCTCCCGCGACACGCGGGTCAAGAAGGATCACCGACCATAATTTGTAAAACGGATTCTGCTGCGCGCCGATTACCTGACCAAGCGCCCCGGCAATGGCGTTATTTCCGGGATTCGGCGCACTCACTCCGCCAAGGTCGCTCATCAACTGATCCAGAAGTCCGGTCTTGCCTAGATGATCTACGGTATAACCCTTTGGGAGTCCGGACAGTTCCGCGGCGCGATCCATCGCGTCGTTCAATCCGCCAAGTTTATCGATAAGTTTTAATTTCAACGCATCCTCGCCGTTGAAAATCATACCTGTAGCGATATCGTTAATTTCCTGATCCGTGAATCCCCTGCCTTCCTTTACTGCGTCCTTAAACTGCTGATGCACCTGATTCAGCATATCCTGAAGCATCTGTCTTTCTTCATCGGTCATCGGACGGGTCGGGCTTCCAATATCCTTGAACTCACCCGCGGTTATTGTATTTGCTGAAAGCCCGAGTATGTTGAAGAGCCCCTCATAATTCAATAAATCAAAAATCACTCCTATCGATCCGGTCAATGTCGCTGGATTCGCATAGATTTCATCCGCGATGGATGCGATGTAATAACCACCCGACGCTGCCACATCGCCCATCGAGACAATAACCGGACGGCCTGTATCGGAAAATTTCTTGAACGCGGCGTAAATTTCCTGGCTTGCCGCCGCCGAACCTCCGGGTGAATTGATCCTGACCACAAGGGCTTTTATTCCCGTATCGTCGATGGCCTGATTGACTACTTCGACAATATGGTCGGATGTCACGCCGCCGGTCGGATTAAATAAACTGGTATCGCCGCTTCCGGACATGATCACTCCCTCGATATAAAGCAGCCCGATCCTGTCGCCGAACACGCCTGTTGTAGCGGGCATCGAACATGATGATATCGTCCCAAGAAGCAGGGCTCCGAATACGATCGCGATTATTATCGGAAGATAAATAGCTTTTTTAGACATGGTTTTTCTCCTGTCGATTAATCTGTCAATTCTACCCCGATGAAGCGATTGTAACAACATAAATTGCCAGGAATTAGTTTCAGTCAACCTGTCTGGACAATTATTGGAATATATTTTTATGTTTTAGTTGCACGACAGTTACAGAGGCACGACAGTTACAGAGGCACGACAGTTATGGAGTGCTATGCATGCTTCCATACGCAACAGTGACTAATTCTTCTGAATGATTTAAAATGTCCATTCCTGGGAGGACCATAACAATGCAAATCAAAATCACTAACCTGGTAAATGTAATATTACCTCTCTGTTTCACATTTATATTCTCTTGTGCTCATGCGAATCAATCTCCGGAAAAAGAGGAAGACGGTATCGTACCGAGAATAACCAATCCCGTTGTAACCAACTCGAATCTGACCGCCCTTGTCGCGGGCAATTCCGAATTCGCCTTTGACCTTTACAAAAACATTATTTCGGGGACGAACGGCAATACTTTTTTCTCGCCGTTCAGCATATCGGAAGCTCTTGCGATGACTTATGCCGGCGCGAGGACAACTACAGAATCGGAAATGGCCGACGTGCTGAATTTTACGTTGTCCCAGGACGAGTTTCATCCTGCGTTCAACCGTCTGGATAGCGAAGTCAGATCAGTAACATTCGAAGGCGCTTTCGAGATGAATATCGCCAATTCAATATGGGGACAGAAGGATTATAATTTTCTAACCGAATTCCTGACTGTGCTTGGTCAAAACTACGGGGCGGGTATGAAATTTGCCGATTTTGCAGGTAATCCTGAAACTGCCCGTGTCGAAATCAATAACTGGGTGGAGGATCATACAAGCGATAGAATAAAGGATCTAATTCCTCAAGGTGTATTAGATGCGATGACAAAGCTGGTATTAGCCAATGCGATTTATTTCAATGCTGACTGGATATCACAGTTTAGTGTAGATTACACAATAAACCAGCCATTTACGCTTCTCAATGGTTCGGAAGTCACTAATTTAATGATGTTCCAGGACTCAGATTACAAATACTCCGAGGGCGAAGGCTGGCAGGCGATTGAAATGCCATACGTGGGCGAAACAACCTCGATGGTTGTGATACTACCGGCGATTGAACGCTTCGATGAAGTGGAACAGAACCTAAGCACCTCAATGCTAGAGGGAATAGTAAACAGCTTCCAGTTTCGGGAAGTCGAACTAACTCTCCCGAAATTTGAGTTTGAATCCGCTTTCGCGCTGTCCGATATTTTAGAAACTATGGGAATGACAACAGCATTTGAGGGCGGGCTGGCTGATTTTTCCGGGATGGATGGAACGAACCTGTTATTCATCGGTGAAGTCCTGCATAAGGCATTCGTGAAAGTTGATGAGGAAGGAACCGAAGCTGCAGCCGCAACAGCGGTAGTTATGAAAGCTACGGCGGATAGCATTGAGCCTCCAGAAAAAGTCGAATTCAAGGCGGATCACCCGTTTATTTTTCTGATTCGGGATATAATTAACGGGTCGATTCTATTTCTTGGACGGGTGCTGAATCCGAATGAATAAAATCTTGTCTGAACCGTAGTATGGGACTCCGTGGCGTCCATGCGCTGGGAAGCACATGACACGTCTGCTCATTCGCTGGAAGCGAATGACACAATACGGTGATTGGAAATTTAATTTTCGATTTTCAGGACTGTGGTTCGTCTGATTTGACAGTTGCGGAGATTGCGGGTTTAAGGCGATGGTAGGTTTCGATTATCCTGCCGCATTTTTTCCTGTACGCATCGCGCCATTCCGGCTCGGAGATGTTTTCAAGGATTCCCTCGACCATTTTCCCCGACAGCTCGATATATTTCAGCGCCTTGCCCTCGTCGCCAGCCTGGAAAGCAAGCTCTCCCACCTTGAACGCGAACTGAATCATCGCTTTTGAGTCCAGGGCTAATTCGTCGGGCTCCTCGTCGGGTCCGAGAATATGCAATGCTTCCTCGGCGCTCTCAATCTGCGACCTTGCTATAAGGACTTCCGTCAGGCATTCGAGTTCGAGCGACCGATTTTTACGTATATGCGGATCCTTCATGATTTCCTGCGCCAGTTTCAAAGCTTCAGCATGTCGGCCTTCGAGGTTGGCGATTCTCGCAAGCGTAATCTGCGACTGAAGAATCCCGATTTTATTTCCAATGGCTTTTTTGACCTCGATAGCGCGCTCGAAATACTCTCTTGCAATCTGGATATTTTCCATAGCGAGGTGGATCGAGCCGAGCATGGCGAGGACGTCGCTTTCCCCCTGGCGGTTTCCTATTGTAATATATGTAGAAAGGGCACTTTCGCAGGATGAAACAGCCTTATGCAATAGCCCGATTTCGAGGTAAATTTCGCCAAGCGTGAAATCCACCCTGGCTTCCATCATCAAATCAGTGCGATTTCCAAACGATACTTTCAGCGCCTGGAAACATTCGAAAGCCCTTTCATAATCGCCCTGTTCGAAATATACGATCCCAAGATTACCTAATGGGAATCTTTGTCCGATCTGGTCGCCCGCGTCCCTGAAAATATCAAGCGCCCTGTTAAAGAACTGGATCATCTCGCCCTGACGTTTTGTGCTTCTGCAGACAAGCCCTAGGTTGTTGTAAATTCTCGCAAGTTGCGGACGGTCGCCGATGGACGCGAGAATTCCGGCGGCCTGGTGGAATAATCCTTCAGCTTCCTCAAGCTCGCCAGTCAGGTAGCAGCAGGTGCCGGCTTCCTTGAGCGCGCCTGCCTCGATTTCTTCGTTCCCCGCTTCATTCGCCCTCGCTATAAGCTCGCGCGAGATTTTCAGCGATCGCTCGTTCTCGCTTATCATGCGAAGGTAAGTGCATTCCTCGAGCATCGCCATAAGTTCAAGATCTTCCCTGCCCGTATGTCCCGCTATCGCCTGAAGCTGATGAAGGGCCTGCTCATGGACCAGCCGCTCCCCAAGAGGTTTGGCGACTTCGATCAGGTGGAGAGTTACGTCGATACCCAGATCGGTCTCAAGTTCGGCCGGTTCAAGGAGATTTGCCGAGTTCAGAAAATTATCGAGCGCGAGATGGAAATGTTCGGCTTTCAGGGCTTTTCTACCGGCAGTGTGATAATGTTCGGCAGCTTTGAACCTTTCGCCTGACTGGGCAAGGTGTTTCGCTATCAGATGGTGCGGTAGAGGAGTCCCCTGCTGCTCGGCAAATTCCAGCAGAATCCTGGCCACTTCGCCATGTCCGCGGGAGAGGTCCTCGGAATCCATGCTTCTAATGAACGCAAGACACAACTGGTGCTGGCTGAACGTGTAACGCCGTCCGGGTTCGACGCATTGGACCAGCCCGTGAGTGTCGACAATTCCGTTTATGATCGCCTGAATATTTCCATCGGGCGGCGTGAACATCCGCTCTAATATCGGGACATCGAATGTATCCCCCTGGATCGAGGCGGCGCGAAGAAGGAGGATTTCGCTAAGCGACAACCGGTCTGCCCGCCTCTGGATTAATGAGTTGATTGAGTATGGGACTGAGAAATTTTCAATGTCGCCCGCAAGAATCCATTGGTTTTCATTACGTTCGCGCAAAATCCCCTCATCCTGCATCAGGGCGGTGATTTCAAAGAGGAAAAATGGATTTCCGCCCGCCATTTCGCGAACCGAATCCGACAATTTCACAAAATCCTGCGAGCGTGAAAATGCGTAGACATTAGCGAGAATCTCATCGACATCCTCTCGTTCCAGATGGTTAAGCTCAATCGTCCGGGTTGCCGCAAGGTTATCGACGCTTTTTTTCATGTCCGCCAACGGCTTGGGGGAATCTTTTCCATTATTGTAGATTTCTTCCGGACGATAGGTCGCTAATACGACAATCGGGTTGTCTTTGATTCGGTGCGCAAGAAAACCTATAAAATCGACCGTTGGCTTATCAGCCCAGTGGATATCATCAAGAAAGAGCACGATAGGAGTGTCCAGAGCCGCTTTTGTGAGAAAACTGGTTAAAATATAGGCTGTACTGCCGAAATCGGAACCGGACGCATCTCCCGACGAAATACCCTCAAGCATCGCCTGGTACTCATCTATCAGTTTAGTGGTCGTAACCGCAAGCTGGCTGCTGTCGGAGCCGAGCACGACTTTAAGTTTCTGCCCGGTATTTTCGCCCGGGATTTCTTCGAGAAACCGTATAACCGCATCCATCACCGGAGCATACGGCAATGAAAGCGATTCACGGCAAGTGGAGTACAGAAACAGGTGACGGGTCTGGTCGGCTGAGATCAGACCCAGGGTTTCATCGACAAGCCTTGTTTTTCCGATGCCGGCTTCACCGCTGATGAAGACCAGAGTACCGCGTTTCGACAGGAACGCGTTTGAAATAATTCCTTTTAAGCGATGGAGTTCGTCATCGCGTCCAATGCACGGGGTACGGCGTCCGATATTAATCCTTTTCCGCGGCCCGTCCTCGAATGTTGATATCGCGACCGATGTCATCGTGATACTCGACAGCTTCTGCTGAAGCACCTCGATTTCATTTATCAGATCGGCGATCCCCATGCGTTTGGTCGGGATAAAATTCTGGGCTTTTTTCAATATCGCCGCGAAACCCTCGAGAAGCGCCCGGCCTTTCTGGTTATCCGTTACAGCGAGAGTGTTTCTGCAGAGATGTACGAGCTGGTTGAGGGTGCTGTGGACATCGTTTTCCCGTGCCCGCGGAAGGAGCACATTCGACGCCATGCCGAAGTCGATAATTTTGATGAACGGTTTACGGGCGTCAATGTGCGAGATCATGATGTTCCCGGCGTGGAGATCATCATGGGATAATTTTCTTGCCTGAAGGAAATCGAGGGTGGTGAGAATCTGATGAGCGATAGTAAACAGGGCTTTGGGGTCGAGAGGGACTTTTTCCGCCGACATTTCCCTCAGTGTTATTCCCTCGATAAATTCGGTCACGATAAAATGAAGTTTCTTGACACCGTCCGCGAATTCGTACTCTTCCTCGCCAAGGTCGAGAATGCTTGCGATATGGGGATGCCCCCGAACCTGCATCGCTTTATGGCTCTCAGCTTTCCACTGGTCTCCAAGGTGGACAGTCACGCCCGCGATCGATGTTTTGATGATTTTTACCGCGACGCGTCCCTGCAGAAGGGTATCGTACGCCTTGAAAGCGTGCGCCGACATCCCGCTGCCGATATGCTCCTCGACAAGGTACCGTCCCTTCAGCCGAAGGCCGATATATATTTTGGGATCCTCAACCATTCGCCGCTCAAATCCACGAACGCCATGTGTGCTATCTGTAATATCCTGTTTATAGGTAATCTATGTTTAATATATCCTTATATAAGCAAAACGAATTGTCTCGCTGCTTTCACCCGCAGGATACCAATTTTGAACCTGGATACGAGTTTTTGTGAATAGTTCGAGGAAAAAACGCAGAGATAGAAAAACCTGGTTATTAACCTTGTAAAGAATCAGGCTAAAAATCCTGAGTTCTTGTCCGGACTGTCAGTGCCCAAAGGAAAAATAAGCGGTAGAGAGAATACAGTTTCTTCAGCGATTATTTCGCTACTGCAATTTTGTGTAGAACTGCTTGTAGAAACCTTGTCTGATGAATCGGAATCAATATCTTTACCGGTTGTAAAGAAGCGCCCAGCCTGCACAATCCGGGCCAGAATCCCTTTCATTTTTTCTCCCCTTTCCAGTCATCCAACCCCAGGATAACTGTCCACGCAATCCGTTTCTCTATTATTACATACTATGTCAAATTACTATCCGCAAGAGGTTATAAGTAACTACTTACATCGCGAACGTATGACGTTTTCAGTATATATCACATCTGAGGCGGGATAGAGAATGATTTGTTAATGTAACTTAATATTGATTTTTATGTGTATTTTTCCTGATATCAATTAAAAAATTTCATGCATAAACAGGATGTCCGCTCCCTCATGGTCGCGGTACGGAAATTAAATCAGTACCGCAACCATGAGGGAGCGGACTTTTCCATAGGTAAATTCATTTAACTGAGCTGTTACAAAAAGGCGTCCCCCTTGATAGCAGGCAAAAAACATTAATAATCATTATAATATCTACCAATGCCCGGGACGGAAGAAATAACAGTCGCCATTGAAAAACCCACAATTTCCTCTGCATTTACGCGTCGGGATCTTGTTCCGGTATTAAGTCTGATTGTCCTTGTTTTATTCTTATATTACCCGCTACTGCTCGGACGTCCAGTCATGCCCGATACGTGGGAACGATTCGAACCGTGGAATACCGAGCTTGGTTTGTCCGGACCGACCGATCCCGAAATCACGCATTCAAATAAC
>JAPKYR010000223.1:0-3543 GCA_026394215.1 bacterium
ACCGATCCCGAAACCACATTGCTGCATTTGCTGACAATCGCGACGGGAGACGCAATTCCGCCAAGCAGCCGCGAGGAGAATCCGTTCGATTTCTGGCTGAACCTGCTACGAATGAAACTCGTGCAGGAGCCGGTGCTCGTGGTGTTCGACGATCTCGAATCCACTTTCGATCTGAAAGCCGAAGCCGGGACATTCAACGATGAACGATGGCCGCAGCTTTTCCGGGCGTTTATCGGGACCAGTTCAGCGGTGATAGTAACATCGCACCAGATTCCTAAATTCAGCGATCCGGCGACGGAATTCTTAAGTGTTCCGGGAATAAGCCTTGAAGATTCGATCACCCTTCTGCACGATGCGGGTTTGAAAGACGAAAATGATGTGTTCGAGGAAGCCCACAGATTTCTACAGGGGCATCCGATGGCGTTGCGTGCTATGGCTGCGGCAGTCGCTCGAAGGCCCAGATATCGGGGGTTTCTGTCACGCGCCGGGGATATCATGGAAGCCGTCCGACGATGTCCCGACCAGACAATAAATCCGGTCGCATTTTTCGAAGGGGTTATTCAGCCGGGGCATATGTCGGGAACCGAATACGCGATTATCACCGCAATGCCAGTCCTGTTCAGGGCTGAGGACGAGGAAGCGATATCCGCGTTACTTCCGGAGATGAATCTCGATGATGTCGCGTTCGCGTTGGATGAGTTATATCTGCGATCTCTTGTACTGGCGGATCTGGACGCCGAACCGCCGTTATTTTCGCTGCATCCTCTTGTCAGAAATGTCGCGGTGCAGCGGCTTGAAGACCCAAAACCCTTTCATGAGCGCGCTTATCAATATTACTGCAAATTGCAGTGGGATGAGGAAACGAAAAATCCAAGCGACGTCGAACATCTGAGACAGGCCGTATTCCAGGCGCTTGCGCTCAAGGACCATAAAAGGGTCCGGTCGGTTCTGTATGATGAGATCGGGCTTTCATCGAAGTTGCAGGGATGGGGACGGTTCGATCTGGCGCTCCCTCTTCACAGGCGCGAATACGAATTAGCGAATGAAGCGGGACCGGACGAAGATGTAATGGTCGCCGCCGGTCAATTCGCAAAATGCCTGTCAAGAATCGGGAATATCGCCGACGCTTTAAAGAAAGCCGAACAGGCTCTTGAGCTTGCCGTGAAAATCGGCGACAAGAATAAAGAATGCGAGTATCGAAGCCAGGTCGGGTGGATTTTATATTCTACCGGAGATTACGACGAATCGTACAAACGTCTGGAGGAAGCTCTCAAACTTGCCATCGAGACCGGCAATAAGGCGAATGAAGGAATCTGCCGCGGCCTTCTGGGACTGATATTGTCGAGGCGCGGGGATTTCGACAACGCTTTCAGCCAGTTGGCGAAAGCGCTCAATATCGCGATCGAATTCCACGACACCACCAGCGAGATGGACTGGCGAAGCACAATCGGGCAGAACCATTTTCTGAGAGGGAGTTATGACGAAGCGCTTGAGCAACTCCGTCCCGCGATGGACCTGGCGATTGAGAAGGGCGATCAGCTTCACATAAGTAAACTTGGCGGACTGATCGGCCAGGTTCAGACATGGAAAGGCGATTACGATGATGCGTTGGCGGCCCTGGAAAAAGCGCTGAAAGTCGATCGCGAAATCGGAAATCACCGTCATGAGGGTGGATTGCTCGCGCTGAAGGCATTTATTTACAATTACCGCGGGCATTTCACAGAGGCTCTTGAGCTTGCCACAAATGCGTTGGAAATAGCTGTCGAGGTTGGATCGAAGGGCGGGGAAACGTACCGTATCGGGTTGATCGGGGAAATATATCTCACGATGGGGGAGTACGAAAAGGCGATTGGTTACTTCCGGAAATCATGCGAATATTCAATTCAGATCGGGAGCCGGACAAACGAATGCGCATGGTGCGGGAATTTAGGCTATGCGTATTTATGTCTTGGCGAATATGAGAAAGCCCGAAAAGAACTTGAGAAGGCGCTTGAGATTGCAATTGAGATGAAGGATGTCGTGAATGAAGGCGAGTGGCTTGGAAAGCTCGGGAGGTTATATCTTGAAACCGGGGAAAAGGAACGCGCGTACGGGAATCTGACTAAGGCTCTGGAGATTTCTTTAAGCGTTGGAAAAGACCCGTTGAGCGAAAAGCATCATAGAGACCTGCTTGGGAAAATAGAACTTGAGAATGGGAACCCGCAACAAGCGGTTGTGCACTTCAAAAGGGTTCTGGAGATATCGAAATCGCTCGGGATGGTCGATAATATTGTGCAGAAAGCTGAAGCAAGGCTGAATGAAGCTCGGAAACTGTGCGTCTAGGAAAACATTCACCAGCGAATCCTGTAATTACCCCAAACCTATCAGTACCAGTAACCGTTGGGAAGGACTTTCACGAGGAATGCATCGTTATTGGTCGAGAACATGCTGGTTGTATCGCCCGGATCGAGATCGATACTGCCCGTCGTACAGTCGCAGACGAAAATATCGCCTGCATAATCAGAGCATAAACCTCGATCATGACCGATTCCATCAGCCACGACCCAATGCCTTGTCCATATATAGAGTCCGTAAGGATTAAACTTACTCACAAATACATCTTTTGATCCTGCAGGTGAGATGTAATCGTAACCGGGACCTGGATCGAAATCGACAAGGCCGCCGAATGTTCCTTTCACATACACATTGTCAGTATTATCTACAACTACGCAGGTTCCGAAATCGGTTTCGGAACCGCCCCAAACTTTTACCCAATCGAAACCAAGATACATATTGAATCTGGCCAGGTAAGCGTCGCCATTTCCATTTTCAGTATGGACTTCCGGGTAACTTCCCGGATTGAAATCGACCGTGCCTCTATATTCGCCGGTAACGTAGATAAAGCCTGAACTGTCAACGTCTACTCCGCTGGCGGTATCATAACCACCCGCTCCCCAGACCAGGGAATCGGTTTGATAACCGGATAAACTATAGGACGTAATGTAGGCGTCTGAGTCACCATTGGAAGTATGGTTATCTACGCCCGTACCCGGATCGAAGTCGGCAGTACCGCGAAATTCGCCGACAACGAGTACTTTTTCGGAATAAGTGTTTACGGCGATTTCAAGACCGGTGTCATAGTTCGGGCCGCCCCAGATTTGTGCCCAAAGAAATGAGCTGTCAAGGTCATATCTACCCAGAAATGCATCATTGCCGCTCGGTACGAGGGTATAATCCTGACCGCCGGGATCGAAATTAGTGGTTCCCCCAATCTGGCCTGTCACGAAAATGGACCCGCCTTCAACCGCCAAAGCATTACAGGAATCGGGATTTACGCTTCCCCATGTCTTTGTCCAATAATGGTTGCCTTCGGAATCGAATTTTGTTATGAAGCAGTCATAGAGCCCATTTGATGAATAAATAGCATCGCCGGAGCCTTCGTCGAAATCAACAGTACCATTAAAACAGCCGACAGCAATGACATACGCGTAGTCTCCATCCATTGCGATATCGAGAGCCTCATCGGTTCCGGTCGATCCCCATGTTCTCACCCCTAGAAGATTT
>JAPKYR010000223.1:3550-25582 GCA_026394215.1 bacterium
CGAAATCGCAAGTGCCCGAAAATAATCCCGCCACGTAGGTGTTCCCATAGCTATCGGCTGCGACACTGATGGCTTCAGACTTGTCGGCCTGTGAATTCCCCCATGTTATTCCCCATCCATCGGGCTCGGGGACGTCACTATCCCATAATTTTATAGATAGCAATTCGCCATTGCAGCCGATATATACGTAGTTATTTATGACATATATGGATTGTGGTAACGATGGTGTCGTCATTGAGCCCACAACATGGACTGCGGTCAAAGCGATATCGAAATATAGAACCACAAATCGATTATCGTTCTGCGATAGGAAGATGTATTCTCCAAACGCCTGGACGTCGGTAATCCGGGCTCCGGCAAAGTATGTGTAAACGACGCTGGCCGTCGCGGGATTACTAACATCGATTATCAGAAGCTGATTGGACGAATTCGCGACATACGCGTAACCGTTTCCGGGAACTGCTGCCGCTACAGCGGGGGTAGTAGTATTGACATACCCCACTGAATAAACAGATCCGGGGGTGGAAATGTCGAATATTTCAAAGTCGTCGCACGTGTAGGCATAGTCGTCGTCCACATCGACATCATCGGAAGGTCCGACGCCTGCACCTGAGACTACATCAGCCACAAACGCCTCCCATGGCACGGAAATATCGATGATATTAAGATTATTACCGGTATCCGTGACATAAGCATAATTACCTTTTACGTCTACGGCCGTAGGAGATCCCATTAGAGCGACTGTATGCACAACAGACGCATACAGAGGCGGATCGACATCCACAACAAGCAGGTTCCCATCGCCGTCTGAAACATAAATATAGCCGTCCTGGTAGTCCAACGCATTCGGGTAACCGGGTAAATCGATCGCGTTTACCCAAACCATTGCGTCGGGATGCGTCGCATCGATAATAACCAGTTCCCCTAAAGATGTAATGATGTAGACATAATTAGCGGCAGTAACAGCATCGATAACATCGCCCGTTACGCCAAAACTACCCATAAACATTGGATTGGCCCCGATAACGGGGATATCCACGACCATGTATGCAGAGAGAGGTTTACCGGACGGGTAATTCGCGGCAATGGGAGGCTGGTATGAGCCCTGGCTGGATTCTATGCTGATAAGCACTTGCTGGTTATCGATCCCGGTCGGGTGCACGTTGGGAATTTCGATATTGAAAATCCCGCTTAAGGGAGAAGAGCCGGGGAATGAATTGACGATTACCGATTCGATATTATTAAATAGAGTCGGCGATTGGACTTTGATCGAGCTAATTTCATCGTCTATGCCGCCTGCATCATATGGGGCATTCCAGTCGAAAACCTCCATCTGGATAAACACGGACCCGCCGTTATCGGACGGACCGGCATAGTACGCATCGGTGGCGGATGCGTCGCAGACAACATGAAATGGTTCCGGACAGTTGGCATTGACTGGAAAATCTGAAGGCTGGGGAATATCTCCCCCGCCGGTTGGCGCATCCCAGCATACATCGAAAGCGTATTGAAGTTTCAGGCTGCCAAGGGTTCCATCGAACGGAAAGCGCAGGTTGAATCTGCGGGTGACCGGGCCTCCGTCGGTTCTGAACGATCCGCGGTTCGTTTCATTCGCAAATGTGCCGACCGTATCCGTTGATCCAAGCCCGGTGGCGAAATATTTATATGGATTAAGGGTCGAGGGAGAAATAAAGTTCGAGCCATAGATTCCGGGATCGTAGCCGAAAAATCCCTGAGTGGTAAATTCAGTCGGATTCCACCAGCGAGTGAAACCGTCCGGATTCCCGAGAGTGAAACCGCTCTGCTGAAGCCACAGCAGGTCAGGATCGTCCTTGGATGCCATTGTCGACGGCCCGTCGCCAAAGAAAATTCCCTTCATGTCGAAACCCATGAAGATTGAATCCGGCAGGGGATGATTCAGGCTGAGATCGATATCGAGTCCGCCATTCTCCAGAAGAGTATTGTTAATTATCTTGGCCGTAAGGTTTCCGGGGAAATCGTAGGCAGGTCCCAGGTTGAGATGGAAAGAAGCGCCCCGCATGGGAACGATATCGAAATCCTGAGTATCGAAGTTGTAGACGAAATCCCAGAGCCCCAGTATCGTATGACTGGTGGCCTGAGACGAGCGCGCCGGGTCGGCCAGGTCGTTTAAAAATGGATCCGGAGCGACAGGATTATGGTTCTTTCCGCCTCCGGTACAACCCGTCGAGAAAACCACAACCGCTGCAAATGTTATGAGGAAATAATTGAGTATTTTATTCATGCACAAGCCTGCTGATTCGTTTTATTTCCCACACAAGATGTCCCTCAAAGAAAATTTTATCATGAGAATCGGAATACCGCTATGGGAATACGATAAAAAAACGCTGACAACAAGGTACCATAATAATCGCGGGGGTTTATAACTTGGCTAGGATTTTCCTTCGATACAGGTTTATTTTTATCCTCAGGTAGAACAGGAACCTGAAAAAGTCCATCGATGTTTTAATCACTTTTAATTTGCTTTTTCCTTCGCCGCGAACGCGATGGGTCACGCCGCACTCGACCATCGGATGTTTCAACGCGTTAAGTTTCAGCACTATCTCAGTCGGGGTCTGGAAGCCGTTTGTTTCGATTGACATGGAGCGGATAATTTTTCCCCTGATCAGCTTGAACGCGCAATTGGTGTCCCGATGCCCTATTCCAAAGAGGATCCTGACGATCATGTTCAGTCCGCGATCCGCAAAAATCCTTAAACCGGAATCCTTTTTTTTCATGCGGTAACCCGCGACACAATCGATTATGTCGATTCCGGAATCTTCCAATTTTTTAAGTAACAGAGGCAGGTCGCAGGGATTGAACTGACCGTCGGAGTCGATCGTCGCGACCCATGCGCCTCTCGACGCCGCGATTGCATCGGATAGCGCGCGCCCGTAACCCTGGTTTTTTTCAAGGTGTGTGACGATTACCAGATTCGGCATGGACTCCTGAAGTTTTGCAAGGATTTCCGGGGTACGGTCGCTCGAGCAGTCGTTTGTGACAACGATCTCTCCCCATTTCGCCCTGGATACAGAATCGGAAACCGGTTGGTTTCCAATCCCCGCATCCTCAAAAGTTTTTCGGCATTCGGAAATCGTTCGCTCGATATTGTCCTGCTCGTTCCATGCCGGCATGGTGAAGCTTACGAACGGCTCGACAGCATCGGCATCGGCACATGTTCGCTGCACTGTGACAAGGGGAGCGGGAGAAGTATTCACAATTCCGATCATTATTTAAATAATAACGTCTAAAAGCGTCAGAATCCAGAAATTATGGTAAAGTAGTTAAGGAAAAATCAGACATGGCATTCAAATGTCCGAAATGTGAAGCGGAATTTTACGACCGGTTGAAATACTGTCCGGAATGCGGTTTTGATTTCACTGCGGGACAGAAACGCTGTCCGAAATGCAGAGAGCATATTGCAATCGACAGCAGTATCTGTCCGGCATGCGGGCTTGATTTCGAGAAATGGGCATATTTTGTGCCGCGAATGGTGGTTACGGTGGTTGTTGTTTTTGTGCTGATCGTAATTCTGGTTTTTCCGATAATCTGGAAATCAGCGCCGTGGCTTCATGACAAGGGGATAATAACGGATCAGGGGCTTCGAAGTGAGATTGACGGGCAGGCGATGGTCCCGCTTTTTATCCATTGGGGTTCCGGCGAGAGATACATCAAACTCAGCACTGAAAGAACTAATCATATCGGCGATACGGATTACATCAACAACTTGATACCACTGCCTCCGGAAGTGGCGTTCCATTACGATATGCCGGTGGGCGAAAGGGTCTGGATCATCCAGCGCAGGCATGGAGACACTACAAACTGGGTGAAGATAGGGCGATGGGGGCGGGATAACGACAAATACGGCTGGATCCACGCCGGGAATATACAACCTGAATAAGGTAATCCCTCTAGAACTGGTATTATTGAAAAAAATAGATAAATGCCCTTGACACGTTTTGTAAATTATGGTAACTTTATGTAGCTTTCAAATGAGATGATATAAGCGAAGGCTATGGATACGAGAAAGGAAAAAGCGGAAATCATTCGGAATTTTAATCCTGGCAAGGATAATGCTGAATCGGTTGATTTTTCATTAGTATATGATAGAATATCGTGCGCCAGTCCACTAAGCTGGTGGTTGGTATATTTTTTCTATTTCACATAAGGGACTGCGCATGACGCGCAAGGTGTTTTTATGATCCGAAAAACTTTCATTATCATAGCGCTCTTAGGCCTGGTATCGATGTTGGTTCCAGCCTGCGGAGGAAGCAGTGACTCCGTGCTGGGTATAAGGCCTGTGGGCACAATCTTTGGCCGTGTTGTGGATACGGTAACCGATACCCCGTTATTGGGCGCGACGGTGACGATTACATCAAAGCCGCTTCCGACCGACACAACCGAAACAGGTAATGTAGTAATGACTGCGACCACAGATGCGGAAGGGACTTTCAACCGTGGCGATATTCCGACCGGACAGGTGGTCATTGCTGTCAAGCGAAACGGCTATCGCACGCCTCCCACGCAGTTATGGGCTTTAGCTCCGGGAGGATCGGGAGAATTTTATTTCGAGATGGCGCCCGGCGAAGATCCATATCAAGCGCCTGAGACCGACAATCAGAGAGCCCGACCAGGGGACTCAAAATGGGACGAATTATAAAAAGGAAAAAAATACCCCGCTTGAGCATTAGCGGAAAAATCATTTTCAATCCTGTTTCATGTCGAAAAGGAGTAATTTAAATGAGAATTAAATCAATAATAAGCTGGGGGTTTCTCTTTGCAGTGATAATCATGGCAGCGGGAATCGCCTCCTGTTCGAATCCCGATTCGCGTCCGAGAGACACTTTCTTCTCGCCGTTTCCCGATCCGCTACAGAAATCGCCGGTTGGAGTTGTATTCACCGACCCGGTATTCAGGGTCGTGGAACCGGACTCGTTGATCGAAGAGCAGTATCTTGCGGCGAATCTCCAACCACTGACAAGCACCGACATGTGGGGTTATTTCACCGGAGCCACGCAGAGCGTCAAGCTTGTCTGCACAAGGATCTCGAATCCGAAAATGGTAGCGATTCTGGTCGGTATCGCGAACCGTGGCGTCAAGGTGGATATCATCACCGAGCAGGGATACTTCACCAAGCCGGAATATGCGCCATTTATTGCGCAATTAACCCAGGCGGGAAATGTCACGATAAAGACGGACCATGATGGGGAAGTTCGCCAGGTACACTCGCGATACGCGATAATCGACGACCATATCGTGCTGTCATCATCGGGCGATTTTCTGGATAACTCATTTAATTTATCCATAAATAATACATTGGTTTTCGATACGCCAAGGACATATGTCAATGGAGCCGGAGCTGGCGGCGTACAGACGATTACCGACGCATTCGCGTTCGATTTCGACCAGATGTTCAATATGAACCGCTTTGGCGGCGATAAAGAGCGTCTGATAAATCATACATTTAATATCGGCGTGCTTGTTGAAATCTATTTCGGCCCGAACGATAACCTTCGCGCGGAAGTGCTGGACAAATTCAGCAACAGTCTGGGATTACAGTACGCCGTTGCGCAGATCACCGACCCGACCATGGGCGCTATTGCCGCGAACGGTTACGGGTTTACGGACGATTCATACGGATGGACAGGTTTCAACGCGATGAACCATAAGTTCATGTTGGTAAATGTTCCTACGGATGTAACGGTAACTCTCGACCCTGTTATCATGAATCTACTGGATCCTGTCGTAATTACGGGAAGCGCCAACTGGACATATAACGGGCTGTACACAAACGATGAGCAGGTTGTTGTGGTTCACGATCTGACCCTTGGATTTGAATTCGGAATTGAGATAGGGGCGCTCGAAAGAGGAGCGGCCAATGTCGGCGTCGTGTTCGGCACTGTCCGGACGTTCAAGAATGTGGCGATTTCAGAAGCTCAGCCCTATTGCGACAGCAACCCGATATCCGGAAGCATTGTATTCATTGGCGATCAGGGAGTAAAACCTGAGGATGTTCTCACAAACGCACGGGGGATGTACAATATGTTTATCCCCTCTGGATTCCTTAGAAATATTTCATTAATCGGCCTTGGTACTGCCGAAGGTCTATATCTATTCCCCGATCCCCTCTGGGGACCGACCGATCCAAACAGCGGTTGGGTCCTTCTGCCGGGATCGAGTTATAAAGCCAATTTCTATCTCTACCCGACACCGTCAGCTACCGGTACCGGTAGTTAATGGGGCGGAGCTTTTTAGAATAGAGGCTGACGCCAAATAGAGTATCTGCTGATTTTCATAAAATAAGCCGATTTGATGAAGGAGTAAACAATGCGAAAAAATTTCTTCCTTTTACTGGTTTTAAGCCTGACCGCCCTGATGCTTTTCATGGCATGGGGATGTGCAAACCCGGACGGTGGGACAGAACCGACTGTTCCCGATCCCCAGGGAACCGACACGACAGGCGACCCGACCGATCCCAATATCACCCCGCCTTTCTCCGATGAAAGGCTGCAAGCGCCTATTGCAGATATAGCGATTGAGGGTGACGGCGACCTGGTGTTCGCGACTACAGGCGGTTTACAGCTTTTCACTCCGTACGGCACATTCAAACGTACGATTAATCCCGGCCAGTTTTTCGGCCTGGTTTCATCGAGCTATTCAGCCGCGTTTCATTCCGGAAAGGGAATTCTTGCGGTCGGCCCCGATAACGGATGTAACCCTACATTTTACTATGATGACGAGTTTGTACAGGAAGGCGTGACTCCCCCAAGGTTCGCGCATTACAATGAATCATGGTGGGGCGGCCTCCCCGACCCGGGTAACCCTCCTACAAATCCGGTCGACTGGCCGTCAACTTCGGCGTACGAGAGCTGCACACAGGCCCCGCAGGGCATCGCTCATCATCCATTCACTAACTTCACATACCAGAGGGTCACTACAGAAACCTGTATCGGCGATCCTGATTTCCCATGGCCGGATCCTCCTGGAGTCAATGAGGTTCCATACCTGGATGTCGGCGGATTTAGCCAGGGAATCCTCGCATACGACCCGACCGCACCGCTGCCTCCTACCGGGATGGACGGTTTCTGGGAGGGCGGCGTCGATTTCGTCGTGTACTATGACGCTGCGGACTATCTGACAATCCAGAATTTCCTCCTGCCGATGGTAGCTCCGATCGTACCAGCATGCGCCACTCAGAATTCTCCGCTTATCTGGGACCAGCTCGCGCAGAACGGGATGTCTGATACTCCGGGCATGGGCATCAGGAATGTCACAGATATCACTTTCGATGCTCTTGGACGGTTAATATTGGTTGTACAGGGCGCGGATGGCATCGCTGTCACCGACCCGGTGAATTTCCCGAACCCGATTACGGTTCAGAAAATTCAGGTCGGGCGTCAGAACGGCATGGGCACATTACCCGGCGAATTCCAGGGACCGCAATGCGCCGCGATCGATCCCAGAAACCAGAACATCCTGATTGCCGACAGCGGCAATGGACGAATCCAGGTTTTTGATAATGACCTGAATTTCATCCGCGAGTTCGGTGCTGCTTACACATGGGTTCCTGGAGCCATGTGCGTCGATGCGTTCGGCACGATCTATGTCGCCGACCGCGCAAACGGCGGGCTTCTTATCTTCGACGAGTACGGACAGCGAGTCCAGTACGGGACAATCGAAGGCTGGGTTTACGACAAGGATACGCACCTGCCGATTGATAATGCCGGCGTGTTTATCATGTCGACCTTTAATCCGCTGGGAACGATCCTTACCGACGCCAACGGTTACTTCAGCTTCCCCGCAGTCGCATCCGGCACTCATAACATCGTAGTCGAGAAATACGGTTATAACTCAAGCCAGATAGTGGCCACCGTCAATGCGGGCGGCAACTCACAGGTTGATGTTTACCTTGAGAGGAACCCGATTTCACTTCCGGGTTTCGGCCAGGTCACCGGAACAATCATTTCATCGAAAGCTTATGGCGAACCCCTCGCCGGACTTATAGTCACTGTTGTCGGCCAGCCGATTTCGAATACCACAAATCCTGACGGCGAGTTCATTCTCTACACCGTACCGGAAGGCGACCATGAGCTTGAAATCAGCAATGTGCTTGGCCAGGTTTACCTGAAGAAGTACATCTACGTGGAAAAGGGAGAGATAGTGGATACCGGTTTAATTTACCTGCCCCTTCTCCCTGAAGAGATTCCATGAGATTAGTAGTTTAGGAATTGACGAAATCTATCGGAGCCTGAAATTCAGGCTCCGTTTTTTATATCGCTTGCCCCCTCTCCAAATTTGGAGAGGGGGCCAGGGGGTGAGGCATTATATATTCGCAAACATAATTTCCTTAAAAAAATCCCCTCTTCCATCTTGACTTAACATTTGTTTCGTATTATAATCCCCATCCCTTGAGAATTTCGGATAAGGATACTAAGGAGAATCCCGCTATGACTACGAAGACTGAAGGAGCCGTCATGGTTCCGATGGAGGTTAAGTACCAGCCTGCGTGGCTGACATGGGTGGCGTCCGTGACCACCTGCCTGAATGCGCTGGGGCACGACGTTGACTGTGCCGACGTCGCCGCGGCGTCCGGATACGCGTTCATGATTTCGGTGCATAAAACATTATGCCCATCAGGACCGACTGTGTTCGACTGGGGGGGACTTATCAATGGGATAAATATGCTTGGACGGTCTACGGTTGTTTTTACATCTGCCGACTGTCATATTGGCGAGGCAATCTGCGACCGCACACGGGAGCATGCAAGGCAGGTTTATGAGCTGGTGGAAAGGGAGATTAAAGCAGGGCGACCGTGCGTACTCTGGGGGACATATGTGCCTGAATTCGGCGTTGCAGTTGGCGTCGATGATGGAAAGTACATCGTCAAAAGCTTCAGGGAATGCCATAATGAGGATCAACCACCGATTCCATACGATGATGTCCAGGCACCGGGCGGACCGTATATGATGGGATTCCCATCGCCAACCAAATCCATATCTGATTGTCAGCTGGATAAATTCGTTCTTGCCAAAGCTGTTAACCTCCTTCTTGCGCCAAATACCGACAAACACTACAGCTTCGGCCTTGAAGGGTATGACGCGTGGATCGATGCAATTAAAGAGAACAAGGCAGATAAATTCGGTATGACGCTGTTGAAGCCATGGATCAGCTAGCTAAGCTGTTCCCGTTTACAGTACCGCCGGGAGATCAGCTCGATAGCGAGGAAATCCGAAAGGATGCGATCAAGGCTCTGAAAAACGCTAAAAAAGCCGAGAAAGAAGCGGTAAAAGCGATGCAGAAATCGCTTGAAAAAGATTGGGAGTAAATCGAACCTGATTACTTATTATTATCTTTATCGGGGGAAATTACATCCTTAAACCATTTACTCGTGCCCCTCTCCCATCTATTTCAGGATGGGTCAGCATGTACCTTTGTATTCCTATGTTATCTAGTCGACATACTTGACCAGTCTTACAGATTTTGGTATATTTATTCTATCAAATTAACGAACGCGTTTTAAGGAGGCGTATATGTTTAAAATTGTGAGAAAAGAATCAAGGAATAGTGCTGTACGCCTCGATGGGACAAGCGCGTTACGCGAATAGCCCGATATTCCTTCGGACTTCCCCAATCTCAGGCGTTACAAGCCAGTCGCAATTTAATGCCCATTTAAGAAATGGCTGCTGTTCCGCAATAATCGGACGGCTTGCCTGATATGGAGACTGAAATGAGCCTGGAGCAATTAGGATGGAATGATGAATTCGAACGGGCTTTTGAAGCGAATTACGGGAGCGGATATTTCCCGGCCCGGATTTCGCTTTGCAGCATGAGCCTTTATCGGGTAATGATGCAGGACGGGGAATTTCCCGCGGTTCCAACCGGAAAGCTATTGTATGGGGCTAAGGACCAGACCGGATTGCCTGTTGTTGGGGACTGGGTGGCAACGCAGATTGTGGGCGAGAGGGACCCGACAATAACGATTCACGGTGTGCTGCCACGCAAGAGCGCATTGTGCAGGAAAGAGGCAGGCATTCGTACGCAGGCACAAGTGCTCGCGGCGAACATCGATACACTGTTCCTTATGGTGGGTCTGGATGGCAATTACAGCCTGAATCGCGTCGAACGGTACCTTACAGTAGGCTGGAACAGCGGAGCGAATCCTGTCGTGCTTTTGACCAAATCCGACTTGAGAGATGATTTTTTGGAATTGGAAAAGGAAGCAAGATTGCGGTCCAATCATGAGCGGATATTTGCCATCAGCTCCGTGACCGGATTTGGAATGGAAGCCCTTACCCCGTACCTTGTGGAGGGGATGACAATCGTATTAATAGGGTCGTCGGGAGTCGGAAAATCGACTTTGCTCAATTCACTTGCGGGTGAAGATGTTCAAAAAGTCCAGGAGGTGAGAGAATTCGACAGTAAGGGTCGGCATACAACCACAAATCGGCAGATTTTTCGTCTGCGGTCGGGAGCCATGCTGATCGATACGCCCGGGCTTCGCGAACTTCAGCTCTGGGACACGGGCGATGGAATCGGGGAGGTATTTGAGGATATCGAGGATCTCGCGAGAAATTGCAGATATACGGATTGCCAGCATCAGCAGGAGCCGGGATGCGCGGTGCGAGAGGCTATCGAGTCGGGACAACTTGATGAGGGTCGCATTGAAAATTATAGGAAACTTATGAGAGAAAGAGCGTATCTGGAACGGAAGCGATCCATTAATGCGGCTCGAGAGTCGAATCGACGATGGAAGCAAATATCGAAGGAGATAAGGCGCAGAGAGCCGAAATGGAAGTAATAATGATTTATAGGAAAAATTACGACCAATTCCACTTGGGTTTAATTTTAACGGCTCCTGCCGAGCCGTATAGATTATTTTTATGTGGGATTGCCACAAAATCCACTCCCGATAAAAATGACCCGGGACGTAAATCCCGGGTCGTTTATTTTTTTTATTGATTCTCCCGAAGGGGAAGAATTGATCTGCATTGAAGAATGTGCAATCAGTCGACTAATCATCGAGAGGCAGCGGATAGACCAGAACCAGTTTCTCATCAAGCGTAGTCTCGATAAGAGTCAATACAAATGGGTCCTGAGTCAGCCACTGGCCGCAAGTGTAATAGTGATACAAGTCCACGTCCTGGGTCAGCCAGTGATCCGTGATGTTGGTGGTGAAACCATCGGACAACTCTGGTGTCGCGCCGCCGCCGTATTGCATGAGCATTCCAAGCCAGCCGAAGAGTTCGTCGAAACCCTGTACGTAGAAATACTGGGACGCTTCGCACATGAATATCAGGATTCCGCCATTTTGAATAAATTCCTGCATGGACTGGGCTTCCTCGAGAGTGAAAGGTGGATCAGGTGAACCGATAGGCATTGAGAGCCCAACGACCATTACCACACGGCAATTTGTGGGATCGAAGTAATCGTTATATGTTCGCGACATTGTATAGCCCAGGCTTGTGCAGGTTGCAGCGAAGGCGTTTAACTCCTGAGAGGACGTCCCCCCGAACTTGCCTTCCCAGACCTGAACATGAGTGTAATCGTTGTAATAACCAACGATGTCCTGTTTCATCATGTTCGCCATCAGGGGCTGATTTCCCGTGGTCCAAGGTTGACCGCTCTGGTTTTGAGTGCACTGTTCACGCATGGTAGCGCACCAGTCAGGGACGAAATACACGTATGCGTATTCGCCTTCCGGCTGCAGATTCGTGATCGGCACATCGGTCAGATAGAACGCTGCGAGTGGGGCCGTTGGATAGACATAGGCAACCGGACCCGAATAATTAATCGGATTCGCGCTTTCGACGGTAATCAGAAGCTGCTGGCCTTCGAGGCCGTCAGGAAGCATGTCCTCAAGGAAAATCCTGTATGTCGCCATAGTCGCATGAGTGCTCTCGACAAATTCCATCGTGTTCTTTACATCGACCGGTGGGCTGAATAATGTCGGGGACTCAACCCAAACATGGGAAATTTCGTTTTTGACGTTCCCGCCTATCGCCTGCCAGTCTCCGATTGTCAGCAGGAACTGAAGATTGCCTCCGCCGACATACTGGTCGACATAGTACGGTATCTCTTCAAACGCATCGATGTGCACATAATATGCTTCCTGGCAGTTTGCGTTCATATCGAACGCCTGTATGGGGTAATTTGGCTTGTATGCGGGATTTGGAAGCGACCAGCTTGCTGCGAATGCGTATTTGAATGCGAATTTCGGCGTTGATGTTACATCGAACTGCATCTTGTACGTTCTCACCAGCGGAGCCGTCGATACCGGGAATGTGGCCCTTTGGCTCAGGTCCATCTGGTAGATAGGCTGGGCCGGTGAAAGCGACGGGGTATGAAGTTTATACGGGTTCAGCGTCGCATTGGATATAAATCCGTGGTTTGCATAAGTCCCTTCGGTATAACCGAATAATGTGTTGATCGTAGTAAATTCGGATTGGTTCCACCAACGGGTATAACCATCCGGATTTATCATGTGCGTCTGCGTGGACGATGCGTAATGTAGAGTTGGATCGTGGATTCCAAGCTGCGCTCCGGATGCCATGATAATTCCACGGCAGTCGAAAGCCCGGAAGGTGAAATCCTTAAGCAGGGGGTGGCTCAATCCAAGGTTAAATACCAGTTTTCCGGCAAGAAGATCCGACTCCGGTATGTTGACTGTAACCGTTACAAGGTTAACAGGATACGCGGGCGGTTGAATTAATCTTGTGATGTTTGCGGTGAATGACGCAGTTCGGGACTGGATGATTTCTGCTTCATAAGTGTCCGGGTCGATTGTGATGTCCCAGATTCCGAAGAGTAATTGTTGATCGATGCTCGACTCTGCGGTAACGGGGTCGGTTGTGGGTGCGGGGGTACTTACATTCGATCCCTGGCTGCACGCAGTCAGGAATACGAAAATTGCCATTGCGACTAAAAATGTCGTGGCTGATCGATAAAGCATAGTACATTCCTCCAATTTGGGATAAGCAATACTAATAAGATATCATTTTTTTTGCAATCCGGCTACAAAATAAATGGGCTAATATTTGGATTTCGAGTTAAGGCCGTTGCCCAGTCTGAAAAGCCCGCCCCCCTTCCGGGCTGGAATTGGATCGCTTGTTATTGTATGCTTTGAGGTATAATGCAACTTTTCGGCATATTTTTTGTCTATTCTCTGATCGGGTATAACGATTGGAATTTAAGTCTGATTTATTGTATCCTATCCGCTGACGGAGGCGATTATGTCTTTCTGGATGCAAATATCGTCGTGGATAAATTACGGCGTCACGATTATCCTTCTGGCGGCGCTGGGGATTGCTGTATGGATGTTCATGCAGTACTTCAGCATCAAGGGAAATTATCCCGTTACAGACGACCTTATCGGCCAGATCGGGTCGGTTAAGAAGGACTGCTCTCCCCACCAGAGAGGGAAAGTTTATGTGGCGGGTGCGTACTGGGACGCTATCTGCGAACACGGCAGCCTGCGTGTCGGCGAGGATATCAAGGTCATACGTGTGGAGGAGAAGTTCCTTGTCGTCGCTAAAGTGGATTTAATCGGTAATCAGGATAACAAATCTTGAAATTCATTAATCAATTTTAATATACTCTTTTTAACCTATTCCATATTAGGAGAGATCAGAATGAACGGACCGTCCCAGTTAGTCATATTAATCGTAGCAATTATTTTTGTCATAAGCTGGTTTATCAAAGTCGCATACCAGTTTGAGCGAATCGTGCTGTACACGCTCGGAAGATACCAGGGAACCCGCGGACCGGGCATCGTCGTCGTGATTCCGTTTTTCCAGACGGCAAGAAAAGTCGATATCCGCATTATCACCCTCGACGTTCCGGCACAGGAAGTCATTACCCGCGACAACGTCACGGTCAGGGTCAACGCGGTTATTTACTATCAGGTTCTTGATCCCGACAAATCCGTGAACAAAGTACGGAATTACAACCTCGCCACCAGCCAGATCGCGCAGACCACGCTCCGATCGGTCCTTGGCCAGCATGAGTTGGACGACCTCCTCGCCAACCGCGAGAAAATCAACCAGACGCTCCAGGCAATCATCGACACACAGACCGACCCATGGGGCATCAAGGTTTCCATGGTTGAAATCAAGGACGTCGAGCTTCCCGAAACCATGAAGCGCGCGATGGCGAAACAGGCCGAGGCCGAGCGTGAACGCCGCGCGAAAATTATCGCCGCCGAGGGCGAGTTCCAGGCGTCGCAGAAATTGCGCGAAGCCGCCGATGTCATGCATGGCAACGAAATTACGCTTCAGTTAAGGTACTTGCAGACTCTTGTCGAGATCGCGGCGGAGAAGAACTCGACCACGATATTCCCTCTCCCGATCGACCTGATAAAGCCCTTCATGGGGTTGATGAAAAAGCTGGGGAGTGAGGAATAGATTACTAAGTCGCGCATTAACCATGTATTTTAGAAAATCCCGGATTGCAGATACCGGGATTATCCACTGAACCGCGCGCGCACTGTCAAAGCATTTTTAAATCCCGGATAGCAGCTACCCTTCGCTAACGCTCCGGGATAGCAGCTACCGGGATTATTATACCGGGATTTTCCACCCGTCGAAAAAATGGCGTCCCCGGGAAATTCGGAGATACAATATGAAAAATCGTCCCCCGGTTGTACTTGTGGCAGGCGGACTCGACCCGACCGGCTCCGCGGGTCTTCTCGCGGACGCGCGCGTGCTTCATTCCCTCGGATGCCACCCATGCGGGATCGTGACCTGCGAAACCGTGCAGTCTTCGAAAGGCGTTTCCGCGGTCTATCCCGCGTCGCCCGGCCTTTTTCGTGAACAGCTTGCGGCGTTAATCGACGATATAAAAATCGACGCTATAAAAATCGGCGCGCTTGCATCCCCTGAAATTATCATGGTGCTCGGAAATGAGCTCGAAAAACTTCCGGGCGTCCCGATAGTGCTCGATCCTGTCTTCAAATCCACATCGGGCACGGTTTTTCTCGATCAGGCGGGGATGGGCCCGCTCGCGCAATATATTCTCCCGAAAACTTTGATCGCGACGCCAAACGTATATGAACTTGGCGCGCCGGCGGAGATCGATATCGATCCGACCGAGGACCGCATGATCCTCGGATGCGCTACCGGATGGCTCTCGACCGGTGTGAAATCGCTCCTCGTGACCGGGCTTCCGCACGGCGACGGGATCGAGGACAGGTATATAGAACCGGCATGGAGCGGCAAGGTTAGGGTCAAATCGTTCACGCACCCGTACTATAATGTCGGCGAAGTCCACGGCACGGGATGTGTCTTATCAAGCGCAATCGCGGGATTTATCGCGCAACGTGAGGACGTTCTGAAAGCTGTTGAGAAAGCAAGCGAATATGCTTCCAACCTGATCGCGAACGCAGCCAGATTCGGGAAGGGATCGGCTTTCTGGGTGGAGTAGAGATCATCAACTATTCACTCGTATTTCAGAATATTTCCTGTTATAATCCATCACTTGAAATCACACCTGTAAAGAGGCGGAAATTCATGCGATTATTAACTCTCACTTCCCTGTTATTTATCTGTGCACTACTCATCTGTACTGCCTGCACAAACCAGACTGAAAGGCCAAACGTGGCTATTAATGTACCCGGCGGGACGCCAACCGATAATGGTGCGTCCGGCCAAACCGAAACCACGGCAATCGATGGTACTTCCGGACCCGGGACTCTCGAGGGTGGAAACCCGACCGATACCGGTACGGAAACAACCGAAGCCGGTACGGAAGAAACTGAAACTCAAGCTCCTGCAGGGGCAATACCATTTGCCGATCTCCCGGCAGGCTGGCGCGAAGATATTCCTCTTATGGAGGGATTTACGATCGATCAATTCCACGCGCTTCCTGATAATGGCATGTTTGCAATGACGAAAGGTAATGTCGATCAGAATGTAGTTTATAATTTCTATAAAGACCTGCCGGGTTGGGAAGTAGATCCGGAAGGTCCAGCAGGTGCGAATGAAGACGATCGGTCACTTGCGTTCAAGCAAGGCGATTACATATTAATAATTGCTATCATAAGGGAAAACAACGAGACCTTTCTGAATTTCGCGGCTCATAAATAATAAGCAGATGAAAAAGTGGCTTTATCTTTTATTCGGCATCGTCCTGTGCATTGCAGCCTTACTGACGCTTCAGTGTTGTAATTCGCGTGGGCCACAGAATGAGCCTGTTCCAGCCACCAGGCAGATTTTAGTCTATTTCAATAGAAGTGAGCCGACCGAAATTGTCCAGGTCGCGGTTAATCGTACTATTCCTGCCACAGAGACTTCGGCGGCTGAAGCTGCGATTATGGAACTGCTAAAAGGTCCAACCGATGCCGAAAGGGCGGAAGGACTGAGTACCGCTATGAACGAAGGAACGGTTTTGAATTATGTCAGGATTGAGAATGGGTTGGCTACAGTGGATTTTAATGATAGATTTGATTTTCAAATGGGCGGGTCGGCGCGAGTGGGGGCAATATACCAGCAAATTTATAAAACCCTTAATCAATTTTCTGCAATTGATGAAATAAAAATTACTGTAAATCATGGCGAACGCCCAGCGATTCTCGAACCGTGATGGAAGACATGCGCCGGAGGCACATGCCACGCTTGCTCATACGCTGGAAGGGGCTGTTGAAAAAGTGGATTTTAATTTAATTTATGTAGGACATGCTTTCCAGCTTGTTACTGAAACCATTATGATTGCTGGCATTCAATAACAAGCTGGAAAGCATGTCCTACATAATTACAGCAAACAGATAATTTTTCAACGATGCTTCCATGCAAGTACCGTCAGGACTTCGGAATTAATTTCGCCGCTCTCCAACATTGTTTTCAGATTATTGCAGGCCTGAATATGCTCCGCGAGACGGATTTTCGCGTACCCGATCTGCGTGCCGGTATGCATAATGAACGGCCAGTCGGAACTTTCAAGGAGCAGAAGCTCGCGTTCGAATTGCAGGAGAGCCCTTTTAATTTCAGGGTCTCTGGAATCGGAGTACTTTGTTTTCAATCTCCGTAGATGATGATTAAGCCCATAAATATGAGGATAAATCCATTCCGCCTGCGCTGATCCCCAGACCTCGCCGTAACCTCCGTCCCCCCATGATGAATGCGCAGGGATCGCGTTTCGGGTTTCGCCTTCGCCTCGTATGTAATCCAATCCGGTGCATGCGGTGAAGTCGTCATGATTCTGAATTTCGCGGAAAATCTCGCCAATCCAGTGAATTCCCTCGAACCACCAGTGACCGAAAAGCTCCGCATCGTAGGGACAGACAACCAGCGGCGATTTCATACCGCTTTTTTCAAGCCACCACAATCGGCCTTTGACACGGTTCGCGAAATCATACGCATGATCGTGCGCGACTTTTTCCGCCATCTCAAAATTGTACGGTTCTTTGTGGTCGGTCGTCCCGGTGATCCGGTGATATTTTATTCCGGTAAATGTATGTGCGACCGCTGGTGGAAGATATGCTCTGACAGCTTCCTCGGGAAGATCGAAACCAATGTCGCGGTAAAAATCGCGATACCAGAAGTTTCCGGGATAGCCTTCCTCGGCGCTCCAGACAGCTTTCGATGTTTCGCGATCGCGCCCGAACGCTATCGGCCCGGACGGCGTTTTCACCGGCACGAGCGGGTCGCCGTGTTTATGCACTACGCCCGGCACGGCAAGTTCTATCGCGTGGGATTCGACAAAAAAGTATTCAATTCCCTCATTTGCGACAATGCTCTCTATACCCGGTGTGTAGCCGCATTCAGGAAGCCAGATTCCTTTCGGTCTTCTTCCGAGAATTCTCTCCTGCACTCTGCATCCGACCCCGACCTGCTTCTCGACAGTTCCCGGCGACATCATCAGGTGCGGGAGAAAACCGTGCGTTGCAGCGCATGTGATTATCTCGATCAGCCCTGCATTTTCCAGCGCAATAAATGCCCGGATCAAACCACCGCGCCCGTCGAGGACGTCACGGATCGCGGTGAAACGGTCGCGGTACATTTTGACAAGCTTGCGGAACGGGTCATCGAGGGTTGCGTGGCGTTCGGCTTCCTCATCGAGCAGATGCAATCTCGACTCGACATACCGCAGCGTGCGTTCGTGAAGAAGTTCGTCCTCAAGCATCAATAAAAGCGTCGGCGATAGCGTCAGCGTCAGCCGGGCCGGAATATTGTCGCGGCGTAATTCCTCAAGCGTGATCACAAGCGGAACATAAGTTTCTGTGATCGCCTCGAACAGCCATTGCTCCTCGAGAAAATTATTCCACTCGGGGTGCCTGACGTAAGGAAGGTGTGCGTGCAATGCAAGGAGAATCGATTTCATGCCGTGATTTCTTCTACTGAAATATTCCTTTCTTTTATAAGACTATCATACAACTTCAGATAGATTTTTGCCTGCGAGAGCCAGCTAAAGTCTTTTTTCATACCGGTTACCATTAGGTTATGCCATGCAGACGGTTCATCGCGGAACATTTTCGCCGCTTTTTTAACGGTATTGAAAAGGCTGTTGCCGGTAAATTCCTTCATTACAAAGCCTGTCGCATTGGCCGATTTCAGTCGCGCCGGCGTTACATTATCCACAGTATCTTTAAGCCCGCCAGTCGATGAGACTATCGGCACAGTGCCGTATCGAAGGCTGTACATTTGATTCAGCCCGCATGGCTCGTAGCGCGACGGCATGAGGAAAATATCCGCCCCGGCTTCGATCTTATGCGCAAGTTCGTTTGAAAATCCCAGGTTGACAGACACGTTCTTCGGATATTTTGTCGCGGCTTCGGTCAAAAGCTGATGATATCTAGGATCGCCTGTGCCGAGGATGACGATCTGGCAGTCGAGTTTCACGATTCTATCCAATGTTTCAAGCAACAGCTCGAAACCCTTCTGCTCGGCAAGCCTTGAGATCATCCCGATCAGCGGTCCCTTTCCTTCCGGAAGTCCGACCTCTTTTCGGAGAGCTTTTCTGCATGCCCATTTGCCGGCTAAAGTATCGGGTGAAAAATTCTGGGGAATTAATTTATCGATTGATGGATCCCAGGCTGAGTAATCGACGCCATTAAGGATTCCCGACAGTTTGTCGGCTTTCGCTTGAAGCACGCCATCGAGACCCGCACCGAACTCGGGGGTCTGAATCTCCTTCGAATATGTCGGGCTGACCGTCGTTATACGGTCGGCGAACTGGATTCCGCCTTTCAATATATTTACTTGCCCGAAATATTCAAGCCCGTCGACGCTGAACAGCGACCATGGCAGGTCGAGCGCGGGGAATTTGTCGGCGGGAAAACGTCCCTGGTATCCGAGATTATGAATTGTCAGCGCGGATTTTGTTCCCGCGAAAAATTGATCGCTTCTATAATGCGTTTTAAGGAAAATAATCGCGCATGCTGCCTGCCAGTCATGGGCGTGGATTATGTCCGGTTTTATCCCAAGCTTCTTGCACGCTTCGAGTCCGGCTTTCGCGAAAATCCCGAAGCGGGTGGCGTTATCCTCATAATCGGCGCCCCCCTCGGTATATAATTCTTCGCGATCGTACGCCGGTGGGTAATCGATAAATACGACTCTCATTCCCGATTCATGAATAAGTTCGCGAAGGAATGCCTGACCGGTGTAACCAGGCAGGAAAAACGGAAGCGTGGAATCCTCGATCGGATTGATCTCGACCCCGGTTTTTTCCGTCCACTCCATTACTTCTCTGTAATACGGCAACATCACTGTAACTTTACTGCCGAGCCTTGCGAGTTCTATCGGCAGAGCGCCGATAACGTCGGCAAGCCCTCCTGTTTTACAGTACGGCACCATCTCGCTTCCAAAAAATACTATTTCAGATGTTTGATGCATATGGATGCTCCTCTTCCTTTGGTGAATACGGACCTTCAAGGCGGATTACTTCTCCATCCGATGTTACATGGGTCCACTTAGGTACAACAACCCTGCCATCAGGGGTTACCTTGAAATTTTTCTCGTCAAATTCGCTATCGTAACCGATTTCAACGCCCTCGTCGATCACGCAGCTTTTATCGATTATGGCGTTTCTGATATACTGTCCACCGCTTTTCCGAACCTTCCGCCCTTTTCGGCAAAGACAAATTTTGCAGGCGGGTAGGGTTTCATCAGCGTTCTGATCGGCCACTGGTAGTTGTAAAGATTAATCGGCGGATGTACCTGCCGGACTTCCATGTTGGCGTCGAAATAACTGTCTATCGTCCCGACATCCCGCCAGTACGTCTTCTCTCGCTCCCCCTCGCCGGGAATCCAGTTAAGCGAGTAATCATAAGCGAATATATTTTCTCCGCGCGAAACAAGATCGGGAATCAGATCGCGTCCGAAATCATGCGTCGAATTTTCCTTCTCCTGGTCCAGGAAAAGAGCCTGTCTCAGCGCCTGGGTTTCCCAGAAATAGGAACCCATGCTGACCAACGCCATATCGGGACGGCCGGGCATTGGTTTTGGATTCATGGGCTTTTCCTCGAACCCTATTATATGGCTTTTTTCATCGACTTCCATGACCCCGAACCGTCCGGCAGCTTCCTCTATTGGGACCGGAAGACATGCGACAGTCAGTGTCGCTCTGCGCTTCTGATGGAACCTGAACATTTCGGTGACGTTCATTTTGTAAATATGATCGCCGCCGAATATCGCGACATGCTCCGGATTCGTATCCCAGATTACGTGCAGATTCTGAAAAACAGCATCGGCTGTTCCTTCAAACCAGTGCTTCCCGGTCCTCATCTGCGCGGGAACCGGATCGACAAACTGCCCTATCGAGCTGCTGAGGCTCCATCCACGGCTCAGGTGCTGATTCAGAGAGTCGCTCATGAACTGCGTTAGAACCTTGATATGATAAAAATGGGAATTTATGAAATTTGAAAGAACAAAGTCGATAATCCTGTACGCTCCACCGAAAGGTACCGCGGGTTTTGCCCTGTCCTGAGTCAGAGGCATAAGGCGTTCTCCCCGACCGCCAGCGAGGATCATCCCAAGGACTTCAAGCATTTTCTATTCCCCTTCCCTTTTTATAACTCGCTTTATAAACCAGTTGCCTAAATCAATTGAGGACGGGAGGTCCGACTGAAGGTCCTCCGGCGCGGCCCTGACGGGCATCCGTATCGGATTAGTTACAAGAATTGGCGTTTCATCGTCAACGGTGAACCGGGCGATCACATAAATGTACTCGCAACCAGGTTGAAGCCCGGAATCCTGGAACCGCCCGATCGGTCCGACCGGCCACCATTCTTCTCTCTTTGGCGTTTCACCGATTAACCTTATTCTTACAAGCCGGTAACTCTCGCCTTCCGGAATTCCACATTCGATAAGTCCTGCAAGCTCCCAGAAAATCAGGGCACGCTCAGGCACGACCGCGATAGCGACTGCTTCGTCGATTCCGTACGCCGATCGCCACTCTATTGGTTCTGGAATAGAAGGCAGCCCTGCTCCTTCAGGACCAAGCTGGGTTTCCAATACCCCAGGGGGATGTCCGATTATTTTATTTTCCTCATCCACAATTGTTCAAACTAGTCATTCAATCCGATAATTATCCGCATCCAGTCAATGACTATACATTATAAAATCGGGATTTCAAGTTTATTTGTGTATTTCCTGTCATTTATTATAATTCAAGATGAAATCAAAATCCCATTTGGGAATCAATATCGATAGAATCGCCATTTTCAAGCCTGATTGGAATCCTGAATACAAGACAAGTGCCCTGATAGGTCATTTCGAGCCCAGCTTCGCTTCGGCTGAGGGTTTTTACCGGATATACCCCTATCCATTCGGCATTCGGAACATTGATTTTTATCCGTGCGCCTGTCCATTCATCGACTGTCTCGATCTCCCTGCAATTCGAAATTTCAAACATTTCAGCGAGTTGTTTATGGCTTCCGTCCGGAAGAATATGGTACCTGTCCGACGCATTCCCAGCCAGAAGTCCAAGATTGAATTCGAGAAGAAGATATCCTGTAAATATGTTTTTTCCGAATCTGGAAAGAGAGTATTTCATCTTCGCGACTCGACCATCTTTTTCAAAATC
>JAPKYR010000254.1 GCA_026394215.1 bacterium
GAATAAAATCTCTTACCCGGATTCTCCTTCCTGAGCCTGTGCATCATGCCCTGTTCCGTGGCGATGATGAAATTCCTGACCTTACTGTCGCGAATGAATTTGAGCATCCCGGCGGTGCTTGCGATATGGTCGGACAGTTCAAGTACATCGGGCGTGCATTCCGGATGCGATACGACAAGCGCATCGGGCCATTTTTCGCGCGCGAGCAGGATGTCCTCTTTCAAAATACGGTTATGGGTCGGGCAGAATCCCGAATAGATATGTACCGTTTTTCCGGTTTCCTGCCTGACGAATTTACCGAGATTTTTATCGGGAAGGAAGACAACCTCTTTTCCCTTGGGCAAATCATTTACAACCTTGACCGCATTCGCGCTTGTAACACATAAATCGACTTCAGCTTTTACTTCAGCAGTTGTGTTGACATACGCGACGATCGTCGCGTCCGGATGCTCAAGCCTTAATGCCCTGACGGTTTCAGGGTCGATCATCTGCGCCATCGGACAGATCGCGGAATAATCCGGGACAATTACTTTCCTGCCGGGCGACAGGATTTTCGCGGTCTCGGCCATGAACCGCACTCCGCAGAAAACGATCAGATCGCATTCGACCCTTGCCGCGATTTTAGATAATTCAAGCGAGTCGCCCACATAATCGCCGACGTCCTGAATTTCGGGAAGCTGGTAATTATGAGCGAGAATCACCGCATTTTTTTCGTGTTTTAAATCCTGTATTCTTTCCTGAATGGTCACGATAAAACTCCTTCCTGACCTGGAATCGTCCGGAAAAACTCCTTGTTATCAGTTCTGCATTACATTGACCGATGCTGGTTGAACAGGGACCTCGCCATAGATAATAGCTTCAATGGTATTTCCTTCGCCGATTATAACCGTTCGCGGCTTGATAATGTCTCCCTGTGTGTAATATCCATAGGCGATTATCAGCACGATATCGCCGGGTTTGGCGAGGTGTGCCGCGCCGCCATTGACCCCGATAGTTTTCGATCCCGCGGGAGCTTCGATTGTGTATGTCTCGAAACGCGCCCCGGTGTTGACATTCACCACCTGGACCTTCTCGTAGGGCAGAATCCCCGCCGCTTCGAGAAGGTCGGCGTCGATTGAGATAGAGCCGACATAATCGAGATCGGCCCGGGTTACGGTGCATCGGTGTAATTTTCCAAGCATGAATTGTCTGAACATTATTGTTCCTCCTTTACAGGAGTTAAAACTGTGTTATCAATAAGCCTTGTAGTTCCGATGTAAATCGCGAGAGCGAAAAGGGTTGGCTTTTCGATATCCTTTACGGGAGACAAATCCTCAGCATCCCGGGTGGAGATATAGTCTATTTTCGAGGTGCTTGCAGATTCGATAATAGTCCTGGCAAGCCATTCGAGATTACGAGTCTGACGTTCGCCGTTATTGAACATTTTAGTAACGGCGTCAATTGCTTTACTAAGGCAGAGAGCGTCCTTTCGCTCTGCACTCAAAAGGTACCTGTTCCTGGAACTCATCGCGAGGCCATCGGGTTCGCGGATAATCGGGCAACCGGTAATTTCCACCGGGAAATCGAGGTCGTGAACCATCTGTTTGATGAGGAGTATCTGCTGGTAATCCTTGAGCCCGAAATATGCGCGATCGGGATTTGTCGCGTTGAAAAGTTTAGCGACAACCGTAAGCACTCCCCGGAAATGATTCGGACGGCTGAGTCCGTCCAGGCATTTGGTCATTTTTTCTTCTATCACAAAAACGCTGGGGTCCCCGCCGTACATCGTAGCGACCGATGGGCAGTACGCCGCGGTCGCGCCCGCCCCGAAAGCAAGGCTGAGATCTTCTTTTTCGTTCCGGGGATATTTCTCGAAATCCTCGTCCGGAGCGAACTGGATCGGATTCACGAAGATTGTGACAATTGTCTCGCCGCAGTCTTTCGCGCAGGCTCGAATGAGCGACAAATGCCCTTCATGAAGCGCGCCCATTGTGGGTACGCAACCGATGACCTTCCCCTGGTTATGCTTCTCATGCGACCATGCGCGCATTTCATCGGGGGTTCTGAATATCGGAATATTTTCCATTCTGGTCACGCTTCCAACACTAAGTCCTCATATTTTTTATATATTTTTTATTGTTAATATTTTAATTAATTTTCCGATCCGGACGGCAATGATCATTGGTCGTTATTACCTACCCGCTCAGCAAGTTTCCTCGACATCTCGTCGTCTATTTCGAAAGACTCATCAGCGGATGGGAATTCGCCGTTGTGAACGTCCTCGATGTACTGCTTTGTGGCGTTGATGATTGTTTCGCCGAGGTGGGCGTATTTACGGACGAATCTCGGCTGGTAGCCGGGGAGAAGATCCATGACATCGTGGAACACAAGAATCTGACCGTCGACATCTTTTCCGGCCCCGATTCCGATTGTCGGTATTGTGAGTTCGCGGGTGATCATTCCGGCAACTTCCTGCGGGACACATTCGAGCACAAGCGCGAACGCGCCGGCTTCCGCAACCCGTTTCGCGTCCCTGAGAAGCGCCTGGGCTGCATCGTGTTTCTTTGCTGCGACCCTGAATCCGCCGATAGCGTTAATTGACTGTGGAAGAAGCCCGAGATGGCCGAGTACGGGGACGCCGCTCGATACGAGCCGTTCCATAAGCCCAAGGAGACGTCCGGCGCCCTCGAATTTAACGCCCTCGCAGCATCCTTCCTTGACAAGGCGAAGCGCGTTCTCCATTGCTTTATTTTCATCGGCCTGAAACGACCCGAATGGCATATCGCCTACAAGAAATGCATGTTCAAGTCCGCGCGCGACCATCCGCGAGTGATAGATTACTTCATCGAGTGTGACAGGGAGCGTGGTTTTATGTCCCTGGACGACCATTCCAAGAGAATCGCCGACAAGAACGCCGTCGATTCCGGCCTGGTCGAGAAGAACGGCAGTGGGGAAATCGTAAGCCGTCAGCCAGACGGACTTCTTCCCCTTTTTCTTCATGGTCCGGAATGTCCGGACCGTAACTTTACCGGATGTCATCCTATCCTCCTTTACAGGTAGAATGGATTCCGCCTTCGCTAAAGCTTCGGCGGATAAATCCGTTGGATCCTTACTATAATGGACATATCCGCCGTAGCTTTAGCGAAGGCAGAAAAAAATCCCGTGATCGTGACGGGAAATCTGCCAGGCGTGAAATATAAAAATCAAGCCTGAGAATTTGGCCGTCTCGGTCGCATAAGGATCCAAGCGGATGTCAAGGTTAATCTATCATAAATATGCTTAATCGGCAAGGTCTTTATCGATAATTAACAATCAGGGGTGGTAAAGACTGTAAATTACTGTATAATTCGCCGTCCAAAGTCGATAATAAAATATGCGGGGCAGAAAGATTATGACATTTCGGGGATCATACATCCCCTTTTAGTTTTTATTTTAAAGGTGTACCGATGACGTATTGGACAGAAAAAATTGAAGAGACGCTGCATAAGCATCCAAACGTGTTAATCAACCCGGACCGTCGAACCATGATTCACTGGTCGGTGGAAAACAAAGAGGCAGTGGTTTCGGAAACCGGCGCGCTTGCGACATGGACCCCTCCGGAATCCACGGGCAGAAGTCCCCAGGATACCGTGATAGTGAAGAGGCCGGAATCGGAACACACAATCGACTGGGATTCCAGCAATAATATTCCAATAACCGAAGAAACATTCGATATGGCGATGGAGGACGCGCTTCAGATTCTGTCGCGGAAAAAGGAGCTTTATATTACCGATAGGTGTCTTGGCGCCGATCCATGCTATTCCCTTCCTGTCAGGACGATCGGCAATAGCGCGACTACAGCGCTTTTCACCGATAATATGTTTCGACCGATACCGGAAGACATCCACAGAAGCGTCTTTGCCGATAAACCATTCACGGTGGTTGTTGTCCCGACTAATAAGTTGATCTGCACCCGCTATGAAGGCAGACTCAGGAAAATGCGGCAGGGCGGAGCGTCCAACGTGATTGTCGGGATGGATTTCGACAGAAACCTTGGCGTGATAATCGGGTCGGCATACGGCGGCAGCGTCAAAAAGCTGATGTTCACGGTGATGAATTACATGCTGCCGGAGCACGGAATTCTTCCGCTGCACTGTTCGGCGACGGAAGGTCCCAACGGGGATTCCGCATTGTACCTGGGGTTGTCCGGGACAGGAAAGACGACACTGTCAGCCGATCCGAGAAGGGCTTTACTTGGCGACGATGAGCATGGCTGGGGCGACGACGGGATCGCGAATTTCGAAAACGGCTGTTACGCCAAATTTATTAATATATCGTCCGAAAAAGAGCCCGAAATTTATCGCGCCGTCATGCATAAGGATGATTATCTGAATCACGGCGCGCTCGTTGAAAACGCGATGATATATCCGAACGGGAAATTCAATTTCAGCGATGACCGTTACACGCCGAATTCCCGCGCGAGCTATCCTCTTCGGTACTTGAGTAATATTAAGGAAAGCTCAGTTGCGGGCCATCCGAAAACTATCCTTTTTCTGACCGCGGACGCGAACGGGGTCATTCCTCCGATTTCGAAACTGACAACGGAACAGGCTATGTTCTGGTTCCTGATGGGTTATACGAGCAAACTCGCGGGCACTGAAACCGGAATCATCGAACCCCAGAGCACATTTTCCAGATTTTTCGGGCAGCCGTTTATGCCGAGGAATCCGGAAGTTTACTACGAGATGCTTGGACAAAAGATGAAAAAGCATGGTACCGCGGTATATCTTGTCAATACAGGATGGAGCGGGGCGCCGTACGGCGCCGGCAAGAGGATGGATATCGACATGACCCGGATTATGGTCGAGGCCGCGTTAAACGGAGATCTGGACAATGTTGAGTATCAGCAGGATCGGATTTTCAAGGTCTGGATTCCTAAGGAATGTCCCGGAGTGCCGTCCCAGGTTCTCGACCCGCAGAAGCAGTGGAC
>JAPKYR010000133.1 GCA_026394215.1 bacterium
GGACAAATCAATGCCAGTATCATCCCGAGTCATTTTGTTAATTTCTTTGAATGTTGAATCAATATCGTTATATTCATAAAATGGTTTGTTATATTCTTCTGATAATTTTATACACGAATAGTATTCAAATATTTTCCATAAATTATTATTATCTAATTTGGATTTACCAGATTTTTTAAGATCCAAATAGCGTTCGTAAATGTTTATTATATATTTATTGTTCATGGCGTATGTTGATTAATGTATAACATTAACTTGTACTAAATGATTAATTTCTCAATTTTTTTGATAATTATAATACATAATTATCAAAAAAAATACAAAAATAATAGATAAGATCATACAGACGTTTTCAGAACTGGTCCATATTTTTTAATAACCCAAAAAAATTGAAATCACATACTGCTTGAAATATCCTCTTATAACTGGCTTAATACCCTACAACTTTCAAAGCCCATTGCTTTAAATTTAGAGATAATGTCCCAAAAGCAATTGCTGCGTGCTCGTGCTGCTGGCTGGCTGTTGGCTGGTCCACTGCCAATCCCAGGCATTTGCGGAATTGTGGATCGCAGCCCGAACCCTCTCCCTGGACTCCATTACCGCCGCGTCCGGAAGCCCGACAAGTTCGAATTTGGTAATCCCGGATGATATATCCACCTCCACCTCGACCGGGACTGCGTCGATTCCCAAAAGTGTGGATGAATGTACAGTTGCGAGCATTTCTTTTTACCGCCTTTTGCCTGAGAGAGAAATTTTAATATTCATAATTTATATTTTTTCAAAAAAGATTTATTGCAGAAAGAAGCCATAGTCATAAAAAAATGCTAATATCCAGCCATGTCACAACACCATGGACAGTCCATTACTGTGATTCTGATCCATGGCGTTAGTAAACGAGAGAGAAAATGAACATCTATGTAGGCAATCTTGGCTACGAAATGACCGACGACGAGCTTAAAGCCGCCTTCCAGGCCTACGGCGAAGTAGACTCTGCAAGGGTAATTGCGGATCGCGACACTGGCCGGTCCAAAGGCTTTGGTTTCGTGGAAATGTCTGATAATGATCAGGCGCTTGCAGCCATCGACGGGCTGAACGGAACTGAACTCGGCGGTCGAACCATTACTGTTAATGAGGCTCGTCCAAAGCCTCCGCGCAGCGATTTCCGCAGTGGTGGCGGCGGCGGTGGCGGCGGCGGTGGCAGACGTCGCGAAGGCGGCGGTGGCGGCGGTCGAGGCCGTTACTGATTCAAATTTTCGAAGCTGCCTGGTCATGTGCTCGAACGAGATATCGATAATATCCTTTTTGACGCACTGATTAGACTCGGCGTCGAAATACGCCGGGAACAGATCGAATACGGGTCTGGCGGTTTTTGTCGCCTCGATAACGACCCTATAATCGTTTATTCCCCCGAATTGTCCCTGCGAAAACGAATCGACCTTTTCTTGAATGTCCTTCGACGGCTTGATACGTCGGCTATTTACCTGCCGCCTGCTATCAGGGACTTGATCGAATCGCAGGGAATCGATTCGGAAAACATCGATTCTCAAGATACCTAATCATCCTAATAACGGTTGGGAACCCGAAAACCTGACATAAAATCCGGGGGAATTGGAATTATTTTTTAAAACTTATCCGCTGGAAGCGTAGGACACATTTGCCCATTTGCCGGAGGCAAATGGCACTAAAGCCTTTCGTCCTCTTTAAGCATTTCGACAGGACCATTTTCGTAATTCGTGCCCCAAAGCGTTAAATCCGGAAGTTCCGGCAACTCGATCTCGTCCGATTCCGGAAGATGCACGCTGTACGCGACTACCCCCCATTCAGGTCCCGATGAAAATTCCTTCACAAGTATCCCTGCATTGATGAATTTAATTACCTTCTCAGCCATCGCATAATCAAGGCCTCGCGACTGCAATATCTGCATGCGTTCCCTGGTAAAGAGATGATTCCCCCCGGGCGTACCATCCTCAACAATCGGAAGCCCGGCATATTTACTAAATTCAATAAGTTTGGCCTCTGTGAGAAACCCATTCAACCCAAATTCATTACTTGCTTCAATGGTCCTGGGAGGGTCCATCCATGCCGCATCGCGGTCGCCAAGAATCGATGAAACTACCAGCAGCGCGAATCCGCCATTTACGGAGTCCAGTGTCGTATCGAGAATGAAATGCGTAACCCCCAACTCTCTCCAGTTTTGGATGATCTCCGATGGGTCGGACGCCCAGTTCACCAGAAGGCTCGACTCGATCCCCGATTTGGAGACAATCGCATACGGTTTGATGTAATAAACTTTCGGGTCTGTAGTTAAGACAACATCAAAATCCGGATCAAGATTTTCATTGACCCATTCGATTGTCTCGTACCCCTTGAAAGAATTGGAAATTGCCGCTGCGCGCGAACTGTCGGAAAAATATTGAGGTACGACTTCAATAGCGCGTTTCCCGGCCATCGCGAAAACAATAATAAAAGGCAGCATAAGGACAACCAGGGTTATTATTTTTCCTATAGGCGGCCAGATCCTCCGAATTTCAGTAAGAATATAAGCCGAAATAATCGCCATAGCGAACCATGTCGGGAACATATACCTTGGAAACGATGGAGCAAGGAAATAATTAATTGCCATAGTGATAACCGCAAGCACAAGCACTAATCGGAAATTCGTGATGACTTGCCGGTCTTTCCGATTTGATGGAACCAAAGCAAATACAATCGCCGGGGGGAGAAACGCAAGCCATACCGGATGAATGGCGAGATACCACGGTCTCAGGTCCCAGTAATCCATCGTCAGATGCCAAAGATATCCGAAAAAATTTATAAAAGTCCGAGGGTATTTTGTCTGGGCGAATGATTCGACGGACAGGCTCCCCGTAATTTCCTTACTAGCGTTTCCAAAATTACTAAGATATGGATAGAGAGCATCGCCCGCCCAGTTGAAGCTCCGCACATACCATGGCAGGGGTACAATAATCGAGAAAAAAATCACCAGTATCGATGCGACCAGCCAGTTAATGCCCGGTTTTATATCGGCGAATATTTTCCAGATTAATATGATGATAAACGCCGGGAGGAATAACAGGCCGAGATGCTTTGTCGCGCACGCGCATCCGACAAGAATCCCGATCAGGATAAATTTCCGGTAATCGGATATGGCCGATGAGTCAAGGAGAAGTGCAAGCGCGAGAAGGCAGTAGGTCAGAAACTGAAGATCGACAACTCCGGAAAATGGCAACTCGAATGTAAGAGGCGCTCCGAGAAACAAAAATATCGCCCATAACCCGATACGCGAGTTCCCAAGGCTTTTTCCAATCGACAGGAAACCAAGCGCCATTGGAAATAGATACAACCAGCTCATCGCGCCCGCCAGAAATTCTCTCCCGATACCGAGTCCCAGGATGAAGAGCATTTCACCGAGTGATGGATAAAAACTGAACGGATTGCCGAAATCGGGAATAAACGATCCGGTCCTTAAGAAACCTTCCGGAATCGCATAGTGATCGACCGCGGCATCCCATCCGACCGCCGCATTTCCGCCATTTATCAAATCGAGTATGAATAAAATTCCTATGAGGACCAAAAGGGCTTTATCGTCGGGGGATTTAAAATCTGCTAAAGCTTCAAAAATCCTGTTTCGAAAAATCCTGATTCTATATATTGTCCAGGGCAGGGTAGCCAGAAACGGGATAATTACTAACAGGTATAGGACTACATGTTTAACTCCGAATATGGAGCCTGACAGGAAAATCAGGTAACTAAGTAGTGCGAGGCCGGTCGCGATCGCAATACTATCGCGAAGATTCCGATCAACACCCGGCACAAGATAATCGACCGCAATTCGCCCGATATTGTACCAGGCAACCGCAATAAGTATGAGCGCGAGAATCTCCAGCTCTTATCCACCTTTCGAACCCATAAAGTCACGGATAAAATTGGTGAAAAACAAAACATAAACAGCTATCGTCCAGAGCGCGATGAGGATTCCCCAGAGTATGTTCGGGGATTTTTCGCCGTTATTCTGTCCACGGTCTTCATTCATATACGTGATGATACCAGACATTTTAGAATCAGGCATCAACAGAATGGCATGCGCATTCAAGAATTGGTACTTTAAACTGGGTTGGCGGGTTTTCCGAAGATTGTTGGAAGAGTAGATATTGACCGGGTTTATGTAGGACAGGCTTTCCAGCCTGTTATTGAATGCCTGTCATCATCATGGTTTCAGTAACAGGCTGGAAAGCCTTAACAGGCTGGAAAGCTAACAGGCTGGAAAGCCTTAACAGGCTGGAAAGCCTTAACAGGCTGGAAAGCCTGTCCTACATATATTTTGACATCACCTGGTTTTCAATTCATAATCTAATACCTTATGGAAATCTCATTTCTTGGCGCTACACGAACAGTAACCGGATCGGCATACATGGTCTCGTCCGGCAAATATCGGGTGATGGTTGACTGCGGGCTTTATCAGGGTCTCCCATCGCTCAAGGAGCTTAATTACACTCATCCCAATGTTGTCTGGCCCGATATCGACGCGATCCTCCTGACCCACGCGCATATCGATCATAGCGGGCTTATCCCACGCGCAGTGAAGCTGGGTTTCAACGGCCCGATTTATACGCATCCTGCGACCTACGATCTTGCGGAAATAATGCTCCGGGATTCGGCGGAAGTACATGAGGAAGACGCGAAATGGCTTACACGTAAGCGGCTTCGCGCCGGGAAACCCTCCGTGGAGCCATTATTTAACATAAACGATGTGGAAGCGTCGCTGAAAATGTTCCAGAGGGTCGAGTATGAGGACCTGTTCGATGTTGTGCCGGGATTTAAAGCTGAACTTCGCGACGCCGGGCATATCCTCGGGGCAGCCTCGATTCGTGTAACGGTCGAGGAAGATAATCTGAAAAGGCAGATCGTTTTCTCCGGCGATATCGGGAATCATCAAGCCCCGATTCTCAAGGAGCCGTTCGGATTCGATCGCGCCGATGCGGTTCTGATTGAATCCACATACGGTAATCGCCTGCATGAAACTCCCGATGATCGTCACGCAAAATTAAAGCAAATAATAAATGAAGCCTGGAAAAAACGCGGGAAGGTTCTAATCCCGTCTTTTGCAGTGGGCCGTACACAGGAAATTCTCTATATATTGAGCGAAATGCTCTATAAAAATGAGATTCCGCAGATTACGATTTTCCTCGACAGCCCCATGGCGATCTCAGCCACAAGTGTGCATGAAAATCACCCTGAATGTTTCGACAGCGCAACGATGGATCGAATCAGAAAGGGCGAAAATCCTTTCCATCCCGCGACATTAAGGACGACAAGAACGGTCAGCGAATCGCGAAAAATAAATGAATTCGAAGGTCCGGCGGTTATTATCGCGGGCGGGGGGATGTGCGAAGGCGGAAGGATCGTCCATCATCTGAAACATAATCTTTACGACCCCAATAATCATCTTCTTATTGTCGGATACCAGGCGGAGGGTACCCTTGGCAGGCTGATTCTGAACGGCGTGAAGAGGCTGAGGCTATTCGGCGAGGAAGTCGCGGTCAATGCGAAAGTCACCCCGATCGGGGCGTTCAGCGCGCATGCAGATCGTAAAGGATTGACCGACTGGCTTAAGTATTTCGAGACGCCGCCCGAAATTGTTTTCATCGTCCACGGCGAGGAAAAAGCCGGGCTGGAATTCGCAGAAACCGTCCGACAGGAACTCGGCTTCAACACGTACCAACCGAAACTCGGCCAGATTGCCGATCTTTCCAACCTTGGCGAGGTCACAACTGGAAAACGCCGCTATGTCGATCCCACGGTCCCGGCAGCCCAGGATGTGAAAGAAATCATCGCGCGCGTTAGTATGCTGGGGGAGGAGTTCCAGTCAACCATACAAAAATATGCGATGGAACTCACCTCAAGAATAAAAGAAGCGAAAGATTCGGGTCGCGAACCCCAATGGCGCACCGAGGATGTAAACGAAGTCCTCATGCACCTATCAGAAGTGGTCGACGGTGATCTGGATACTTTGGAAAATATTTCTAAATCTGGGGGGCAGTGATTTTTTTAATAAAACATCATGCGCCGGAGTCGCATGTTACGAAGTCGATGCGCCAGAGTCGCATGTTACGATTGACACTCAAAAATTTCAGTGATACACTCAATTCGATATTTAACATACAACAAATAACCGGAGGGGTGCCCCGAGTTAGAGCATTGCTCGAATTACGGGGCTGAGAGGTTTGACAAAACCAACCCTGGAGAACCTGATCTGGATAATACCAGCGTAGGAACTCGGTGCAATCGAAACCCCCAGCACATCCCCTCCGAAAAAAGGGGAAATTTTTTTATAATAATAAAGAGAAAAACATGTCAGACCCTGAAACAATTTCCCTGACTATCAACGGATTGGGCACAAAACTCCCGACCGGCACGACCCTTCTCGGTTTTCTTGAGAGCAAAAAGTTGCCTATCCCCGCGATTGTGGTCGAGTACAACAAGGAGATTCTCCCGAAAGGGCAGTACGACGGGATTACCCTTGCAGACGGCGACAACCTTGAAATTATCCAGGTGATTGGTGGAGGATAATTTGTCCGGCTATTTCAGACCGCATGGACATCTCGGCGCCGACAGCACAAAACTTTCGGCGGAACGAAAGATCCTCATGGATCATTTCGGACGCTTCTACCATTTCGTGCAGCGACTCGGGGGAATGCCGGGTGCATATTTTATCATCGGCGCAGTCATCGGACGATCATACGGCTGGGCGATGGTTTTCGTCTACGGTCTAGTCGCGGCAATCTATTCATTTTTCTTCCACATAGTCGCGATCTCGGTTTTCGCAGCCAAGGCAAAAATCGGATGCCAGCAGTGCCCGAAAAAATCGTCAGGCTATTATTGGTCGAAAGCGTTTGTCACAAGAGGACTTATCTACCATATGTATATGCTTTCAAGCCTTATCTGGCTCGGTTCGGTCTGGTTTCTCGCATCGGGATTCATCATCTACATTTTTGATACCGTCATAACATTCGTAACGTGTTCGAAATATCTGGTAGTTCAAAAGGGAAAAAAGGGCAAGGATAAAAAGGATAGAAAAAATAAATAGGATAAACAGCACGGGAAGTCGGAGGATAAAAAATGACCATACACGATCCGCTAATAATTGCCGGGAAGGAATTTTCATCACGACTTTTAATCGGGACCGGCAAGTACGAAAATAACGAGATTATGCAGAAAGCGCACGAAGCGTCCGGCGCCGAGATTGTGACAGTCGCGATCGGACGGATTAAATTCGACGATCCAAATGACCTCTTCAAGCATATCGACTTCAGCCGCTACACACTTCTTCCGAACACGGCAGGCGCATACACGGTCGAGGACGCGCTTAGAATCGCACGGTTGGCGCGTATGGCATGCGGTACTAACTGGATAAAACTCGAAGTCCTCGGCGATCCTGTAACTCTATTACCCGATGTCGGCGGCACGCTTGAAGCCGCGAAAATTCTGATTAATGAAGGTTTTACTGTCCTGCCGTACACAAACGACGATCCGATAGTGGCGCGAAAACTCGAGGAACTCGGCTGCGCGACAGTGATGCCCCTCGCGAGCTACATAGGCTCCGGACATGGCTTCCTCGACTTTTCCGGAATCAAAATCATCGTCGAACGCGCGAAAATTCCAGTCGTCGTCGACGCCGGACTCGGTGGGCCTTCCGACGCTGCCCAGGCTCTCGAACTTGGCGCATCCGCTGTTCTTTTAAATACAGCTATCGCAAAATCGAAGGACCCGGTAAAAATGGCCGAAGGTTTCAAACTTGGCGTACAGGCAGGACGTCTCGCGTACCTCGCAGGCCGAATGGAGAAAAAAATCTATGGCTCAGTATCATCCGTCGGAGCGGGACTCAAGTAACATGCTGTTTTTGGATACAACATGTGGCATGCGCATCCTGCGCATGATTCAGCCGCTTCGTTTCGCGCACGTCACGACTTCCGGACTCCTGACCGGCGCGGGTTTTTCCTTCTCGATCTTGATCCGCTCGATCACGAAATCGCCTCGGCATGGTTTCTGCCTGACGTCGTCGCACTCCATCAGCAGCCTTGCGACAAGCACGAAGCCCCATTCCTTCCCGAGAAGATTCTGGCACATCGACCTGCTGAATTCCTTCTTCGTCACGAGAAGCATGATCCCGAGAAGGAGGATCGAGATGGGCACGCTGATGTCGCGCGACTCGAGCCTGAAGCGGAGTTTGGTCGTGTCGTGAAACAGGAGCATGAATGGCTTTT
>JAPKYR010000173.1 GCA_026394215.1 bacterium
CTGTAGGCGGCACCCAATCTACTGCTGTGAAACTTGTTGTGTCATTGAACGCGATGCTTTTAACTTGCCCTGTTGCGCGTTCACGATCACACTTACGGTAACAGCAGGCTCTAAATCAATTATCTCCCAAAAAACATTGCCAAACGGGTCAGCTACCTTCGCTGGTTGTCCTCGCCCTTGGATAATGGCTGTGCAAATAGCCCCTGGCCTTGTGCGTGCCGTAACAGTAATTGTCGATGTTGCAGGACGATTTCCTAAGCTTCCTAAGGTTCCTAAACTTCCTCTAATTGTGCGTTCATTATAACTTACACCCACCGATGTTATCTCCAGCGGTAGTGTTGCGTAACGTTGCCAAACGAAGTAACCCAAAGCAATGCACAGAATTGCGCAAAGTGCTATAACAGCAAGGGTCAAACCCCGATTTTTAGCCTTAAGAGTTGATGTGATTTTCTCATTCTTTCCTTCATCCAATTGGGCAATGGCAGGCTTTTCGTCAAGGTTATCATTCATGGTATGCATCCTCCTTTCACTCGGATTTTTTTATAACAATTAACCCAGTCTACGGCTTACATTCATTCCTAATCCACCTACTACAACAGATCGTGCCATCCTCGCTGTTTTATCAGTTCCACGACGTCGCGGACGGAGGAGGAGGATGACTTTGGGAGGATGAGAAGCGCGTCGGGGGTATCGACCACGATCATGTCTTCGCAGTCAAGGCAGATGACGGCGCGTTTGCCGGGGAAGACGGTGACATTTTTCGAACCCGGCGCGAGGACGCGGGCGGTAAGACCATCCGACCTTGGCGCGACACGGTTACCGTCCTCGTCGGGCACCAGGAGATCGGCAAGCGCGGCGAATCCGCCGAGGTCGTTCCAGCCCATTTCCACCGGAATCGTCGCGACCTTCTCCGCCTTTTCCATCAGGCCGTAGTCGATGCTTGTCTGAAGCCTGTTCGGGAGATTCTTGTAGGCGTTATGGATCTCCTCGATCGCCTCCCAGTCGCAGACCGGATGCTCGACCGTGAATTCCTTTTGCGCAAGCACTTCCGCGAGACCGGAAATTATTTTGAACAGGTCGGGCTGAACTTTCGAGATCAGGTCGAGGATGGTCGTCGCGGAGAAGACAAAAATCCCGCCGTTCCAGAACACATTTTTATCGGCGTGATATTTTCCCGCAACTTCAAGATTCGGTTTCTCCGTGAATTTTTCAACCCTGAACACTTTCAGGTCGGCATCATCGTATCCCGGAATTTCCTCGCCCTTATGGACGTGGCCGAAATTCGGCTCCGGACGCCGTGTCGGAATTCCGAGCGTGATGATGTAGCCTTCGGTCGCTACTTCGAACGCGAGGGTCAACGCGTCGCGAAGTTTTTCGGGATCGTAGATATGGTGGTCGGCGGGAAGGAACGCGATTATTGCCTCGGGGTCGCGATCAGAAAGCATCTTTGATGTGAGGGCGAGCGGGAGAAGATTATTCCTACCGATAGGTTCGATTATGACCCCCGCGGCAAGGCCGCGCGCGATATCGCGCACCACGGGCGCCTGTTCGGGAATGGTGATAATGAATCTATTTTCCGGCTCGATCAACCCGTCAAGGCGCGTGAGCGTACATTGGAGAAGAGGGTCGCCTCCGGCAAGTGATATCAGGTGTTTCGGGCGGGAGCGTCGGGACAATGGCCAAAGCCTCGTACCGCTTCCGCCGGAAAGTATAAGTGCGTAGTTCAAGGGTTCCTCCTTAAATCGGGGATATTCTATCAGAAAAGGGAGGGGAATGGAACCCTCACCCCCTGGCCCCCTCTCCCACCTCACCCCCTGACCCCCTCTCCATAAATGGAGAGGGGGAGCGGGGATAAAATAAAATCGCGGCCTGACATCGGCCGCGAAGCTATGCTGGAGAACTGGATTTAATTCGAAATTAAAGGCCGCTAAAAGCGTCGTTAATCATACCGTAAAAGGTGTCGATAATAATCTGCCCGAAATAGGTTACCGTCCCGACGGCCACGATCGAGACAATCGAAAGGATCATGGCATACTCCGTAAGGCCTTGTCCACGCTGGTTTTTTAGTATTTTCAATATCATAGTATTAACCACAATTAAAGCCTCCCTTCAAGGGGCTAGCTATATTCGCACCTGCATTATACCATACCTATAGCATGTTATCAAGTATATACTACGATAAATTAGGATATATTTTAAAATAACCCGCAGGACAGGCTTTCCAGCCTGTGGTTGCTTCCATTTTGAATGATGAGTATCCATCACAGGCTGGAAAGCCTGTGCTACGACCTGTGCTACAAATCGGTTCTCAAAACTAGCCTGGATTACTGCGTGTCCGAGGTGCCACACTGCTGTTTCATCAATCTTATTTGTGGCCGATTTTACACACTAAAATTAAAGTTCAAAAATCCCCCGGCTTTATTGATCTTAATATACCTTTATAAATGAAGACAGACGGCAGGAGCGTTGACCATCGAAACCCCACTGTTAATCATGCAATCGCGAGAATAAGAGCGTTATCGCCGATAAATGACGATTGTCTATGGGCATTAGTTGACAAATACCGCAAATGGGCACGAAAGGTGCATGACTTACAAGGGCTGAATATGCTATATATCGAACAACAAACTGAAATCGCCAGAACCGCCATGAGAACATGCGAGCATTTCCACATGGTCGGAATCGGCGGAATCGGAATGAGCGCCCTTGCCAGGATGCTCGTATCCCTCGGTTACAGGGTTTCGGGATCGGATATCAAAGCCGGCCGGCTGATTCAGGAACTAAGGGACGCTGGAATCGAAATCCAGGTCGGGCATGTTGCTGAAAATATCGGCAATGCCGACTGCCTTGTAGTTTCATCCTCAATTCATCCGGACAACCCCGAGGTTCTTGCGGCGAAAGCCCTCGCGATCCCGATCGTGCATCGCGGCGAGATGCTCGCGATCCTTATGGACGCGCAGCGCGGAATCGCTGTGAGCGGTACCCAGGTAAATCGACAACATCCGCGATGCTCGCGTACATTCTCGAAGCCGCGGGATGGGATCCAAGCGCATATATCGGCGCCATTGTCCCGATGTACAAATCCAATGCCAAAACCGGCCTTGGCGACTTTTTCGTTTCCGAAGCCGATGAATCCGATGAAAGTTTCCTGAAATTGAATCCTGAGGTCGCGGTAATCACGAATATCGAACGCGATCATATGGACCATTACCGGACAAGCGACAAACTGTACGCGAGCTTCCGGAAATATCTCGAAAAACTCCCGAGCAAGGGATTCGGAGTCATATCCGCCGATGATCCGGGCGTTCATGAATTAGGGCCGATGTTCGCCCGCAGGCTTGTGACATTCGGCATCGACAATCCCGCCGACTGTATGGCGGTTAATATACGCAATCACGATTTCTCGGTCACTTTTGAGCTTGTCTGGCTTGGCGAAAATCTCGGCTCCATCAAAATCCAGGCGCCGGGTGAATTCAATGTCAAAAACGCGCTCGCAGCCAGTGCGGTAGCATTGAAACTTGGCGTCGAATTTAAAAATGTCAAAGCCGGTCTTGAGAATTACCGCGGTATATCCAGGCGGTTCGAAATTCACAAGAACAACGGTTTCATGGTGGTCGATGACTACGCGCATCATCCGACGGAAATAAAAGCCATCCTCTCCGGCACTCGCGCGAATACAACCAGACGCATCATCGCGGTTTTCCAGCCTCACAGATATTCACGTACTAACGATATGCAGAAGGAATATGGCCGGGCATTCGATGACGCCGATGAAGTTATCGTCACCGATATCTATTCCGCCGGCGAAAAACCTATTGAGAATGTCACAAGCGCTCTTGTGGCGGATTCGATCAGAAAGCAGGCCCACCCCGGCGTACATGTTACCGAGCTCAGCACACTGGATTCTGTTATAAAACGCCTGAAATCGCAGATTCGTCCGGGAGACATTATCATCACCCTCGGAGCCGGCGACGTGCATAAGGTCGCGGAAGAAATCGCATGCGACCCGAGCCTGTGCGCCGAGGAGCAGTCCCTGTACCACGTCCAGACGGGTTAATAAAAAGCGATGGGTAAACCCAAAATGGGGAAGAAAGTACGGTCAATAGCGGTCCTTATGGGCGGTCCCTCGTCTGAGAGGGAAATCAGCCTCATTTCAGGGAAAGCTGTCGCGGACGCGCTTAAAAACAGGGGTTTTAGTGTAACCGAAATCGATTTCGATCAAGATTCATATAATCTCCTTTCTCAAAACCGACCTGAAGTTGTATTTATCATGCTCCATGGACGTCCCGGCGAGGACGGCACTGTCCAGGGCATGCTTGAAATTCTCGGCCTCCCGTACACCGGAAGCGGCGTATTTGGCAGCGCGCTTGCAATCGATAAAGCCAAAACACGCGAGCTTCTCACAGGCCACAACATTCGTATGGCGAAGGGTTCGGTAATATCCGATCCGGATGGCCTCCCCCAGGCGCTTGCCAATTTAAAAAAACAAAAAATCGGATTGCCATTGATAATAAAACCAACCCAGGCGGGAAGTTCGGTCGGGCTTTCAAAAGTCAGTGACGAAAAAGATATCGAGCCTGCCTGCAGGAAAGCCTTTGAATTTTCACCGGAAGTAGTGATCGAGGAATGTCTGACCGGTCCGGAAATCACGGTAAGCGTCATCGGGAACGAGTCGCCGATCCTTCTTCCGACAATAGAAATCACGAGCGAAACAGGCATATACGATTACGAGGCGAAATACACGCCCGGTATGAGCCATCACATCATCCCCCCCGATATCGATCCCGCGAAGGTCAGGGAAGCGGAGGATATGGCGTTTCGGGCGTATAAGCTGATGGGGCTTGCGGGATTCGGTCGCGGCGAAGTGATGTTCGACAAAAAACTGAATCCATATTTTCTTGAATTCAACACGATCCCCGGAATGACCGAGGTAAGCCTTCTTCCCGATGCGGCGAGGGCGGCGGGGATCGAGTTTGGCGAATTATGCGAACGGCTTGTTGAGTACGCGCTGGACCGGTTCAAAAAAAACCGTTCAACCGTCTCAACAGAAGCCTGATTCGAATTTGTTTTGTAGATTTGCAGCCCGGCAATTCATCTACCGGGATATGAATTAAAAAAAACAGGCAAATGAATTGCCGGGTTATATAAATTAAGTCGCGAAGGAACGGATGAGTGGGAGTAACGGCTTGTGGGTGAAATCGGATGTTACCTGAGATTACGATGAAAGAACTGATAATACTGGTTCTTTGTTTTGTTCTATATGTCGTCGCTGTCGAAATGTTCGAGGCGAAAGAGAGCGTCTCGCGACAGGGACTTCTTGTGCAGCAGGAGCAGAGCTTCTCCGCCCCCTCATCATCTCCACTCGTATCGAGCGATGGCGCCTCAGCCATTACCTTCGACACCGCGGAAGGCAATTAGGAACCCGCGAATTTACATTAGGATTTATGAATCATTTTTGGCCATCTGGAAAGGGGACACCTTGTTTTGCCTGAGAATAATCTTCAAGTTGCATTAGGCTTCCACAGGCAAAAAAGGTGTCCCCGGAAATACCTTAATAAATAAAAATGATTAATACTACGTATAATTTTAAGTGGAATTGGTCTAACTACGGGGACACCTATTTTTGCCTGGCAAGATGTGAGAATAAGTCAAGGATATATCAGGCAAAAATAAGGTGTCCCCTTTGCTCTCGGATGATGTCGTGTTTCAAAATAGATTAATAATGCGGCTTATTAGCACAACTTTCCCGATCACACATTCGGGTTGCCTTTGGGCGAGGTGTATTCCTTACAATGAATGCAATACGGATAATCGGCCATGTCGAACTCGTAGAGCCTGCACCGCCCCATCGTGCCCTTGCCCTCGGGGACTTTTCCTTCAAGGTAGAGACATCGCGACGTCGCGCTTCGCTCGCGTATCAGCTTGTCGCGCTCTCTGCCCTCGACCCCCTCGGAGTGTTCGCTGATGTAACTCATAGCAAGCGCGCCGATGCCGCCAAGGACACCTAATGATCCAAGAAAAGAGAGAATAAAATAGCTGCCGGGGGCGAAGAAGTCGAACAGGAGGAAGACAAGCCCTAACCCTAACATCGGCCAGCCGAGCTTCGCATAAAGCGGCGACGTCTGCGTGGGCTTCTCGATTTTCGAGACCCTCTCCCTGAACTGGTCGAGCGTTTCCTTCAATTGTTTCGGCACGATGTAATTATACGGCAACGGGGATGGTATAAGCCAGTAGTGCAACCCATCATGTGCTGGAAGCACATGATACGTATAATAATGTGCAGGATGCGCATTTTACGTTATTTAACTGCAGCCGCTTGTTGAGCCGCATTCAAGACATCGATAGCACGACCCGTTTCTCACCATGATCGACCCACATTCGGCGCACGACGGTGCATCGGCCTGGCTAACAAAAAGATCCTGGCCCTTCGCCATCGCCTCGCGCTCCCGATCGGAAAGATCAAATGCGAGCTGCTCGATCGATGTATTGTAATCGACTTTCTCCGCTTTCTTCAGTTCAGCATCGGTTACCGTGCTCTCCATCGGCTTCATGAATTTAAGCCCGAGCCATCGGAAGATGTAGTCCACGATGCTTTTCGCGATCTTGATATCCGGGTTTTTCGTGAATCCGGACGGCTCGAATCGCATGTGCGAGAATTTATTCACCAGCACTTCGAGCGGAACCCCGTATTGAAGCATGATGGAGGTCATGGTCGCGATCGTGTCCATCAGCCCGCAGATCGTCGAGCCCTGCTTTGCCATAGTGATGAAAATCTCGCCGGGCGTCCCATCATCGTAAAGACCAACGGTGAAGTAACCCTCGTGCACGCCGCCGATCACAAATTTATGCGTGATCGACCTTCGCTCATCCGGAAGGCGCCTTCGCATAGGCTTCCATTCGTCTTCCTTCTTTTTGGCTTTGCCCTCAAGCGACGTATTCAGCGGCTGCGTGCGCTTGCATCCGTCGCGATAAATCGCGATCGCTTTCAGTCCGAGCTTCCATCCATGCTCGTATACATGCATGATTTCATCGATAGTCGCGTCGTTCGGCATATTGACGGTTTTTGAAATCGCGCCTGAGATGAATGGCTGCACGGCGGCCATCATCCGCACATGGCCCATATAATGGATCGACCGCCTGCCCGTCATCGGCCTGAACGCGCAGTCGAAAACCGGGAGGTGCTCCGCATTCAGAGTGTCGCAGCCCTCGATTGTGTCGTTCTCCTCGATGAATTCAAGTATCGTGCTGATATCGTCCGCGTCGTAACCCAGACGTTCGAGCGCGAGCGGGACGGTGTTATTTACAATTTTCAAAACCCCGCCGCCGACCAGTTTCTTGAACTTCACGAGCGCGATATCGGGCTCGACGCCGGTCGTGTCGCAATCCATCATGAAACCGATAGTCCCGGTCGGGGCGAGTACGGATACTTGCGCGTTTCTGAATCCGACCTTGCCGCCGAAATCGACCACATCTTCCCATGTTTTAAGAGACTGATCCCAGAGGTTCTGCGGAATATGAGTTTTGTCGATTCGCCGGGCTGCGTCGCGATGTTTGGACATTACCCTCTTATAAGGGACGGCATTTTCCTCGAAGGTGGGAAAAACCCCGATACGTTCCGCGATCAGAGCGGACGCATAATAAGCTTCGCCGGTTAATAGCGATGAGATTACAGCGGCATATGTGCGGCCGCCGTCGGAATCGTACGGAAGCCCGAGGCTCATAAGGAGCGCGCCGAGATTCGCATAGCCGATTCCAAGCGCGCGGAAATTATGGCTGTTGATCTCGATCGCGTCATTTGGATAATGCGCGTTATCTACAATTATTTCTTGTGCAAGAATCGTGAGCCTTACAGCCTGGCGGAATGAATCAAAATCGAATACCCCGTCCGAATCCATGAATTTCAGGAGGTTAATACTTGCAAGGTTACACGCGGAATCGTCGAGGAACATATATTCGCTGCACGGATTCGAAGCGTTGATGCGGCCGGAATTCGGGCACGTATGCCATGCATTGATGGTCGTGTCGAATTGAAGTCCGGGATCGCCGCAGATATGGGCGGCGGTCGCGATTTCCTGCCACAGATCGCGGGCGCGGAACCTGTCGACCTCGCGGCCATCGACAACAGCCCTTGTGGCCCATTCCCGATCGTCGAGCACCGCGTTCATAAAATCGTCGGTCACGCGGACGGAATTATTCGAGTTCTGGTAGAAAACGGAACCATACGCTTCCCCGCCGATACTCCCGTCATAACCCGCGTCGATCAGAGCCCAGGCTTTTTTCTCTTCGGCGACTTTGCTGTTCACAAACTCCCTGATGTCGGGATGGTCCGAGTTCAGGATCACCATCTTCGCGGCGCGGCGGGTTTTACCTCCGGATTTGATAACGCCGGCGAACGCATCATAGCCGCGCATGAAGCTTACCGGTCCGCTCGCAACTCCACCTAAACCATACGGGAGAATTGAAAGCCATTTTCTGGTGGAGGCACAGGTGAAAGAGCTCGGCTTCGAAAGTGTCCGCCTCTTCCGGGGTGATGAAATACCCGTCGGCCCGACCCCAGTTCGCGATTGTGGAAACCACCCTGGATATAAGATGCTTGAGGGATTTCTCGCGCGATTCGGTTCCCAGCGGCCCATGAAAATACTTGCTTGCGACAATGTTGGTCGCCATCTGGGTCCATGTAACAGGCATCTCGATCCCGCGCTGTTCGAAAACCGGTTCTCCTGTGTCGGATGAGATCAGCGCGTTTCGCTCTTCCCATTCAACCTCACTGAAAGGATGTATACCGGGAGTGGTAAAATGCCGCGCAAAGATTTTATTAGAAATCCTCTGGCGAGACCTTCTTGTTGTAAACTCACCAGAAATATCTTTCGCATTTTCCGAATTAATGGACTGCTTCTCTTTCTGATCAGACATTCGCGGCTCCTTAAATTTTCCACCAGATTCAATCCAACTGCCCATATTATATCAAACTTTTTAATCAATACTTATACAGTGAAATTAAAAAAACGGGTACTTACTCCCTTAACGTTACAAACTGAGAAAAAAATCAGGTTGTAACGCTATGCCAGTTGACCGAAATCGCCGGACTTCAGATTATTCTCTTCGGTCCGGACTTCTGCCTGGCTTGTCTGGTAAGGCTCCCATTTCAGGGAAACAGCGTGGAAGGTTGTTGTACTGAAAACCCCGGTCCCCTTCCATTTCTCATCTAACTTCACTAATCCTGCCGATCCTGCCCGTTCCAGCTATTCGTAAAAGCTACTCCACATCGCTTTACAGGCCCGGAAAAGCCACCCGATACGAATTTCACTCATGACACTTTTAAAGTGGAACTCCTGAATATCACAGTTCCGATTACGTGTCAAGCGCACTGAAAATCTGAATAATAATTCGGCATGTAGCGTTATTGAGAACCAAACTTATACAAACATCCATCTTCCCGAAAATTTCAGCATCGATGTATCCAACCTCGTCGAACTCCATACGCCACTACTTTGCCACATGGAATTCACGTTTTTTTTTCATTTTTTTTAGCTTTACGGTAAAAATTTCAATAATCGTGTAAGAATCGCAAACATTTCTGGAGAATGCCCGCATTGCGTGATAAAATCCATATTCCAATAGAGTTTTTCAAATCCGATTAAGGACATCATGCTTCGGAGGTCTGCATGTTACGTAATCATATCCTTTACACTTTATTAATGTCGCTCCTGGTATTTTTCACGATGAGCGCCGCAATGCCGCAGCAGGCGAGGTCGCAGCACGTCCCGACATGGACGACCGACCAGCGCGACCTTCTCGGGGAAGCGCTCGCCTCAGTCGGCTGGACTCGCGCCGACCTGGGCTACCGTCCGGAAGGCTACTGGACGCGTTTCCCGCGCGTTCCATATGTCCTGCCATTTTTCTATTCGCTGTTCAGCGAACCGATGCGCATCTACGACTATACGCGCACGATGGGTAACGGGGTCGAGCGATTCCTTGATCCGGCAATGACTGCCGAAAAAAGAATGGATGGAGTCCCGTCACCCGATCGACTCCATCAGATGATCGCGCTGCTCGCGATCGAGAGAAGGGTCGATGGTTTTCGGTCGTATTCGGTCAATAACCTTCCGAGAGCGGATGTCGAGGAACCGATACTCGACGCCGTTCGTCGCGTCTATACAGCCGCGGGAGATCAGCTTCTCAGGACATCGTTTGGAGCCGTACCTGCATGGCCGAATGCCGAGACAGATATCACCGATCAGCTTACCACTGCGAATCCCGAGTTCCAGTTGATCATCGCGGAATGCATTCTGAACGCCATGGACGCAAGAATGTGGCGCGATACCGCTGTACGTCGGATTTCCGACGATTTGAAAAACGATATTTTTTACATCCATGATTTCGCTCAGACGCAGGGCGACGGGATTATTTATTACGGGCAGGTGGACGATGTCGCGATGCTGATGGACGAACAGTCGATGGCATACGCGGCAATGAAACTCGCGCAGGCCACCGAGGATTGCAGGTACGCGCTGGAAAAATATATCGCGGAGCACCCGATCGCGGCATATTTCCATTTTGAAACGATGACCCCTTATGGGCGGATTGAAATATCCGGCGCAGGTCCGGACCGCCATGAATACGACGACTACTTTGTCCTGATCGATCTTGGCGGCAACGATACTTACACCGGCCCGGTCGGAGCGACCACGCGTCCGGACATCGGGGTCAGCCTCTGTCTCGACCTATCGGGCAATGATGTTTACGAATACGATTCGATGACATGTCCAAGCCAGGGAGCGGGGGTACTCGGAGTTGGCGTACTTTACGACGCGTACGGGGACGATACATACATTTCGAAACAACTCGCGCAGGGAGCTGGATTTTTCGGAACGGGCGTACTGTATGACGGTGACGGCACGGACACATATACAATGGAAACATCCGGACAGGGCGCGGGATTTTTCGGGCATGGTCTGGCGCTCGACTCAGGCGAGGGGAACGACACATACCGTTTGTACGGTGAAGGACAGGGATTCGGCGGATGCAACGGAGTCGGCGTTCTCGCGAACTGGGCGGGCGATGAATATTACTACGCCGAGCCATACTCGAGTGTCGTGAATCGAGGCGATTATCACAGCGCTTT
>JAPKYR010000167.1 GCA_026394215.1 bacterium
AGAATCTGCCTTTTTTTGACACCGCTTTCCAGTGCGCCATGGATCACCGGCTCGATATCGTCTATCAACCGGTCGATCGCCAACTCCAGTTTCCGTTCGCCGGATAAAGTCGCGACAAAAAGCCCTTTTCCTTTTTTCGAATTGAGTAACCCTTCCCGCTGAAGATCGTCGTAAGCCCGCTGCACGGTAATTACGCTGACATGCTGCTCCCTCGCCATCGCGCGAATCGAGGGAAGCGCCTCGCCCTCCTCAAGAGTCCCAGAGAGAATCCGCGTACGAATCTGGCGCGAGATTTGAGCGTGCAGGGGTTCGGAGGAGATGTCTGAAAGGTGCAGGAGCATGACGTTATACTGTCTATATACCCTAAGTACAGTAAAATGTCAATATTTTTTTTGGATTAACAAAAAAACATCAGCACAGCATGCGTCAGCGACAAGCATAAATGGTAGGATTCAGTTTAAATTACCTAAACTAATGGAATCGAGTATGAATAATCCAGTATTCTGTTTTATGGACGAATCCGGGGTACTGGCAGATGATCCAAACCAGCCGTTTTTCGCGATGGGTGCGGTAATGATTGAGGATACATCGCGTCTTGTACAAGACCTTGAATCTCTGAAAAGGCAGGCATTGAACTCGACCGGATGGAAAGGAAAGGGATTTGAGTTCAAGTTCAAAGCTCTTACCCGCCAGTACCGGCCTTACTTCGAGAGGTTCATTGACCTTGCCTTGTCTCACGCAATTCGAGTATCAATCGTGATTCTGAAGAAGGAAGAAAAGAAACGTAAATTTGACAAAGGTTCGAACCAATTATGGGAATCATATATTGATTATTCAAAGCATTTAATCAAAAAGAATACAGACATTGAAAATCCATGCATTATTGTTGCGGATTATTTTTCCAAACCCAGGAGAAGCACGAAATTCCTGGAGCTTGAGTTAAAAACCATTCCGGGGGTTGTAAATGCCGTTATGCTTGAATCAGAAGCTTGCTCTCTGATACAGATTGCGGATGTCCTGACCGGATGCGTTTCATACCACTTCAGAAGAGCCCGAAGCCCCCAGTCTATATTCGATAAAGAGAAGTGCGGTCTTTCCGATTTTCTCGCGACAAAACTGAGAAGACCAACCCTTTCCGAGGATTTCCTTGTTAAGCAACCGGTTCAATTCCAGGTGAGCATCTTACGAAACTAAAATAAAAAGCGGATCATCGACTCAGTCGACATCCGCTAATTTATTTATACCACATAAAATGCGTTCTGACAAGCACTCGCTGACGCTCGTGCCTCTGTAACTGCCTTTAATTAATATGTGTTACCTCAACGAGTCAAGGACCTCCAGAAGATTCTTCGAACCGGCGTTGCCCTCGGTCGCGACAGCGTCCCTTGCGGATTCAGCCGTATCGATACTGTCCCCATCCTGAAACAGCATAAATTCCGCAAGGCTCTTTATCATCATTAAGTCCACTTCTGAAATCGAGTCGTGAATCTGCGACGAATCATAGTACCCGGGCTCGTTGATTACCTGATTAATGTAATCGAGAGCCGCCTGGCCATCGCCTTCGCTGACCGCGATTCCTGCTAAGCCCACCATGGCGTCATAGTTATTATATCCGGCAGAAAGGCTCTCAAGATAATTCTGCTTGCCAGGCCCCATTTCGCCAAGGCCACGGGTGTAGCACCATCCAAGGCCATTCTTGGCTGAGAGAACTCCCTGCGTCAGAAGAGTATTCTGATCGGGTTCGCCTTCGGTGTATCTCATCCACGGGAGGTCAAGAACCTGACCGCTTCGCGCGAGTTCCGCCTGTTCATTGAAAAGAGCCGTTGCGCCCATGTAATCTCCCTCCCTGTAGAGTTTCCACGCTTCGAAATTCTGAGTATTAAGAAGCGTGAAGGTACCGAGGTCCTGGTTGCCATTAATGATCCTTACGTTTTCTTCCTGGGTAAAATCCAGGCCGGCGTCCGGGTTAGAGAAAGCGATTGTCATAACGTAATCGCCAACCGGCGCGTAAATGTAGAAATTACCCCAGCGGTCGGGATTATGGATGGCTTCCTTGCTTGAAAGGGTCACCGTCACACCGGTCCCGCCTAAGGGGTTTCCGAATCCGTCCACAACCCGTCCGGATATCGCCCCGCTCGATCCCGTATGGCATCCCGCGATTAGCATCAGGCTGATTATCAGAACTATCGGAATTTTAAATTTCATTTCTTGAATCCTCTGGTCTTCAAATACTTTTCATTCCTCAAATCCAAAGTCATTACAGGCAATTTTTAAAGGACATAAACGATATTAACCGCAGGCAATGGCGATCCGCCCGATACCGCGGTTATTGAAATCTGGAGCGTGCCGGTGACGCCCGGATGGATCGAGCCCATGTAAAGTCCCGGACGTGTGGCTACTTCGTGAAGTTCGATACTGCCGGACGTGCTGGTGCTGGTGCTGGTCCATCTTGCGATCGGAGCGCTGTCCAGCGGAACCTGAGCCTGCGCCATGATAATAATGTCTTCAGCAAAAATCGGGGATCGGCTCACTCCGACTTTCAGGTACTGGTTTCCGGATGATCCGGACTGCGTTAACGCGCCATAAACATTTAATAACCCATATCCGTAATAATCGTTAATTCCGTTTAAATCCGCGTCGGGACCGACCATCGGGATCGCGCTTGTCTCAATTCTCGCGCGGACCTCGTCGGGGCTCAGTCCGGGAAAATGGCTGAGGATAAGCGCGGCGACTCCCGCGACCATCGGGGTCGAGAAGCTTGTGCCGTTCGCCTTTCCATATGGGGGGCCTTCGCCGGTATATAAATAAACTGCCTCTTCCGGCACGGTGGTGATAACTTCCACACCCGGCGCCATCACGCTGAGAATGTCCTCGCCGTAGTTGGAAAAATCGGCTACCTGACCGTTCGAATCAACAGAGCCGACGCCGATTACCTGAGGAAGCCCAGCCGGGAAATATAGCGTATGACGATCGCTTTCCCAGTCGCCGGTGCCCTTAAAATATACTCCCGGACTGCCGTTACCGGCAGCCGCGACAATCACAATCCCCGCATCGTAAGCATTTTTAGCAGCTTCTTCTTCAAGCGAAATCGTACCGACGCCGCCGATAGACAGGTTAATTACGTCGCAACCACGTGTGCGGGCCACATCGATTGCCTCGACTTCATCGAACAGATCGCATTCCAGGAACTGACCGCCAGCTGCGCGAATAGGGAGCATCCGTACGGTCCAATTAGTCCCGGCGACGCCTATTCCGTTATTTCCGACGCCGCCGATAACTCCG
>JAPKYR010000094.1 GCA_026394215.1 bacterium
AGCTTCTGGAGAATTTTCAAGAGCTTGATTCTGGAGAGTTCGATCAGGTCTCCGAGCAGTTTCGATTCGAACCTGTAACCGAGAATGCTTGCGGCTTCGATAACATCGCGTTCCTCATCGGCGAGTCTCTCCAGCCTGAAAGCCACAATGTCGCGAAGGCTGGCGGGAATTTCGATATCTTCCGTCTCGCCCTTCATCGTCCAGCGGCCATCGACAAATCCGACCCGCCCCTCGTCATAAAGCAGGTTCAGAATCTCCATAATGAAAAACGGATTGCCTTCGCTCTTTTTATAGACTCTTTCACCGAGGCTGTCTACAAATGGCGCGTTGGGAAAGCATTCTTCGATTATGTCTATGCATGCATCCTCATCGAGCCGCTCTAGCGAAATCCGGTTGACCTGGCGAGTGCGCGCAAATTTCGCGAGGAATTCGACAAGCGGATGAGTTTCCGTTTCCTCCGATTGAAGCTCCTCATCTCTGAATGTGCCGAGGATAAGGAGAGGCGCGTCGCCAAGTCCGGCCACAAGGTAGCTCAACACATTGATCGTGTTGACATCGGCCCACTGGAGGTCATCGAAGAAAAGGATAAGCGGGATTTCTTTCGCGATTGTCGAGAACAGGGTCTGGAAAAGATGAAGCAGGTTGGATTCGTTCAACACCCCCCTGATGGTGCTCTCGTCAAGATAACTCCTGCGTGTGACAAGTTCGAGGAACGGCGGGATAAGCGGTCGAAGATTCGGAAGATATTCACTGAACAATTGGACAAGATCCACTTCAGGCTCGTCGTCGAGAAGGAAAAAATCCCTGACCATGTCGATTAACGGGCTGTAGGGAACATGACGTCTTTCCTGCTGCGATCGTCCGACCAGCGCGACATGTTCCTTTTCCCTGGCTTCCAGACGGATCACGATTTCTTCGACAAGGCGGGTTTTTCCGATACCCGCTTCCCCACCGATCATCACTCCGAAACCCTTTTCCGGTTCGGATTTACTCTCATCGTCAGGTTTCACAAATCCGAGCGCCTGGTCCGCCCATTCAAGTAGTTTTTTAAGTTCTTTATTTCTACCATGAAGCGCAGTACGGCGTGGGACGCGGACCATACGCCTCAATGTCGATTGTTTGCTCAGGGATTCAAGGGACATTGATAGCGAAACTTTTGCGCGATACCAGTCGCTTTTTTCGCGCTGTTTGATTAATTCCCGGACTCGCGTCGCGGATCGAAGGCGTTTCTCGGGATTTATCGCCATCATTTCGAGAATGAGCATGTCGAAGAACGGCGTGAGCGTAGGGTTGATTCTCCCGGGAGGTCGGGCGGGGACGTTGACTTTTTCGTGCATCAACTCGCGAAGGTCGTTGGATTTATAGGGTCGCGTGCCGGTGGTTAATTCGTATAAAACCGTCCCGAGGGAATAGATATCGCACGATGGGTCGAGAGGGTCGCCGGTCAATTGTTCGGGCGATGCGTACTGATATGTGCCGATGAAATACCCGGTTTTGGAGAGCTTGATTGAGCTTTCCATCACCTTCGCAAGCCCCAGGTCGAGAAGCTTGATCGAATCGTCAGGGGTGATGAGAATATTTTCGGGTTTGATGTCGCGATGAAGAAGCCCGGCACCATGTACGGCTTCCAGAGCTTCGAGGACATTGTCGGCCACATGCAAAGCCCAGTCCTCGCCGAAGACCTCGCAGTCTTCCATCATGTCCGCGAGGCTGTCGCCCTCGACATATTCCATGAGAATTCCGTGCGATTCTTTTTCGCCAAGCGAAACTTTCCTGACGTCGAATACTTTGCAGACCTTCGGGCTGTTGATGCGTCCGGCGACTTCGGCTTCGAGGTAAAAACGGTGGACAAGTTCCTCATCATCCATAAGGTGCGGGTGGAGGATTTTCAGCGCGGCCTTCTCGCCGTTTTTCTTTTCAAGGAGAAAAACGGTCCCCATACCGCCGCGTCCGATGAACGCTTTAACGGTGTAGTCGAGATATTTGTCGCCGAGAGATAGCATTGTATGAACGAACAAGTATTATAACCATAAATTATGGTTTTTTCGCATGCCGGGTTGATACGTGCTAAAATACCCGACCATGAATCGCTCCGTGATCAAAATAATGTGGGTGATTTATTTCATCTGCCTGATTCCGGCATTTGTGACACTTTCGCAAAGGATGTCAGCCGATGCCGGTTTCAACAAGGTTTGTCTGGTGGCGGATTATGTCCAGCTTCTGGAACTTGCGCAGACTGAAAATGTGCCGGTAGATGAAATTCTCGACCGTGTTCGCGATGAGGCTGGGATTGATCATATCGCACTTCTTGAGGACACACCGGAATTCTTAGCGCAGCGCGGATTGTGTACTATTGTCGAGGGTGTAGGGTGGCCGGGATGGATGACAGAAGAGGAGAGGGATGAAATCAGGAGGAATCGTGGCAGAGAAGTTGAAGAAGCGACTCCTCCCGAAAATGACTGGCCCCTTCTTATGGGGCTAAGCCATGACATGACCCACCTGATTTTTTCGGATCATGATATTTTCGCGAGAATTGCAGAAACGGCGCAGGCACGGTATCCCGGACTGGTACAGGTTGAGGACAGGGGAGTAGACGGCGGTGTAGTGTCTCTCGCAGGGGAACCGAAGATAATTTTGGAGTGGGGATTAGGGTTTGATCCATTACTTATTGAAGAGTTTCGCGGCATGGGATTTATACTTTATCCACGTTTAAAGGATTATCCCGGATTTACTCTGAATACTGCGAGTGAAATCCTCAGTAAAACAATGGGAATTTTCCCTGACAGCGTTCTGATTTTCGACGGTGACAGCATAACAGGAGGAGAAGCGGTTACCAGGGAATTGTCCGGTGGTTCGTGGGTCTGGCGTTGGAAATTCGGGTGGATAGAATTCGCTGAACAGAAATGGTCAGCGGAACTTGCGCATTATGCTCCAAGTTTTACTGTGCGCGTACATTCCATTGAAGATGAGGAAATGGAAGTAATCACGGTTGATCGAGCGATAGCCAGGTACGAACGTGCGGTAAGAGAGCGGTCGGTACGTCTTGTCTATCTCAAACCGTTTCTCCTCCAGACAGATACTTCGAATCGAATTGATAAAACCATCAGGATGTTTTCGGGAGTAAAGAACGCCCTCGAATCCCGCGGTTATATTTCCGGGGAACCTGGTTTCATAACGAGTGAGCCCGACACAAGCCTATTCATCCAGTTTTTTAGCGTTTTGGCTCTGGCGATTGCATGTGTGTTGCTGCTTCACACGCTGAATGTTAATGTGAAATTATCACACGCTATTACAATACTGGTAATTCTAATTGTATTCTGGCTGGTGGGCGGGTTGTTCGGAATCGTGATGGAGGGCGAGTGGCTCGGACGGAAACTTATTGCTCTAGGCCTTGCTCTGGTATCCCCGACACTCGCAGTCGCCTGGATAACAAAAAAATACGATGACCTTGAGAGAAAGCTTCCCGGAACATTTTCATTGGGAACGGCGCTTAAAATCTGGTTTGGCGGGGTGGGGATATCGCTTACAGCCGGACTGCTGATTCATTCGATACTGATAAACACTCATCTGCTTCTTCAGATCGATTCATTTTCCGGAGTGAAAATCGCTCTATATCTGCCGATTCTCCTCGCTATTTTGATCGGTGTAAGGCTGATCCTGCCGCCTCAGAGCAGGTCGATTATGTCAGCAGTATCATATCTTCTGAATATGCCGTTGAAAATCTGGCATGTGATTCTTGGTCTTCTTGGGCTGGTAGTTTTGTTCATAATGCTTGACAGGTCGGGGAATTTTCCGGTCATTAATGTTGCCGACTGGGAGAACAATATCCGCGGATGGTTCGAGACAATGCTTTATGCCCGACCACGAACGAAGGAAATGCTGGTCGGACATCCGGCAATGATAACTGGTTTGATCCTGGGATTATCGATGCTGCCGTATCGAAGGCCGCTCATGTATGCGGGTATTGTGCTTGGATCGATAGGGCTGACGTCGATGGTGAACACGTTCTGCCACATTCATACGCCGCTGGTGCTTTCGCTTTTCAGGACATTTGCAGGGATTGTGATCGGCGGGGTGATAGGAATTGTGGCCGGATTTATTCTGCTATGGGTGCTTAAGAGGATCGGGAGGATGAAGTCGGGGTAGGGACATGAATGTCGGGGTATTGAGTTACGAGAAGGTTTTTAAGTAGATATTTTGCGATTATTGTTAATTAACAAAGGTTTCCCCTTTTAAAATAATTAAATTTAGTTATATAATTAGTTATGCACGTCGTTTTCAGCAAGGATGAATGCTGTTTCGACGGAATTGAGGCCGAGGAATTGGACGAGTACAAGCTTGCCGGCCTTTTAGGTATGACCGTCACGGAAGGACCTCTCCTCCCCGGACCGATTCTCAAGGGCCACTGGAGAGGCTTTACCGTGGAAATCACGGTTGCCCCGAAGCCGGTTGAGTATCAGGAAACCGTCCATATGTTCCCGCAACCGCCGGAATTCCAGATCACATTCCATCTCGAAAAAAATTCGGATGTGGAAATCGGTATCCGTCATCGCTCGATCGAAGTAACCGGGCTTGTGCGTCCCCCGCTAATAGGCAAGAAGAAAATAATGATGCCGCCGGAATTCGGTCGCGACTATCTTGTTCTTGGCCCAAGTAATATTGCGGCCAAGATCGTTCTGGATAAAGGCATGCAGGAACTTATCAAGCGGCTTGAAAAATTCGGTCCGCCGGAACTCAGGATCGAGTACTCGCTTCTCAAGTACCAAGGAATCGGCAATTTTGTCGAACGCTACCGTGAAATCCCGACGCTTCTTGGAAACCTGGTCGAAATCGGGCGAATGCTCGATGGAAAGCTTACAATCATGCTTCGGGATCTTGGATAGCGGGAAGATAGCAGACATTCAGACCTTGCGAAGATACAATCTGTCCCAGATCCCCTCAGAGGCACGAGCGTCAGCGAGTGCTTCATCACTCCAATCCCACCCCGTTACAGAGGCACGAGCGTCAGCGAGTGCTGTCAGTGTCCAATCCCACCCCGTTACAGAGCACGAGCGTCAGCGAGTGCTTGACTCTCTCAACTACTATTCGCGAACGTATAACTTCATCGGCTCTCCCTGCATATGCACTATGTAATTCAGTACATTTTCCATCTCCCTCTCATTCCAAAGATACTCCGTACTTCCATGGCGGGTCCAGCGTCTTCGGTCTTTTGTATCAAAACCGGAGTTATTCAATGCACGGCTTGAATAAGCCTTGAAATCCTTCATGATTTTTTCCGGTTCCGTGTTTGCCGATACCAGTGCGTGAATATGTGTCGAGCGCACATGCAACCCTATCAGGTCCCAATTCCTGTATAGACAGACTTCAATAATTGCCTTATATACCAATTCTCTTCGTGGTGGGTCGAGTAAGTATGGGGGTTGTTTCATTGAGAGCATTTCGCGCCTTTCCCAATAAGGATCAGGCCTTAGATAGGGCGTGCCGTATTGAGCGTTCGAACGGTAGACTGATCCCGAACTGCTGCCATGCAGCTTAGTACCGTAGCAGGTGTACGATATGTGATAGGCTAGCGGGTAGTTGAATGTGAAGAGGTTTTTCATAATCTAAGAACGAGTGGGATCGGGAAAAACTGACAGGGAAAATGGGATTTTCGGGAAATATTTTTAATGTTGGAATTGGAGGGATGTGGGGGAGCACTGAAGCGAAGTGTGGCATTACCTGAAAAGAGCACTCGCTAACGCTCGTGCCTCTGAAGTGGGGTGTGGCGTTACCTGAAAAGAGCACTCGCTGACGCTCGTGCCTCTGTAGTGGGGTGGGAGTGGGGTGATTGAAGCACTCGCTAACGGGGCTGTTGAAAAAGTGGCATGGCTGTGAAAATGCAAGGGAATAAGGTTCAAGATGAAGCGGTGGAGCTCCAAAAGGTTAAAAATTTCAGGATAGTGCTTGAAATGCGTGAAAACAAAACGAATATCATTCAAACCCTTT
>JAPKYR010000292.1 GCA_026394215.1 bacterium
TTTTGATATCTTTCCCGATTTTGCCCTCTTCCAACGCCCTCTCCGCCTGATCCAGAACGGCTATTTCGCGCAAAAATTTATCCAGGTCATTAAAAAATTCAGTTTTACCGGCGGGATGCCCGTTAAACAGACGCACGCGGTTCATATCAATATCATCTGCCAGAACCGGCTTCTGCTGCCTGTTCAACCTGCGCTCATTTATCGCGGCGCCTGTGCGATGATGGCAAAGGTCGGGACTGCAGGTGACGATAAAAACTCCCGACGCGCCTTTTGCAAGCGAGTAGCCAAGCCATGACGGTTTCACCATCGCGGAACATGGCACAGACACAAGGAAAACCATCCGCCGATCCTTCATCCGCCCCCTTGGACCGGTCATCTTTGAAATATCCATCGCATGTTCGCATACGAAACCAATCACCGGATTCAATGGATCCGGCACCGGTTCAGGCCTGAATATAACGGGCTCAGGTTTTATTAAATCGGCGTCCGAAATAACCGGTTCAGGTTTTTTCTCCTCGTCTTTCTCTTCTTCAACATCGTCCGGGTCCGACTCTTCAGCATTTTCAGACTCTGAAGAATCCGGATCATTATTTACCGTTTCTCCAAGGCCATCCTCGTGAATCGTTTCGAGAACAGTGTTGAACTCATCGAGCATCCCGAGAACATCCGGACTGAATTCATCCAGAAGAAGCGCGCTCTCATTTTCGAATTCGACGAGAGTGACCACGCTATCCGACTCGAATTCCGCAAGTCCGATCTCGCTCAGGTCATCATTGTATATTCTTTTTCGATCCGTCATTTCAAACGCTCTTGAAGCGGGCTGGTGATAAAGTCTATCTTTTCGAGGATATCCTCGGTCGTAAGCGATGGTAGTTCAATCGCCGTGAATTCGCAGCTCCCGACACATATCCCGCATGAATTGCACGATTTCGGGTCGACCTTCGCGACTTCCTTAATGTTTATTCTGTGGGACGTTTTCTTAACGGGGACCATCTCGATAGCGCCATACGGGCAATCGTCGTAGCATATGCGGCATCCGATGCAGGCGATTTCGCTTACAACAGCGGTCGGAGGCCGCGACGGTTCAAGTTTCGGAAGGTACAGAAGAATCGCGATAATTATAACAAGCAGTCCGCCAAGCATCGGGCCTTTCAGGATCGGGTAAAATAAAAGCGGGAAGGTGGTGAAGATATCGACTTTGACGGTCGCGGGCGAATCGAACGGGTTGAACGGGTGGAATCCTTCTGTGCTTAAAGTGGTCGATGCGCCTACCAGGATTAATACCATCAATAATCCAAGCCATGCCATTATTGGAAGCCTGATTCGGGGCGGAGTTATCATCCTGAAATGAGCCAGGATTACGAAGAGAAGAATAAACGCGCCACCGACATGCAGCGCGAAAATTCTCAGGAGCTGCTCGGCTTCATTTTTCACGGAGAAGATAGTCATGCCGAAGATGGTGCCCGGTTTTAATAACCCAATCAGCGGCCATCGATCGGCGCCGTAGACGATATCCCGTCCCCATGAGAGGAGCACCATCGCGCGCTCATCCCACGGGAGGATGTATCCCGCCCAGCCGATGATTCCTAAAGCAACCAGTGCCGCGACCCCAGCCGTCCAGGTCCGTCTCCTTACGCCGGAGTAACGGTTGGTCGCCCAGACACGGATTATGTGAATCAGAAGGCTGAGAATTAAGAGATCTGCCGACGCGCGATGCGTCGCCCTCAGGACATGAAGTATGGAGCTTTCACTTGCCGATTTCAGAACGCTCAGCATCGACAGTTCAGGTGCGGGAGTGTAATCGAAGAGCAGGGAAATCCCCGTCACAACGTTTATTATCAGAAAAGCGAATACAATAGCCCCGGTGAGAGCCATCGGATTACTGCCCGGACCGAAAAACCGCGACGAATAGTATTCAATTGTTCCGATCAGTTGCCCGGCGGAAGCCCTGAATGAGACATATCCGGAGACATGACGGGGTTTCGATTTTATTTTTTTCACCGACCCGTCACCTCCCTGTCTCTATCAACCGTTACCCTATTTTTCAATCTATTTTCCCTGATAAAACCAACCGCCAGTAACACAACCCATAAAACGAAGGTCATGGTAAGCGTGAATAAATCAGATATATTGAGACCGAGCGATCTCAGGGTAAATAGTAGCCATGTCAACAATACCGCCGTTATCAAAGCCGTAACACTCAGGCGCGGTCCCGGCCTGGCGGATCTATCTATCCATGGAAGAAGTATCGCGAGACCAAGTCCGACAAAAACCATGAAAATGAAAACCCCTGACGGGAACATACCGGCTAATTCGTATAAGCCAAGGAAATACCAGTCGGCAAGAATCGGATGCGGAGCCAGTATCCCATAGGACAATACTCCCAGCGGGGGTGCGGCTATCAAAGCAAGCAGCATTAACCCACCGATGATGTACCAGATAATATTAATCGGGATTTTCATGCTGAAATTTTTATGAATCGGAACCTGGTCGCGTTTTGTATTTCGCCAGAAAACCACGAACAGTATGACAATCGCGCTCAGGCCGATATGGATCGCGAACACGCTGGCCAGCATAGTCTGGTTCATACCGTCGCCGCCCGCAATCCAATTCGCGAACCATCCCTTAAGCCCGAGTCCTCCGAGCGGAAAAATCTGCTCGTAATTCAACAGCTCATTATTAGTCAAACTACCCGAAGTGAATACCCTCTGATTCCATAGAAGGAGGTATCCCGATAACCCGGAAATCATCGCGAACAGGGTAGCGGCCAGCGCGCATATCCATCCAAGTTCCCCGCCGAATTTATACGCCCTTCGATATGCGATACGGATCAATCTCAGCACCGCAAGTATAACAAGCAGATCCGTTCCGTATTTATGCACGCCCCTCAGAAGCCATCCGAGGCCGCTCCCGGTCTGGATATTTACGACCGATGAAAATGCGCCCGTGATCGATGGCGAATATCCCGCGAGAAGCCCGATTCCTGAAATAACAACGGCAAGGAAAGTAATCCAGAGCGCTTTTCCAAGATAATCCGGAGCGATGAGCGTCTCACCCGAACCCGTCCGCGCTTTTTCATCGCGGATCATCGCATCGAAAATGTCGCACGATTCTGCACGGTCTTTCAGCCAGGAGACCGAAGTTGTTTCCAGTCCGGTGTTGTGCCCTTTTTCTGAATTAATATTTTTTATGTCAGGTGCCATTAATTCTGATTTCCCTGCATCCAATCGGGTGTGATTTCCGGCGCATCCGGTAATAATCTTGAAATTTCAGCCCATTCCCATTGGTTGTTATCGGGCTGGAGTGATTTATAATCCTCGATTGACCTTCCCGGTTCGGTAAATAAATAACTGAAGCTCCTTATGTGATTAACCAGATCGATTATCTGATCGTCGGTCAGATAGCCCCCCCAGGACGGCATACCGGTCCACGATTCGTTATCCGGTGCTGTTGAAGTTGAATCGTCTTCTGAAAAAGTTAATTTCCCGTCGCGGATTATTGAGAATAAAAATATATCCGACTGATTCGCGAGCCATACTGTGTCACGAAGATTTGCCGGACGGGGAGCGAGGTCGCTCGCGAGCGGACCATTGCCGTAACCTCCCGGACCATGGCATGTCGCGCAATTCTCGCGATAAATTAACTGTCCGGAAGTTGCCGGATCGGGTGGATCGAGTTGATTTCGCCACGATTGAATCCATGACGGGTCATCGTCACCGGCGTATTTATCAAGGCTGGCGGAGGTCAGATAAACCGATACAGCCCAGCGCTCGGTATCGGTAAGCTGTGCGGGATAAACCGGATGTTCTCCCTCGATTTCAAATGGACTGCCTGAATATTCCGCATTTTCATTGGATTTATCTTCCCCGCCAAATGTAATTAAGTGATGAATATCGCGAGGGGAGTGCTGCGCGTTAGAAACCGGGTGCCCTGCTCCGATCCCGAATTCGGTATGCCCCGACCCGTGGCAGTCGGCGCAGGCTGCATGATAAATATTCCTGCCGTCAATGATATTTACGGGAGACGAAGGGGTGCTCGATTCACCCGACAAAAGCTTCCGCGCAAGCTGGGACGCCGCATTCCCGCGATTGGCCACGGACACCTGCCATGACGGCGCTGTCATGGCGAACAGGAACGCCACGAGAATAGTTATTACATATATCGCAATTTTCGTCATCTTTTCACGTCAGGCAAGATGCCAGATTCCGGCAATTATGCCGAGAATTATCCCGCCGAGGAGGATCGCCGACTCAATCGATACGAACCTGAAACCGGCATCGACAAACTCAACCGGTTCGAACAGACCACCCTCAGTCCCCGGATTCCGGTCGATGTCGTTCATGGCGATTCCTCCCCGGACGGTATTTCATCGGTGGATTCGGATGAGCCTTCCGGCTCGGTATCGTCGGTCACCCCGGGCGATTCGAAATTTCCATCGCCCTCTGTTATCTCGCCACCGTCTTCCCCCGACGCGTTAATATCTCCGGAAACCACCGATGTCGGTTCTACAATTTCCTCCGGCTCTACTACAGATACTTCATCAATCTCCCCCACTACAGACAGATCATATTCCGATACTTCATTCATGCCTTCCATTTCGCTACCGCTTAATTCGATTTCAATACCCTCTTCCTTCGCTCCAAGCGACTGAACGTATAATACAAGAAGCCAGATCGCATCCTCAGATAAAGTCCCGCCCCATGACGGCATTCCTGTCCCGGAAACGCCCTCCGATATTCGCCAATACAACATCACTTTCGACTTTCCGCTGAATTCATCCGATGTGAAATCCCCCGGCGGTATCAACGGGGACGCGGCTCCCGGACGGTTCCCCGGCGAATACACCGGACCGTCTCCCCTGCCCTCCAAACCGTGGCAGACAGCGCACCGCGAATTATAAATCCCGCTCGCGGTTATCATCAGACTATCCGATGATGTAACGGGGGGAATTAATAAACCGGTCTCCTGGTCCAGGTACTTCCGCATCGAGAGAATGACCTCGTCCGGCACCGCAGACTCGATTGAATTCATCGCGCGCATCGCTTCCAGTCCGCCGGGGATAAGAGCCGACCGTTCGAGGTAGGCGATCACCTGATCGCGGCGCCTTTCCGAAAGATATGCATACGATGGCATCACGGTTCCGGGATGGATGGCTTCGGGCTCGGTCAGCCTGATCTGCATAAGCGACTCGGGATACCGTCCGGCTATATTCTGAAGATCGGTTCCGATCCTGATCGATCCGGAGTAATCGTTTCGCGCAAACATCAGGTCCCCGGTTGCTGAAGTCCCCATCCCCCTGTCCTCAAACCTGACCATCATTGAGTGGCAGTTTGAGCAGCCCTCGCCGTTGAATACCCTTGCCCCGCGCCTGATTTCACCCGCATTGGGCCCTTCCGGGGATATTGAGAGATTAGACGGAATCGCGAGCGACGCGATGACAATCGCGATCAGAAACGAAGTTATCCCCCATGCGAAAAGGTAACTCGCGTTGGTGATTTGCGGAGGTCGATCGGATGTCAGGCCGGTTGGTTTCATCCGCTACTCCCTTTATCGACGGCTTTCGATACGGGACTCGTAAGATTTGTCGCGAGTGTCAGGCCGATTCCGAGAATCCCGAGAAACGCGAGAATGCCTCCAGCCAGAACCCCCAGTTGAAGCCACCTGAACATCGGCAGCCAATCGGTAATATTCAAGCCATTGGTAAAAGCTGTCGCCTGAAGCACCCCCGCCGATGTCTGGAATATAAAGAGCACTAAAATTCCTGCGATGAAAAATCCCGACCCGGTTAATGCATGACGATGCCCGGAAAATTCCCTCTTTGAAAGCACCGTCGCCTGAGCTAATCCGGCTGCAAGGATAATAGCCAGTATCGAACCGAGTGCGAGATGCGCGTGGGCGGTTGTATTCGATGTGTAATGGAATGTGGTGTGGATCGGCGGGAACACCAACGTTATTCCCTGCACAGCCACTATTCCGAGTCCAATCAGCCCCGAAAAAAACAGAAGCTGCGATGCGCCTGTCATCGACCCTCTCCACAAAACCCTGACCAAAAGCAGGAATGCGGCTCCAGTAACCACTCCTGCGAATGCCCCGATCACCTTCAAACCCGGCCATATTGGCGCATCGAGAAGATGCCCGATCCCCACCAGCGGTCCAAGCGTAAGAATTAACGCGACTCCGATAAGGAATTCGCCTGTCGGGAGTTTCGGTTTAGGCTTGAAGGATTCGAGGCCATCACATTTGACCCCGCTAAAAGAAGGCTCAGGTCGATAGCCACAGCGATGAGATAGAACCAGAAGAGAATCGCGAATCCTGTTGGGAGGTCGGAGTATTCCCTGCCCGACCCCATCCCGGCAATTATTTGAATTATTCCTACGGCTACTATCGCGAATCCGATCCACGCCGCAATGAGGCTGAACCTTACGGACTTCACGCGTGACTTGGTCAGGCGCGGTAGAAGGGTATAAGCCTGCGCCATCACGGCTGTCATCAGAACGCCATGGATCATGCACGCGCGATGGGCGGAGACAAGACGTCCGTAGCCCGGAAGCGGATGCGACGTGTGAAATCCCGGCACCAGAAGCGACAGGGACGCGAGGATGCCAAGCACCGCTCCGATAATGAGCCAGAGGATAGTAAAGCGCCAGTATGCTCGTGCGGCGTCCTGTGCCATTTTCCTAAAACGCACCAGCCCCCTCTCCCCCATTTCCACCTACGAATCTTCAACCTGACCTTAATATAATTAAATCATAATTAAGGTTGATAGTCGAGTGTTTTATGGACGAATTCCGGGGAAGTGGAGAATCTCACTGCCAAAACCCGAGTGGATTTCGCAAGCGTATCGGGCTACGAAACTCAAAGAGCGCATTCCACAAGCCGCCGACGTGGTGATTGGGGATTTTTGGGATGGGAACATTCGGCGGCAAGCCTTCGCTAAAGCTACGACTTGCAGCAAGAACGTGACGCAGGGAAGGGTATCTTAAGATTATTACCGGTATAAGGCGTCACTTAGTTTGTCCCCGGCAGACGGTGCGGTATGAAACTACAAAACTGATTTAATATTGGCCAGAAAGTACTTCCTCGAAATATGCCTTAATCCGATCTTTAACACTGAGACTTGAAAATGGCTTAGCGGCTATGTCTGTAAATTGAGCAACAGCCCTGCCATTAACATCTGGTTGGTTTTCGAATATGCCAACTGCCCTAAAGGGAATTTGCCAACTCTCATACTGCCGGCATACTATTGTGGCGTTCTGACATCTTTCCGTGTTATTTATAAAAAAGACAAAATTCGGTTTGGGCAGACCGTTAATTCTGCAATCAACTTCGTAGTTTCTTTTTGGATCGCGTTCCGGATCGAAGTATTTGAAGGTCCTTCGATTTTCGGGAATCAATTCTTCCATCAAAAACCGGACGTCATCAAAAAAAGTTGACCTGGCTCCTTCCTGCCGTAAAAATTCCAAATCTGTGATTTTATTCAGAGCTTGGAGGTATGAATATAGAGCATCACCATATAACTCATCAGGAATATGTAATCTTAATTCCCCGTCGCGATTTTCCAGAGAAAAACCGTTTAGTATCGCATCTAATTTTAATCCACGAGCACCTTTGGTCAAGTCGAAATCATCGTATTGCGCATGCATCAATGTATGGCCTTCATCAGTCAACGCCCAACCGTCAGGTTCTTTTTTTAAGATAACCACGAAATGATCGCCGTCATCGAACATGAAAGGCTGGAAAATGACATACCTGTCCAATCCCTCCTGAACCACGCGGACCTGTTTACAGACTTTCTCTTGAAAGTCTTTCGCCAAGATTGCTGAGTTCATATTGTGCTCCCGAATAATCTAAGATTAGTATCCTCATCACCGGGATCATAAAAGCCGCTAATTTCCATAAAATGGTCAAGCGCCGTATGAAAATCCGAGTAATTCTCAGTTGGCTCAGCATAGCCTTCTATCCTTAATCCTTCCTCCTGGTAACGCTGTGTCGCTTTATGGATATGAAAGCAAGGTGAGAATGTATGGTTTGGAAGTCGTTTAAGTTTTTCCCATCGGTTCGTATGCTCTGATGGATGAATACCGTTACATCTGAGTATTATATATCTATGATTACTCCCATTTGTGAACATTAAAACAATCGAGAAATCCAATGGATTGTTAGAATTCTGACGACTCTTTATAGAAAATATCTCCTTGTTATCTTTTATTACTAACTCATTTCTAATATGGCCATAGGTTGGTTTTGACCGGGCGTGAAGTCTTTTTCGCCAATCACGAGGAAGCGTTTTGTGTCTTGCCAGAAGGGAAGCAATGTCAGCATCTGTCAGGATTGGGCGTTTTGTTTCCATGGCTGTCTTTTGAAATCTTACCCGATTTTCCGGTCTATGCAACAAATTTTAATGACAATCACGCAATTTTTACAGACCATTTGGTAATCATCCCCCCTCCACTATCCCTATCTCCTCCTCCGTTAGCTCATACAGCTCGTAGACCAGCAGGTCGATTTGGCGATCCGTCGCGTCGATCTGACGCTGGATCATGTCTTTCTCGTGCGGGGTTTTGATCGTCTGATACTTTTTGTGGAGGTCGAATTGGAGGAGAGGGGATGAACCTTACCAGACGATGTTTATTTCAAGCGGTTCGGCAAGCGTACCCTCTTCGGATTCGTCGTCCCGGACCATGAGCTGAACGTAATAGGTTCCCGCAACGGAATACGCATGCATCACGTTTTTTCCGTATCCGTCGAATATCCCGTCATTTTCCCAATCCCAGTTCCAGTATTGGATTTCCCCGCCGTCGGGATCGTAAGAGCCGGCATCGAAGAAATGGATAAGCTGATACGTTTCCTGCGCTTTTGGATAGGCATCCCCAAGCGCGACCGGAGGTATGGAATCGACAATCTGAATATCCAGAGGTTTGCCCAGCATGTCCTCAACGCCAAATGAATCCGTCACTTTCAACTGGACAAGGTATGTTCCGCTTTCCTGGTATAAGTAGCATGGGTTGAAGTATGTATCAGGCTCGGGCTGGAATCCATCGACGGGATCATAGGTGAAGTCCCATTCGCGTTTGACGATATCGTTATCCGGGTCTGTGGAATCGTCGAAAAAGCAGATGTAATCGCCTGGTAAGGAGATGTATTTATCAGCATGCACGGCAGCGGTTGGGGGATTAACTCCTACTACATCTCCTACTCCTCCCCCTCCCCCGCATCCAAAAGCCATCACCAGTGAGATTAACATCGTCACAAGGATCGAGAACAATCTCATCAGCTCACCTCCGTGGAACCTTTGATGCATAAATTATATTCTAAAAAAACATATGGCGCAAGAGCATCCCCCCCTACCTGCCCGCGATGACCTCGTCCAGTCTGGCCGATACGGCAAGGCGGCGGAGGAGCCGGATCGTGTTTTCCCTGTCGCTCCAGTCCACATAGACCGCCACATCGCCCTGCAATGTAATGTAATCAATGACATTTATTTCATTATCCGCGAGGAGTTTCGCGATATGCGCGAGTATCCCCGGCTGATCCTGGAATTTCGGCGACGAGATCGTGATCCTCGCGACCTTCCTGCGCATCGAGATCGATTTGAACGCCGCTTCCGCCTTCAACTGGTCGTGGATTTTGTGGTACGCGAGCTGGCACGATTCCTCGGGGACGAAAATTCCCATGTAATTGTGCGTAACCGCAAGCCCGTGGAACGAGATCCCGTCTCTTGCGAGGCTTGCCGAGAGATGGCTTATAAGGTTTGCGTCCTCGATCGCTTCCTCGCCTACGACGCTTATCAATGCGAGCTGGAACGGGGTCGAGCGGAGTGTCGCGCGAAGGAAGCCCTCGATAAGCGTGCCGCCGTCGGTAATGTCATCCGACTTGAAATTCACAATTCGCGCGCGCATGTCGGGAGTTTTATGTTCGAGCGAGTGGGGGTGAAGGACAAGCGCGCCGCCACGCGCCATCGTGTCGAGCTGGTCGGTCGAGATAACGGAAATTTTATTCGGCGACTCTACTTTGCTCGGATCGGCGGTCAACACGCCCTCGGTATCGGTAACGATAATTACCTCGTCCGCGGCCAGTAATTTCCCGAGATAAAACGCGGTTGTGTCCGATCCGCCGCGTCCGAGAGTAATCAATTTACCCATCGGATCGCGCGCGAGGAATCCGCAGATTACTGGAGTGATGCCTGATTCAAGCATCGGAAGAATATGTTCGCCGATGCGTTTGGAGCTTTCCTTGTCGTGAAGCGTGATCCGTCGATCCTCGTTTACTTTTTCCAGGCTGAGAGCGGATTCTCCCTCTTCCGACGCGAGTACCGGCCACGCATCATCGGTGGGAAGGATCGCGCGCGCCGAACACCCCTGCGCTTCAAGAGCCGAAGCGAAAAGTGTCGCCGCGGTCATCTCGCCGAATGCCGCGACCCGTACTGTGTCGCGGGGGGTCGGTTTTCCCTCCGTTACGGAATGCGCGAGCGAAATCAGGCGGCTCGTTTCCTCACCCATCGCGCTGACCACAACGACGACACGATCTGTAAGCGCGATTTTCGCGATTTTTTTTGCATTGGAAACAATGCGGTCGGGATCTTGAAGGGTTTTTCCGCCGAATTTGATGACCAAAGTCCTTGATGCCGAAATATTTTCTGACATAGATGAGGATTATTTTACATCAAAGGGGGAAGGATAGTAAGAGTAAGAAATTTATTAGTCTCTTTTGATGAGAACCTCTGGAAGACAGGATTTTTCCAGCCATTGTCCAGCCGTAGTCACACGCTTGGAGTCCGAGGGTTTAATAAATGGTTGGATAGTGCGTTGTATGTCGTCAAGGCTTTTCTGAGCCTTAATAAAATCAGCCTTCGCTCTTACTCTTTTTTTAGGCTTATTTTTATTCATGGGAACCAACTCCTGCAAAAAAAGAATCCTTCTCACACTCAATGCATTTGGTAACTTTTGTATTAACAAAATGATTTGTACGTATATATAATTCGAAAATCAATTCCCATAATTTACTATCTATATCAATTGAATCAATATTTAAACCACATTTCTTTGCTTCATCACGAAATATTGGCCTTGCATGGATCTTTGTACTTTTTGGCGATAAGAATATCTGCATTTTTTCTCTAATTTTAGTATCGCCCTTCATCATCCCGGATTTCAACACTTTTATGGCAATATCCTCAGATAAATCAAGAACAGATCTGAATTCCTTAATGTCTCTTTCGTCATATCTTGCGAGTTGCTGTAAATAAGGCTCTAAATTACCCTTAGCTCTAACTGCCCTGCCGAATAAGGATTCATAACTTTCTATTAAGTTGTAAACTGAATACCTCTTCAAGCTGCTTGCTTCTTTAATGGTTAGTTGAGGATCAATAGGTCCTAATTCTGAAGTTGCTGACATAAAAATTTTGCTAGCTCCCAAGCATATAATTGTTGCGGCCGATTTTGCCTGGTTTGGAACTATCACCCAGTACTCTCCAGTTTTGCTATAGCTCCGACAAATATTTATGATCCTTTCTGCCGCTAGTCCATCGCCTCCAGGAGAATCAATAATCAAGGCAAATCCTTTCGACTGATCGATATGCTGCAAGACTCCCTCAATCATAACCGCATCACTATCATCTATAATTACAGGATAGACAAAACTAGTGAAGTATGTAATTACAGGCCTTCCAAGTAATTTTTCTAACTCCCGAAATAAATGGACTCGAGTAGTGGAAGTCTGATTTTCTTCAGCTAAAACATTTTTTATGACCGGAAAATTCATATCCTATTGAAACTCCTTTTATAATTATAATCTAAAATCAATCACTGCTAACCATATTTCGCAAAAATTTTGTTTATTTTCACCGATTCATGGGCTTTGAATCTGATATCCCTGCCCTGCGAGATAATTCTTCACCGCGTCGCTTTCCCAGATTCTTGCGGCAAGCGGGGCGGCTTTTTCATCGCCATGCCCGGCATTTTCGCAGAAAATTGTTATCACAAGCAGCGGATTATCGTACGGCCCGAAGCATGTAAACCATGAATGAGGTTCAGGGCGGGGAGGATCGTCGGCGGTGCCGGTTTTCCCTGCGATGTCGATCCACCCCAGTGAACATGATCTACCGGTGCCCTCTGTCACGCAAAGCCTCATACCGCTCCTGACCGCATCGATGCTCGACGCATTAACATTCACCCTGTCGATCATGCTCGGAGCCGGTGTCAATAGAAGGTTGATATGCGGCGGGACAAGATAGCCGCCGTTCGCGAGAACCGCGGTCGATCGCGCGATTTGAAGAACACTCACCTGCACGAATCCCTGCCCGATCACCATATTCATCGTATCGCCGAGGAACCACCGCTCATCATCGCCGAATCGGCTGCGTTTCCATGCGTCGTCCGGAATCAAACCGCCGCGCTCATCGGGAAGATCGATACCAAGCGGAGAGCCGAGTCCGAACAATCGTGAAACCTCCGCGATTTTGTCGTGCCCGAGCGTCTCGCCCATCTGGTAAAACGCGACGTCGCAGCTATTGGCTATGGCTTGCGAAAAATTAACCGTGCCATGCCCCCCCAGGTTCCAGCACCTGAACACCCGGTTTCCGACTTCGAGAGATCCCCCGCAGTGCCATGTCTGATTCGCGAGGCCATTCTCCGCTGCGGCGAGTCCGGTAATTATTTTGTATGAGCTGCCGGGGATATACGCGTTCTGAACCGGCCTGTTAAGGAGAGGGAAGTGCTCATCCTCCATAATCGACTGCCATCCGCTCGCGTCGACCCCGCTTCGTGAAAATAAATTCGGGTCGTAACCGGGCTTACTGACCATCGCGAGAATCTCGCCGTTTCGCGGATCCATTACTACAACGCCGCCGACTATGTTGCCGAGAATTTCGTTGGCAGCCCGTTGAATTCCAAGATCGATGGTTGTGCGAAGCGGCGCGCCTCCGCGCGGAGGGATAACCGACGGCCTCATCACTACTCTTCCGTCGACGCTCGCTATTTCTCCCTGGCTCCTGAGCACGTGCCAGTCGCCATATGTCCCGCCCGTGCCCGTATCCTCGACAATTATCCCGGCTCCGCTTTCGTCTATTTCCAGTTTCACTCCGCTCAATGAAATGCGGAATTTGATGCCACCGCTTGTAAGGTCCACCACATCGCCTGAGTCAAGGACGACGACATCGTCGCCATGTACAACGACAGCGCCATTATTCGGGATGACCGCGGGCACCATCTCCGCTTCCCCCAGAATCCGTCCGCGCGAATCGACCTGCACAAGCCTTTCACCGGGCTGGCCCCTCAGCGAATTATCATATTGTTTTTCAAGCCCGGCCTTTCCGACAATATCGCCGATATAGTATCCGAGAGGCTCTCTCTCACTAAGTTCGCTCTGGGAAATTTCACCGAGGTAACCCACTACATGGGCGCAAATTTCCCCAACCGGATAACTTCTCCGGTACGCCATCTCCAGAAACGCGCGCGGGAATTGTTCCGACCGTTCGAGGATCGCAGTGACCTCAACCTGATTCAGGTCTGTTTTAACGAGAAGGCTTTTCGCGCCGAGTACCCCCAGTTTGGCGGCCCAGAGTTCCGACGCCATGCTCCTGACACTCGCAGCTTGCATTCGACTCTCGATCACAGTGCTAAGCTGCGAATCCGTCAACCCCAGAAAATGTCCGAGTTCTGTCAGATCCTCGACGTCGGTTTCAATATCATCGGACGAGATGAAGTAACAGTCATAGACCGAATGATTCTGCGCGAGCGGGACGCCGTTACGGTCGAGGATATCGCCTCGCGGCGGCGCGAGCGTGATTCGCGCGATCCGGTTCTTCGCCGCCTGCGCCTGATAGTACGGGTAACGTACTACCGCAATGTAGAAAAGGACCAGAAGAAGGGTAATCAGCGCAATGATAAGAATAGGCACCGCGAGATGCTCGCGTTTGAACGTATGCTTTTCCGCCATCGGAAGGTGGCGATAAAATTCCTCGGCCTCGTTGTATTCTCGCTTGAATGTCATGTCCTGTTGATCGATCGTTTCGCCGAACTGAAATATTTTGATTTCGATTTTTCAGGCGGTTTCCGGAGCACTGCCCTTGCGATTAAAAAAACGAACGGGAAGATCAAAAAAGTGCTTAAAATAAATGGTGAGATCAACCCGCCCGGTCTCGCGCTTCCGCCTATCATCTGTATCCCTCTCGCGAAGATCCAGAAGAACAACCAGAGCATCTCCCCGCCAAGAACCGCGGCTATCCATGCCGGGAAAAAACCTTCCAGGAAAAATATCCTTCTGGCGAAGACAAGAAGCATCGCCATCGCCAGATATGAAACCGTATAGAATCCCGACGATCCCGACAGCCCGTCGATAACGAGGCCGAATGCGAGCGCCGCGATCGGAGCGATCTCGACCAGCCACGCAAATGCGGCGGCGGCGACAAGAATCCATGCAAGGTCGATCGACCATCCGAATCGCGTGTTCGCGATAAGGTTGAGAAGCACAAGTATCAACCCGACGACGATATATGTGATCCAGCGTATGAACATCGGTACGGGGGTATTGTAGCATGGGGAGGGCGATTAAAAAATTCCCATCTCTTAAGCATGATTTATCTGACTTACTCCTGTTCAATATCAGAAAGCCGAGAACAATGTCCTCGGCTAATAACAATCTGATAATTAAGAACAAATGATTCTATGGCTGCGGAAATCCCCAGCAACCCCAAACCGATGTAAGGTTGGTATTACTATATGAATTGCTCGGGCTTGACCATAGTACCCAGTAGCTATGATTAGCAAGTACACATGATGAACTTGTTCCATACCAATTCGAATATTGAGCTCCATAATCATATTCACCATATCCAAACAACCATGTGGTTTCCAGTTCAGGAATATATATTTGTTGAATAGGCAAATATCTTTCTGTATATAAATGCATTCGTTGCCCAGGTGGATCAGATAGTGCGGTTCTTTCTTGTCTGGCTGTTGGTTTCCAGAGTAATGAATTCGGATTATCAGACTGAAGGTAAGAAATGTACGAAAAGGTCTCACCTCCTAAGTTCCATGGAAAAACACACACTGATGGCGAAGACCACGATTTCTCGACTTCAGCAGGAGCAGCTACAAAGGATCCAATACCGGCATGTGTATCGACATATGTTACAGTGGTATCGTTGACAAAGGATCCGTTTTGCCTTACCTGGGTCCAGACCAGAGCAACGAGATTTGCATTAAATTCTTCATCTTGACGGGCGACATCGATGGAAGGCTGGAAACCGGCACAGGAATGATCTTCGGGGTTACCCCCCTGAAATAATCCCTCCAGCCTGAAGTCAATTTTTGTTACTGTATTCAATTTTTCGCCAGCTGCAAAGTAAGCAAAATGAGGAAATAACACGAAGTTATCACCTGTATAAACTATCGATACTCGCCACTGAGGAAGCTCTGGAGGTATTAAATCAGGCCAACTCCATTTACCGACGTCGATACGAGGCTGGAAACCGTGACATATAGCACCTGCGTATTGTCCAATAACTCTCTGGACTAATACTGGACCATTAAAGTCAAAACCAAAGTCGTTATAATAGTCACTCATTCGTATATAGCGTTGACAATAAACACGAGGCCCAGCGGGAGCTGTAGGATCTAAGGTTTGACGATACCATGTCCAGACAAAATAAAGATCCCCCTTTCCTTGGAATAACCCGGAAATCGATCTTGGATCATATGCGATATCCGGCATCATCATTCCTGGCCCTGAAATTTCGCTATGTATATCGTAATCATGTAAAGATGTTACAACGCGATGAACAGGTGCTACGGTTAACCAGTTTGTGTTCAGGTTTATGTCATCCGGGTCAAAAATCAGGCGGACGAACCTAATTTCCCAGTACGGTACCAGATGTCCGCCTGTTGGTGCATTAAGTATTTGGAATATGATCGATACTTCAACAAAAGTCCATTCAGTTGGGTCTGGTTGAGATCCTGAATTTGCTGTCTCCAAATAGCATGAAGCCACCCTTGCCAGGCAGATATTCCCTTCGATCGGTACATCATCTCCGTCTGTTACAGCGATTGCCGGGCTGATTGAATTCTGGGCTCCTCCATCGTCGCAAAGGAATTTTATATAAATGCTCCGTGTATTTGAAACTGCAGCCTCTTCCCGAAGGGCAACCGCAACTGCCCACGTATGATCGGTAACAGGATCTCTCCATAATGTGCCTTCATCACCTTCTGGAAGACCGGGGCCCTGAAGAATTTCGGTTATATCAGCGTCATAAAATATACCCTCGTCTTCTCCAAAGATGCACTGAACATCAGATACAAATGCATCCGCGGTCTTATCTATATCCTCCACCTCTACATCTACTGGTCCATGATTGGAACAAGAGACACAGAATCCAACCATGATAAAGATCATCAATTTTTTCATTGGAATTCCTCCTTCATCAAGATTAAAAGGTCAGTTGATGTCAATTGTGAATTCGAAGACATCAAAAGAGGGATATTTGGCTAATTCCCCCCATTCATTGCCTGCGTGGTACTCTGCAGCAATAGCCTGATATGTGCCATTGGGGATAAATTGGAGATAAATGCCCGGAGTGCAACGAATATGATCATCTGGTGGGGTACCATGGTAGGCACAAAAACCACCGCATTCGTTGTCAAACTCTTCGCACCAGCTTCCAATCATGATACAGTCCGGCAATGCTTCGGGGAGCTTATACCATAAATAAAATTCCACGTATCCTTCCTCGACACTTGGGGGCAATACTTCGTTACAGCAATGAATATCTTTAATGGGTTCGCCATTATTGAATACCCATTCGAACTTATAGCATTCAGGCTGATTTGCTGTAATAGGAAAATCATCTGCCGGATTAAGTACCGGCATGACTGTCGGCACTTCCCAACATGCATCAAGCGCATATCCCGCAACAATAGGACCTGATGGAAGCGATAAATGATAAGTCCTCTCGACACTAGCGCCGCTTTCCAGCATGTGCCGGTCCTCGTTTGAATAATAGTCGAGGTAACCGTTGAAATTAGCTGTCGGTGTTCCGCCAAACGCGTATTTACCTTCCCAGTAGTTGAAAATAGGATTAGGATAACCCGAATCGTACCAGGGGCTCCAGCGGTAAGTCCAACCATCCGGATTTAAGATTTCCGGATCACCCATGAGACGCCAGGATAAATGGTAAGATTGCGGAAATAACGGATACAATGGGAATTGGTCAAACATGTCACTACATCTGGGTAATTCATGCGATCCCTGAAACATCAGAATCAACTTCGGATCGAATACCGTCAGTTCCGGATGATTCGGGAATGGGTGGGTAATCTCAATCGAGAGATTAATAGTTCCATCTCCGTTATTTGTCGCACCCGTGATCAGCAAACAATCGTCGCATGATTCCTCGAAAAATTTGAGGACGTTGAGATGTATACCGCCAAATCTGAATGGTACCAATTCGATTTTTTCATGGTCTGCATCGAAATACAGTTTCCCGGCAGCCCAGAGTTTATGAGGGTCAAAGAAGGATGACTCTCGATCCGGGGTTATCTGGAGAGCGTCACCATTTGGGTTGGGGTTGTCTGAAACTCCGGGCAGGACAGGATTATGCGCACAACCGACAAGAAGCACCGAAAACAGGAGAATTAGGAAGTATGTTCTCATGATGCACCTCCGAATCAGTTATACTAATTTTAACAGATTGCCCTTACAAATGAGAACAGAATTTTGTAGTTTTTCCTCTGAAAGCCATCCCTCCTTCCCGGCACCGGATTTGATGTTAATTAAATTTTAACCTAAAAAAAACAAATGTCAAGTAAAAATTAATAATTTTGTAATAAACAAACCCTCATCTACCGAGTTATCGATATATGTGAATTATGAACTTACACAATTAAATTTTCTACAAAGTTTGTAAGTAACTACTTCGCGGCTTTTTCTTTCAACACTGCCTGCGCTGCCGCAAGGCGCGCGACCGGCACTCTGTAGGTAGAGCAGCTCACGTAATCAAGCCCGATTTTATGGCAGAATTCGACACTCTCAGGCTCTCCGCCATGCTCGCCGCATATTCCGAGTTTGATTTTCGGACGCGTTTTTCGTCCATCCTCGATGCAGATTTTCATCAATCGACCGATTCCGCGCTGATCGAGCACCTGGAACGGATCGACAGGAAGCAGCCCTTTTTCGATATACATCTGAATCAGTTGCGCTGTGTCATCCCGCGACAATCCCATCGCTGTCTGAGTGAGGTCATTGGTCCCGAAACTGAAAAACTCTGCGACTTTCGCGATCTCATCGGCGGTCAACGCTGCGCGCGGGATCTCGATCATGGTTCCGTAAAGATAATCGACCATGACCCCCTGTTCCTTCATGACTTTCTCCGCTGTGCCGCGAACGATCGGCTCCAACTCCATTAGCTCTTTCACGTCCATGGTCAATGGAATCATTATTTCCGGTTTGGGATTGAAACCTTTCTTCTTGCGGATGCATGCGGCCTCGAAAATAGCGCGGGTCTGCGTTTCGGCGATAATCGGGAACATGATCGTAAGGCGGCAGCCGCGCGTGCCAAGCATCGGGTTGGCCTCATCGATCGATTTCCGTAATTCGCCCATATCCTCGAGACGTTTTTTCTCAGTCTTCGATTTCGCGGCTTTTATCATGCCCTGGATTTCGGAATCCGATGGTAGGAATTCATGGAACGGCGGGTCGATAAGGCGGATTGTGGTCGGCAGCCCGTCCATCGCTTCAAACACGCCGAGAAAATCCTCTCTCTGCTCCTTAAGAAGTTCAGCGACTAATTTATCTTTTTTAGTA
>JAPKYR010000112.1 GCA_026394215.1 bacterium
AGGACTGAATGAATATGAAGGATCGTACCGACGAGTCCGATCAAAATCAGGATAAACATCGCAAACGCGTAAATTGTGAGGTCGCCTTTACTTGGATTATTTATTACCCCTAAGAGGACCGCAGCCATAACCGAAAACAGACCACCCACGTACGGAAACCACAACCATGGATTTACAAAATGGGTGCGTGCATGATCGAGAACACTACTTATCAGGCATGCTAGAATCCCGAGGGCAACCAGGAAAAAGTAAGCCCGGGTTTTACTGAACGGAAGCTGCAGACGTGTTCGGCCATTAAGAACCAGGAGGCCTGAATCGGCGGGTTCTTCCTGCCATGCGGCGCTGATTCCGAGGACGCCGATGAAGCTTGCCGTCAGGGGTGCAATGATAGGCACTGCCCATACGAGGGTGTCGATTGTGACCTTCTGACCCATAGGAGCGCCCTCGATAAATGTGCGGTTAATATGAAGGTACTCTCCATACAAGCCCATGAGGATTGTCGCAAGAAGAGGGATAGTCGCGATAATGGACGACGCCAGCCTGCTCTTTCTTTCCATTAAAATCGCGATTATCAGGAAAACCCCTGTGACCGGACCGGCGATGATTGGATATAATTCCTGGTTCCAAATATTCCCGCTGATCATGTGGGCAAGAAAATGGTCGACCCCAAGGAAGAACTCATTAATTACGATCATCCACATCATTACCTGGTCGCGTGTGAACGGAAGCGGACGGTCTCCGAGCAATTTAGGGAACAATATTGCCAGGTAATACATCGGTCATTCCCCCCCGGTTCCGGAAGGTGCTTCTGTTACCGGCTCCGGAGAAATCTCAACTTCCTGCTCCGATACCGGCGGGAGTACGGCATCCGGAAGCTGGGTACTGACATAATCGCGCAGCGTCGCCATCTCTCTAAGGAGTTCATAAGCCCCATGCCACTGGGAATAATCGGGACCTTGCATCCATGCCCCGAATTTGGTGGTCCTTCCCCAATGGTGCCAGAGGTCGAAGATTGTAAAATCGATTGGTTGATCGAACGGTTCGGGAGTGATCAGACCGGCATCCTGCAACGGCTTGAATATTACACGGCTTTCAAGAACGAGTTCGTTCACTCTTTCGGTAGTTCCATCAGCCCTTGTATAAAAGTCTCTGATAAAACTGTCGCTATGGCATTCGGCGCATACTCCCTGCATAAGTGTCCTGTTGGTTTCCCAGTCCGGACGTTTTTCGCTTACCGGCGCGAACAGGTACCAGCTCAGACGGTCGCCGACATCGTGCGTTGTCGGAGCCGACCCGAATGCGCTCATATGGCAGACCGCGCAGGTCGGGGCTGAAAAATCATTAACTGTCAGTGTGCCTGGTTCGGCGTTCCAGTTCCAGTGTGCAGAACTGGTGGCATATTCGATCCCGTGCGGAGATTCCTGGTAAATTTCGTACTGCGGATGGTCGGGTCCGATATGGCAGGCATTGCATGTTTCGGGTTTGCGAACCTGTTCGAGGCTGAATTCATGCCTTAGATGGCACGACTGGCATTGTCCGATAGATCCGTCAGCGTGCGGTTCGCCGATATCGTGGCACCGTTCGCAAGCGGACTGCGTTATTTCCGGACCCTCAAGTCCGTAAAGCTCGCTGCGAGTTTTATCCGGCGCGTAGGTGCCCTCCGGAATTGCCTGATAAGACGCGACCTGTTGCGGAGTGAAATCGTCAAGCCCGCGCATCGCGGCCCATGCCGGGGCGGAGTGCCTGGACTGATTATATTGCTGCACCTGTTGGCTATGGCACTTAGCGCAGACTGCCGGAGTCGGTTCGGTCAGTATGTAAAATTGCCCCATATGATTTTCCGAGCCGGGATAACTTTCCTCAACCTCATGGCAATCCTGGCAGGTTACTCCGACCGCCGCCATCGAACTGTATCCGTACTGGTTAATAATTCCAGGCGTCGAGTCTTTATGGCAGTTGACACAGGCGTCGACACTGTTTGCAAGGGCATTGACACGTTCGGGCGAGTTGCCGAATCCGGTGTAATGCCCGATTGTCATCTCTATTAACGCGATCCCCATCACGCAGAGCACCATCACCAGCCCGACTACCAGGACTCGGTACGAATTCATCAATGGCGACCTTGGGGGTTCCGTGTAAGTCATGTTCTTGTTCCTCACGATTCTTATTCGGTTCTTGATCTAGCACGGGAAAATCGGATTTTTCTGCCCGTAGTATATCCTCTATTTTACATAGTGCCAATGATAGATGATTTATTGGAAGTCCACAATTTCAACGGGTAAGGCGATGTCCGGATATCGATTAGGAAATCCAAGCGGGAGAGATTACAGGAATCGATTGGGGATGTCGACGATTGTTAACTAGGTAAATTTACTTAGGAAATATCCGCTTGTCCCCTACACCCTCTCAAGCCAGAATTCATACAAATCCTTCATCGTCTGCTCGAACGGTATCGACGGCGTCCAGCCGACTTCCTTTTTTATTTTCGCCGCGCTACCCTCAAGCACCATCACGTCGCTTGGACGCATGCGTTTCGGGTCCTGCTCGATCTCGACATTAAGGCCGGTAATTTCGAGCAGTAAATCCAGCACCGACTGTATCGTCCGACCCGTCCCGGAGCAGATATTGTAGACCTCACCCGGAGTGCCCTTCGTCAGAACGTCGTGATATGCCCTGACAACGTCCCGGACATCGGAAAAATCCCGCTTTGCCTCAAGATTTCCGACCTTCATCACAGGCTGAGATTTTCCCAGTTTGATTTCCGCAAGCTGCTTCGAAAAACTGGACGTCACGAACACTTCCCCACGACGCGGTCCGGTGTGATTAAAAGCCCTGGTCCTGACGACATGAAGCCTGTACGACTGAAAAAACTGCCAGCCGAGAAGGTCCTGCCCGACCTTGCTGACCCCATAGGGGCTTAACGGTCGAAGCGGCTGATCCTCGGTCATCGGGCACTCGTCAGGATGGACAAGCCCGTACTCCTCGCTCGATCCGACCACATGCACCTTCGCGTCCGGGACCACTTCGCGCACCGCTTCGAGAATATTAAGCTGTCCGAGTATGTTCGTGTCGAGAGTCTCGGCGGGAGCGGCCCACGATGTCGGCACGAAACTCTGCGCGGCAAGATGATATATCTCATCCGGCAAACAGTCCGCAACGGTTTTGCGGACGCTGAGCGGGTCCTTTATGTCTGTCTCGAATAATTTGATAACCCTTTGTTTTTCAAGGTGGGCGATATTGTCGCGTTTGCTCCGCCATCGTACCGATCCGAATACCTCATAATTAAGCGAGAGCAGATGCTCCGCGAGGTGGCTTCCTACAAATCCGGTAATTCCAGTGATTAATGCTTTCATACGATTTCCTCTTTTAGGGTAGAAGGAATATGGTAGCCATGATATAGTCTTGGAAGGTTACGGTCAATGTTATAATCATCAAACCGCATCGGATAACTTCAAAATGAGACATGGATTTATTCATATATATTGTTCACGCCCGAAACCATTCAAAGGCTGGTGGCGCGGCGATGCCTTCGTCCCCTGGATCGATTTTTGATTTTACCGGGGACATTCCCCACCTATTTTCCATTTCTAATTATTCATCAAAAGGAGATTTATCATGTCTAAAACTGACACAAAAATAAATAACAGCATGCTTGGCCGATCCGAAATCCAGTCGATGGCGGAGAAGTTATACCTTGAAGGGCTGAATTTATCGGCAACGGAAACAATCGAGCTTTTAAAATCCACCGTCGCCCATAATTACGGGCTTCTATCTCAGGACCCGGTCATACGCGCAGAAGGCGCGTGGCTTTATACCCGTAATGGGCGAAAAATATTCGATGGAGTCGCGGCGTACTCCGCGGCCAATCTCGGACATAATCACCCGCTCGTTCGCGAGATGCTTCTGCATTTCCTCGCGCACCAGTCGCCGACAGTACTCGGACGTTTCATGCCCGACCCGTTCCTCGCGCTTTTCGGGAGGAAAATCACCGAAATGACCGGGTACGATTGTTTCCTTCCGGCAAACGGCGGAGTGGAAGCTCCCGAAGGCGCGATAAAACTCGCGCGACGCTGGGGAAACAATATAAAGAAGGTCAAAGGCACGCCTGAGATTATTTATTTCGCCGGATGTTTTCACGGCAGGACTTTGACAGTCACTCAGATGTTAGGGGACGATATCGCGCTGGACGGTTTCGGACCATATGTACCGGGTTTCAAAAAAATTCCATTCGGCGATTTCGCAGCCCTCAAAAATGCTGTCAACGAGAACACGATCGCGATCCTCATCGAGCCAATCCAGGGCGAAGGCGGGATCAATATACCACCCGACGGTTACCTTCAAGAGCTTCATAATTATGCACGAAAAAATAATGTCCTTGTGATCTATGATGAAGTCCAGACCGGCTGGGGACGCACAGGTAAACTTTTCGCATGGGAACATGACGGCGAAAATTGCCGCCCCGACATTTTGTGTTTCGGAAAATCAATCTCCGCCGGATATGCGCCGGTATCGGGAATTCTCGCGCGGAAGGAATTGATGGACCTGTTCGGTCCCGGTTCGCACGGGAGCACATTCGGAGGATGCCCGATATCGTCGGCAATCGCGTATGCCGCACTGCATGCGATCGAGATGGAGAAGCTTCCCGAGCAGGCATCGGAAAAAGGGAAATATCTGATGACGGAGCTTCAGAAGATCGCGGATAAAAGCCCGCACATCGAGTCGATTCGCGGCAAAGGTTTGATGATAGGGATCGAGTTGAAAAAAGGCGGTCCGGACGGACATCATTATTCCGAAATTTTTATGGAGAAAGGCATGATCGTCAAGGACACGCATGAATGGGTGCTTCGATTCACCCCGCCGATTGTCGCGTCGAAAGATGATCTTGATTATGCGCTTAAATTGATGAGAGAAGTATTTATCGGGTGAGATACCAGAGTTATCGCGATTGATTGAAAATAAACGGCCCGGAATCCGGGTCGATTTTTGTTATTCCACGATATTGAACAGAGAACGCGAATTTTCGGGGACCGGCCTTCGATTATCTTTCCAGCTCAATTGTATACTTCCCTATAAATTCCTGAATTTTTGCCCATACTTACTAGGGATCCATTGAGGCATTTTACAAATGGCACACATGATCCAGACCCTCGACCTTGATAAATTCGACGTCAACACCAGCCTCTATCAGGGCTTCATAGAGAGCCTCAGACTGGATTATCGGCACAACATCATCGTTCAGCCCGTGCACAATAAAAACCGGAGGATCGCCGGGGTCGACATACGTTATTGGCGACGCTTCCCGCGCGTTGGGCAGAGGTTCGGCGGAGTTGCCTGGATTTTCCAGTGCGCCAAGCATATCGTAAATCTGACTTTTAATGTCCGAGCGCCAGATGCCGAGATTTGTCAGATCGGTTGGACCGGCCATGTCTATTACGCATTGAATCCGATTCCCGAAATTGAAATCGATCCCGTTATCGCCATGGGGGATGTCATTGTATGGAAGGTTCAATGTCGCTGCGGTAAGAAGCGCGAGATGAGCGCCAGCGGAAGACCCCCAGAGCACGATTCTGTCCGGATCACCGCCATACTGCTCGACATTCTCAACCACCCATTTCAGTGCGGCGCGACAGTCATCGAGCTGGTCGGGAAAAACCGCGTCCGGCACAAGGCGATAATTTATCGAGATCGCGACCCATCCAATTTTCGAAAACGACTGCAAAAGACCATGGTTCTCGGATTTATCGCCCTCCGACCATCCACCCCCATGAATATTTACCAGGACCGGAGCAAGTCCCAGGATTTCATCGCCATTTTGATTGTGCGGTTCAAGAAGGTCGAGTTTGAGATCAATACCGTTATGTAGCGCGTAAATTATGTTGCGGTGGAATTCGTCATTGTGATGATGTCCCAGAGTCAGGATGTAGGCCAGAATCGCGAATATAATCACAATAAGCACAATTCGAATCGTCGTTCCATAAGCTCTTGTGCAGGATGGTACATCACATGCTTTTCCGTTATTATCCAAATCAGACATACCGTTCACATCTGCCACTATACGATATTCTGCCGGGATTTCAAAGTCGAAATCTTTTCAGTACTTGCCCTGCAAACGTAAACCCGCTAAACTCATTGTCATAATGCGCGCAGCAGTCTATTACAGAAACGATGATGTCCGTATCGAGGATGTCCCCGTACCCGAAATCGGCCATGGCTCAAGGTGATGGCGACCGGAATATGCGGATCGGACGTCCACGAATTCTATCGTGTCAAACATGCGCCGGTGATTCTCGGCCATGAACTCGCGGGAATTGTCGAGAAAGTCGGCGGTGGAGTCGACGATTTCAAACCCGGCGACCGGATCACCTGCTTCCATCATGTGCCGTGCGGATCGTGTCCGCGATGTATCAACGGCCACGAAACCTCCTGCGACGTTTTCAAAAAAGTGCATTTCTACTCCGGCGGATTTTCGGAGTATGTCAGAATCCATCCGCTGCAGGTACGTCTCGGCGCGATGAAGCTCCCGGACGATATGCCGTACGAGGTTGGCGCTTTCGCGGAGCCGGTCGGGTGTGTCTATCGGGGTCAGCGTCTCGCCGGGATGACTGCGGGAAAAAAAGTGCTGGTAATCGGATCGGGAATCGTGGGTGTGATACATATACGGCTTGCCAAAGTCTGGGGCGCAAGTCTGGTTGTCGCGACCGACATCAATGAATACCGGAAAAAAATGGCGATGGAATTCGGCGCGGACGCGGTTTTCGACGCGAGGGATGACATCCCGAAGAAATTCCGCGAACTGAACGATGGATGGGGCGCGGAAATTGTGATTCTGAATGCGATGGCGCCGTCGGCGGTCCAGCAGGCGATGGATTCGGTCGAGAAAGGCGGCACAATTCTCGTGTTCGGACTTGGCGGTCCCGATCAGACGATGAACATCCCGCTGGGGCAATTTCTCGCCAGTGAAATTTCGGTGATACATTCCTATTCCGGAGGGCCGGTCGATTCGCACCGGGGATTCGAGCTGATAAAATCGGGGCAGATCGATGTCCGGAAAATGATCACGCATCGTCTGCCGCTTGAAGAAGTTCAGGAAGGATTCAGGCTGACATCCGAAGCCGGTGAATCGTTGAAGGTAATGCTGTATCCGCATACCTCACCCCCCATCCCCCTCTCCACTCCGTAGAGAGGGGGTGAAGAACTGGAGAAAAATTATGGACTGGGGACTTAAAAACAGACTTTCAAGAATAATTCAACCCGACGGACATGTGCTTATGCTCGCTGTGGATCATGGCTATTTTCTCGGGCCGATCAAAGGTCTCGAACAACCGAGAAAAACACTGGAGCCGTTAATCCCGCACGCCGACGCTCTCATGCTGACTCGCGGGCTTTTACGAAATTGCATCCCGCCCGAGACAAAAATCCCAATCGTGCTGAGGGTGTCCGGCGCGACCTCAATCGAGCGAGACATCCTTCCCGATGAAGGCATCACTGTAAGCCTCGAGGACGCGGTCAGGCTGAATGTCTCCGCGATCACGCTTTCTATTTTTGTCGGCACCGACTATGAACGTCAGACTCTTGAAGCGCTTTCGGAGCTTGTCGATTTCGGCGAGGAATATGGAATCCCGGTGCTTGCTGTAACTGCGGTCGGTCGGGAGATCGGGCAGAAAGACGCGCGGTATCTTGGACTCGCGTGCCGAATCGCGGCGGAACAGGGCGCGCATTTTGTAAAGACATACTACTGCGACGATTTCGAGAAAGTGACAAGCTCCGCGATGGTGCCGGTGGTTATCGCAGGCGGGAAGAAGATCGAGAGCGAAATAGATATTTTCGAGCTTGCGTGGCACGCGATCAATTAAGGCGCGATCGGCTGCGATTTCGGGC